>CANQFP010000096.1 GCA_947599965.1 uncultured Atopobiaceae bacterium | reverse complement strand
CACAAGCCGCGGGGCCGAGCTCCTATACTTCTCGTGCTCAACGGGCCCGCACGGCTTCGCGCGTAACCGGCGGGCCCGACGACGAACGAAAGGCTCCCATGGCCACCTATCTCTTCCAACCCAAGGGCGTGTGCTCGCGCCTCATCACCATGGACATCGACGACGACGGCATCATCGAGGACGTCGCGTTCGAGGGCGGCTGCAACGGCAACCTCAAGGCCATCGGCCGCCTCGTGAAGGGGCACTCCGCCGAGGAGATCGCAAGCATCCTCGAGGGCAACGACTGCAACGGCCGCGGCACCTCCTGCGCCGATCAGCTCTCGAAGGGGCTGCGCGCCGCGATGGGAGCGGCCCGGAGCTAGCATGCCCCGCTTCGCCACACCGAAGACGGAGCCGCGTCGCGAGGCGCGAGCGCGGGGCGCGCGTGCCGAGAGCCGCTCGCGTGCCGCCCGCCGCACGACTCGCCGCGGCGCGGGCGTCGATCGCCGTACGTTCCTCAAGGGCGCACTTGCGCTGGGCGGCGTCGCAGCCGTGGCCGGCGCCGTCGGCGGCACGGCCGCCACGCTCGGCGGATGCAGCCGGGGCGCGGGCGAGGGCGTGGCCGAGCCCACCTACGTGGACGACGGCTCCCAGACATCCGTCCTCGACACCTACACCTACGTGGAGGAACCGCCCGGGCTCACCGAGGCCGGCCACTGGACCGTTCCCCTCGGCACCGTGCTCCATCCGAGCCAGGGCACCTGGATCGCCGCCACCTGCACCGGCGAGGCCAACGTGCCGCCGGTGAAGGCGGCCGCCTTCTCGCTCGCGAGCGGCACGCTCGAGGACGTGGTGCCGAAGCCCGTCTCCAAGGGCGCCAACCAGGTGATCCTCGACGCGCGCTGCTCCGATTCGGTCTACGCCTGGTGCGAGACCGACGTGGTCACCGGCGTCTGGACGCTCTACGCCGCGCCCTTCGCCGACGGGCGCCTCACGCAGAACCCCACCGAGCTCTGGAAGGCCGATGGCGAGTGGGACACCCCGCTCTTCGCCGTGGCCGGGGATCGCGTGATCTACCAGGTCATGCCACGGGCCTCGGGCTCCAAGAGCACCGAGGCCAGCGTCTGCTACGTCTGGCGCAAGGGCGCGCAGAAGGCCGTCGCCGCCATCACCTCCCACGGGCGCTTCGCCACGGAGCCGGCCGTCTCGGAGGACACCGTCACGCTCACGCCGCGCGTCCGCGAGGAGGAGGGCGTCTACTACGGCATCTACGCCTACCGGCTCTCCGACGACCTCTCCCAGGTGGTCGACAGCATGGTGCTGCCGCAGTCGGTGAAGCCGATGAGCGCGGTGCGCATGGGCGAGGACTTCGTCTTCCAGGTGGAGGCGAACTACGACTCCGGCGGCCTGCTCGGCAACATGGGCACCTACCTCGGCAAGAGCGGCGGGCCCTTCGTGGCCGTCTCCCGCGAGCCCTCCACGCCGGCGGCCGGCAAGTACCCCATCGTGCTCGTGAAGAGCCGCTCCTCCTACGTGGACGCGGACCTCGCGACGGAGCGCTACGGCGTCGTGCCCGCGCTCGACCACTCCGTGGACTACGGCGAGTACCCCGCGCGCATCGGCACCTGCGACACCTTCGTGAGCTTCACGACGGTGAAGGATCCCGATTCGGGCTACCCGGCCAACGTCGAGGTGCGCGCGTTTTCCATCTCCGCCGGCTAGACCGTCCGCCGACGCGGGGCGCTCCTCAAGGGCGAAACCCGCGCGTCGGGCCGACCTTTCGGCGGTTTCCGCCTCGTCCGACCCCGCGAGCGGGTAGAAGTGAGGCTGGGTGATACCGTCTGAGGAGGGGCTCATGGCTGCCGAGGCTAAGCGCATATTGATGGTTGAGGACGAGAAGGCCATCCGCGACGCCGTCGCCGCCTATCTCGAGCGCGACGGCTTCTGGGTGCGCAGCGTCGGCGATGGCCAGTCGGCGCTCGAGGAGTTCGGGCGCCACAGCTTCGACCTCGTCATCCTCGACCTCATGCTCCCCAAGCTCTCGGGCGAGCGGGTCTGCCGCGCCATCCGCGACAGCTCCGACGTGCCGATCATCATGCTCACGGCGAAGGGCGAGGTGGAGGACCGCATCGTCGGCCTCGAGCTCGGCGCCGACGACTACCTCGTGAAGCCCTTCTCGCCCCGCGAGCTCATCGCGCGCGTGCGGGCGCTCTTGCGCCGCGTGCGCTACGAGCAGGAGCCCCCGATGGAGGTCCTCGACTTCGGCGACCTGAAGGTGGACATCTCCGGCCACAAGGTGACCGTGGACGGCAAGCTCGTGGATCTCACCGCCTCCGAGTTCAAGCTGCTCGTGACGCTCGCGCGCTATCCCGGCCGCGTCTACACGCGCATGGAGCTCGTGGAGAAGGTGCTCGGCTACGACTTCGAGGGCTACGAGCGCACGATCGACTCGCACGTGAAGAACCTGCGCGCCAAGCTCGGTGACGACCCGCGCAACCCGAAGTGGCTCTACACCGTGCACGGCGTGGGCTATCGCTTCGAGGTGCCGCAGAACGGCTCGCTCGCTTCGTAGGCGAGCGGCCCCCCCGAGCCGCGTGGTGGTGCGGAAGCGAAAAGAGGAACGACGCCGGCATACGGCGACGCCCCGCGCGGACGCCGCCCGGGCGGGTGCCGCCGAGGCGAGCCCGGGCGCCGAGGGCGCGAGCGGCGCGAGCG
>CANQFP010000095.1 GCA_947599965.1 uncultured Atopobiaceae bacterium | reverse complement strand
ATACTCTGTGCGGTATTCGACCCCTCCTCGGCGCGCGACGGGCGCGGCCGGGCCTTTGAAAGGAACGTATCGTGGCCACCATCTCCACGGCGGATTTTCGTAACGGCATGGGCCTCCTCATCAAGGACAAGCCCGCGGTGCTGGTGGAGTTCCAGCACGTCAAGCCCGGCAAGGGCGGCGCGTTCGTGCGCTACAAGGTGCGCGACCTGCAGACAGGCCGCGTCGTGGACTACACGGTGAACGCCGGCACGAAGTTCGAGAGCGTCAACCTCTCCACACGCGAGTACCAGTACCTCTACAACGACGGCCAGGACTTCTACTTCATGGACAACGAGACCTACGAGCAGCTGCAGCTCTCCGCCGACTACATCGGCGACAACGCGAAGTGGCTGCTCGAGAACGACGTCGTCCAGATCCAGTACGCCGACGACCAGATCATCGGCGTCACGCCGCCCATGTTCATCGAGGCCGAGGTCACCGAGACCGACCCGGGCCTCAAGGGCGACACCGTCTCCGGCGGCACGAAGCCGGCCACCATCTCCACCGGCGCCGTGGTGCAGGTGCCGCTCTACCTCAACGTGGGCGAGCGCATCAAGGTCGATACGCGCGATGGCAAGTTCGTCTCCCGGGTATAGAGACCCCTAGGCTTCGAAGGAAGGATTGCCATGAGCGATTCGGTCACCGTCTCGGGAGTCACGATCTCCACCAACGTGATCGCCACCCTCGTCACCTCCGCCGCGGAGCGCGTGGAGGGCGTCGCCTACGTGAACGGCCATAACGTGGCCACGAACCTGCTCTCCCTCATCACGTCGAAGCCGACGGTGGAGAAGGATACGGTGAAGGCCGAGGTCGTGGACGGCAAGCTCGAGATCACGCTGCCCATCGCCGTGTTCTTCGGGTATCCCTTCACCCAGCTCGCCAACCAGGTGCGCGAGGACGTGGCCGAGATCCTGCAGAGCCAGGCCGGCGTCGAGGTCGGCGCCGTGAACGTGGCCATCGACGAGCTCGTCTTCCCCAAGGCCTAGGGCCGGTGCCGAACTTCCACGGTCGTTCCCTGGACCGCCTGCAGGCGCTCCAGGCGCTCTTCCAAGCCGAGGCCGCCAGGCGAAGCGTCTCCGCGGTGCTCGCGGGCGAGTACCTCGTCACCGACGAGGCGGGCCGCGAGAACCTCGTGACCTCCGGGCCGATCCGTCCCTACGCGCGCGAGCTCGCCCTCGGCGTGGAAGCCGAGGGCGCCCGCATCGACGCCCTCATCGCCCGCCACTCGACGGGCTGGGATCTCTCGCGCATCACGCCCGTCGACCGCAACCTCCTCCGCGTGGCGCTCTACGAGCTCATCTTCGAAGACGACGTGAACACCGCCGTCGCGGCGAACGAGGCCGTCGAGCTCGCGAAGGCCCTCGGCGGCGACGATTCCCATCGCTTCGTGAACGGGATCCTCGGCGCCGTCGCGCGGAGCGGCGAGGCGGAGGGCGCGGGCGAGGCCGCCGATGCCGACGCGGATGCCGAAGCCGCTGCCGCGTCGGGGGAGTGGGATTGCGAGGGCGAGGAAGACGATGGCTGAGACACGCGACCCCGCCTCCTACACCGATTTCGACGAGCTCATGGAGCGCCTCTCCTCCATCGTCGACGACGTGAAGGCCAAGGACGTGACCATCGAGCAGTCCCTCGACCTCCTCGAGGAGGGCATCGCCCTCGGCCTGCGTGCAACCGACATCGTCGAGGATCCGACCTTCACCGCCGCCGAGCGCGAGGCCCTGGCCGAGCCCGACGAGGCGGAGGCCGCCGATGATGCGCCCGCCGCCGACGCCTCCGAAGACGTGGTCGAGATCGACGAGCTCGAGGCAGACGGCGCGGGCGAAAAGACCGAGGCTTCCGAGCGCTCGTGACACGCCTCGACGAAGAGCTCGTCCGCCGCGGCCTCGCTCCCTCCGTCGACGCCGCCCGGCGCCTCGTCTTGGCGGGGGAGGTCTCCGGCGCCTCCGAGCGCTACGGCTCTCCCGCGACCCCCGTCTCCTCCGATGCACCGCTCCACGTGCGCGCCACAAAGCCCTACGTCTCGCGCGGCGGCCTCAAGCTCGAGGGCGCGCTCACGGCCTTCGACCTCGACGTCTCCGGCTTGCGCTGCGTCGACGTCGGCGCCTCGACCGGCGGCTTCACCGACTGCCTCCTCAAGGCGGGCGCAGCGAGCGTGACCGCGGTCGACGTCGCCTACGGGCAGTTCGCCTGGGAGCTTCGCGCCGACCCGCGCGTCGAGCTCCTCGAGCGCACGAATGCGCGCGCCCTCGCCGGCGACCCCGCGCGCGAGCACGCCTACGACCTCGTGGTCATGGACGTGTCCTTCGCCTCCGCCGCCACCTTCGCCGATCTCGTGGCCTATCTGCTCGCCCCGTCGGGGCGCCTCCTCTGCCTCGTGAAACCGCAGTTCGAAGCCACACCCGAGGCGATCGACGCCCATGGCGTCGTGCGCGCCGAGGCCGTGCGCGCCGAGGCCGTGGCGAAGGTCTCCGCCGCCTTCGCGGCCCACGGGCTCGAGGTCACCGGCGTCGTGCCCGCGCCCGTCACCGGCGCGAAGGGAAACCAGGAGTACGTGCTCAGCGCGAGACCTCGGATGGCCGGGTAGGCGCGCGAGCTACTAGTTCGGTGAACAAGCATCTTTGGGAGGCGTGGAAGTTCAGCCCCTCGCTACGGTCCTCGACCCCAAGCACTCGCCCAATGCA
>CANQFP010000094.1 GCA_947599965.1 uncultured Atopobiaceae bacterium | reverse complement strand
GGCACGGCCGATGCCGCCGACACGGCCGCGGACGCCTCCGACACCTCCGCCGGCGCGGATGAGAGCGCGGCCAGCTCCGGAGATACACCCGCGACCCCGATCCTCGTCGCCTACTACTCGGCCACGGGCAACACGAAGAAGGTGGCTGAGGACATCGCGTCCGACCTCGGCGCCGACCTCTTCGAGATCACGCCGATCAAGCCCTACACCGCCGAAGAGCTCGACTGGACCGACGATTCGTCCCGCGTGAACGTCGAGCACGACGACCCGTCCCAGCAAGACGTGGAGCTCGTGCAGGAGACGCCGGAGGGCTTCGACGCCTATGCAACCGTCTTCGTCGGCTACCCCATCTGGTGGGGCGGCGCCGCTTGGCCGGTGGAGCGCTTCGTCACGGGCAACGACTTCGCCGGAAAGACCGTCTATCCCTTCTGCACCTCGGGCTCCTCGGGCATCGGCTCGAGCGCCACGGACCTCGCCGAGCTGTGCGGCACCGGCGATTGGCAGGAGGGCCGGCGCTTCCCGAGCACGGCCAGCGCCGAAGAGGTCAAGGATTGGGTCGACGGACTCGGCATCGAGAGGTAAGCGTCTGACTCCGCGCGACCGAAATGAGCGAGATCACCCTCGCCTGCGGTGGCGCCGACAGATGTCGTGCCATCCAGAACCTCTACAGGAGATGGTGATAAGCTGGCTATGCTAGCCAATTGGAGGAAGCCATGCTCCAGAAGAACGTGCTCGAGGCCAAGAACGACCTCTCCGGGCTCATCCGCATGCTCGAGGAAGGTGAGGAGGACCGTATCGTCATCGCCCGGCGAGGTCAGCCGGTCGTCGTGATGGTCCGCTATGAGGAGCCGCCCGTTGCGAAGCGCATCGGCGTCGCGGAGGGACGGAGGCTCGTCGCTGACGGGTGGGACGATGATGACATCAACGAGGAGGTCGCCAGCCTCTTCTTGGAGGGCGCATGAGGCTCCTCCTCGACACCCACGTGGTCCTCTGGGCGCTCACGAACAGCGGGAGGCTCTCCGACGCGGCCCGCCGCCTCATCTCCGATGGAAAGACGACGATCTTCTACAGCGTCGTGGCCATGTGGGAGGTGGCCATCAAGCACGAGAGGCATCCGGATAGGATGCTCATCGATGGTCGTGGCTTCGAGAGCCTTTGCGAAGAGGCGGGCTTCCGATCGCTCCCCTTGGCCGCGCGCCACGTCCGGGCACTCGAAACCTTAAGCCAAGTGGACGGCTCGCCCCACCATGCCGATCCCTTCGATCGCATCATGCTGGCCCAGGCCAAGGCCGACGACCTCGTCCTCCTCACGCACGACACCCGCCTCGACACCTACGGCGAGCACTGCGTGCTCATGGTCTAGATTTGGCTCGACGTCGGTCGGGCTGGTTGCGGTGGTGGATTCCGGGCCTTTCCTGCCGTGCTGTCTCGTCAGCCGCCACATCCAGAGAGGCATCAATCGGCTAGCCCGACAACTTTCAGAAGTCTGGAAACTGCCATCTCCCGTGCACGTAGCGGTTTCCCGTTTCACGCTTGGGAGATTCGACCGTTGGCCTCCATTCTATCCGAAGATTATTGTATGAGTGACTCTTAGTACATTTTAATGTACATTTTCTTGGCTCTAATTTGTGACACGAATGAACCGCCGAAGGAGGACTTCCATGGATGAGCTCACGGCGACCGTCGCGGAGACCCGCGCGAACTTCTCGAAGATAGCCACGGCGGTCAACGCGACCGGTCGCCCCGTCACGGTGTTCAAGAACTCCAAGCCCTGGGTCGTCATCGCGCCCGTGGGCAGTGGCTTCGGGGACCACATCCCCGCCATCGACTGGGCAACCCTGGACGTGGTGGCGATGGACCGGGAGACGAGGGCGACGGCCCTCCCCGCTGACTGGGACGACCCCGCGGACGACGGCCTCTACGATGCCCTCGCGTAGACCTTACGTCGGCGAGCTCTGGCTCGCCTGCGTCGAGTTCATCGACCACCCGGGCGTGGGCAAGGTGCGCTCGGCCGTCGTGGTCGACGTGGACGAAGCGACGCGCACGGTCATCGCCCTGAAGATCACGTCGAGAGACCTGCAAGATGATCCGGCGATTCCCTGTCTGCCGATTGAGGATTGGGAAAGGCGCGGACTGGTGAAGCCCTCCTTCATCCGGCTCGACCAGAGGTTCGAACTCGCATGGGAGCGCCTCCTGCGCGAAGCACCGCTGGGCACGCTCGGCGCAAACGACATGAAGGCCATCGAAGACTTCCTCAGCGATGAGAACGCGAGCTGAACTCCATGAGGTGCGTCTACTGTGGGCTCAAGCGGTAAGCCAGCGGGCACCAGACGTTCTTCGCCTGCTGGCACAGCGACACACCGGACAGCCTCCGATCGGCCATCGACTCCCGAAACCCAAGGCCCTCAGGGAGCGAAACGCGGGGGCGGGCACCTCGCTCAGGCGGACGTCCTCGGCCCTCGTCTTGCCCGTGAGCACGACCGCTCGCATGGTCTCGGGAATCTGGCCGCTCATCCGAGGCGCTCCACGGCGCCGACCGGGCAGGCCTCGAAGCAGGCGCCGCAGTGGAGGCAGTGCGCGGCCACGATCGCGTAGGGCTCGCCCGCCTCGATGCAGCTCTGCGGGCAGACGGCCGCGCACGTGCCGCAGCCGATGCAGGCGTCGGTGATGGCGAATCCCTTCGGCTTCGCCGCTTGCGCCCCGAGTGCGTACGTCTCGCGGAAGATGGGGCGCTCGCCGAGGTTGAAGTACTCGATCACGAGATCGGTGAGCTCGAAGACGATGCCGATGGAGCGGGAGCTTCCGGGATAGCCGTTTTCGAGGAGCGGCTGCTCGGCGAAGATGCGATCGACCCACGCCACCTGCTCCGACTCGGGCACCGGCTTCGCGATGCCGCTCACGCGGATCATCTCGTTGAACCGCGTGTGCACCACGAGCTGCGAGCGGCCGTCCGCCAAGAGCTCCTCGCAGAAGT
>CANQFP010000093.1 GCA_947599965.1 uncultured Atopobiaceae bacterium | reverse complement strand
TACTCGAGGCCGCAAAATCGCGTGCAGATCGGGTGCATCCGGGACGCCGCGGCGTCGGCTGGTGTACACTCTGGGGGTTCTTTTGCCGACATACCCCGTGGATAGCAGAAGAGCCGCCCCCAGGCAGACGTCCAGCTGCCGCAAGGCAAAAAGAAAGGTCCTCGATCCATGAAGTCCACTCCCTCCGCCAAGCCCGGCGAGGTCCAGCGCAACTGGGTGCTCATCGACGCCGACGGCGTCGTGCTCGGCCGGCTTGCCACGCAGGTGGCGATGATCCTCAGGGGCAAGAACAAGCCCCAGTTCACGCCACACACCGACACCGGCGATTTCGTCGTGGTGGTGAACGCCTCCAAGGTCAAGCTCACCGGGAACAAGGCCCAGACGAAGCAGTACTGGCGCCACTCCGGCTACCTCGGCGGCCTCAGCTTCGAGAGCTTCGCCAAGGCCATGGAGACGCACCCCGAGCGCGTCGTCGAGCACGCCGTCCGCGGCATGCTCCCCAAGACGACCCTCGGCCGCAAGCAGCTCACCAAGCTCAAGGTCTACGCGGGCCCCGAGCATCCCCACGCTGCCCAGAACCCCACCCCCATCGATCTGAAGGGCTAGTCAATGGCACAGGCACAGCAAAGCGTCGTCTATTACGGAACCGGTCGCCGCAAGGAGGCCGTGGCTCGCGTTCGGCTCGTGCCGGGCTCGGGCCAGGTGACCATCAACGGCAAGCCGGCGCTCGAGTACTTCGGCCGCCAGCAGCTCGTCGACAACGCCATCGCGCCCTTCAAGGTGACGGAGACGGTCGATCGCTTCGACGTCTTCGCCAACTGCGCCGGTGGCGGCGTCTCCGGCCAGTCGGGCGCCGTGCGCCTCGGCGTGGCCCGCGCGCTCCTCGAGGCGGGCGACTTCCGCTCCGAGCTCAAGAAGGCCGGTTATCTGAAGCGCGACGCCCGCGCGGTCGAGCGCAAGAAGTACGGCCTCAAGAAGGCCCGCAAGCGTCCGCAGTTCTCCAAGCGTTAATGCGCATCTTCGGGTAATGCCCCGGGGTTCGCCGGTCACGTGAGCCGGCGAACCCCGTTTTCGTATCCATCAAGATCGAAGGGGTGTCCATGGGCAGGATCTTCGGCACCGACGGTGCCCGCGGGGTGGCCAACACCGAGCTCACCTGCGAGCTCGCCTTCCGCCTCGGCCAAGCCTTCGTGCGCTACGCGGGAAACGACCTCGTCCTCGGCCGAGACACGCGCAGGAGCGGCCTCATGCTCGAGGATTCGCTCGTGGCCGGCATCATGAGCTCCGGCGGCACGGCGCATCTCTGCGGCATCATCCCCACCCCGGCGGTGGCCCTGCTCACCCGCGAGCTCGGCCTTTCCGGCGGCGTCGTGATCTCCGCCTCCCACAACCCGCCCGAGTTCAACGGCATCAAGCTCTTCTCCGGCGACGGCAAGAAGCTCTCCGACGCGGTGGAGGACGAGATCGAGGAGTACCTCGTCAACGGGGTCTCCCGCCCCGAGGATCGTCCCATCGGCGACGGCGTGGGCAAGCCCGTGAAGGTCGAGCACGCGCGCCAGCGCTACGTGGCCCACGCCATCGACACCATCGAGGGCGACCTCGAGGGTCTCACCATCGCGGTCGACTGCGCCCACGGCGCGGCCTGCAAGACGACGCCGGCGGCCCTGCGCGATCTCGGCGCCGAGGTCTTCGCCACCAACACCCGCTACACCGGCGTGGACATCAACGTGAACTGCGGCTCCACGCACCTCGGGCCCATCCGCGAGCTCGTGGCCCAGACGGGAGCGTGCTGCGGGTTCGCCCACGACGGCGACGCCGATCGCGTGCTCTTCGTCGACGAGAACGGCGACGAGGTCGACGGCGACGCCATGCTCGCCATCTGCGCCGTGCACTTGAAGGAGCAGGGCCTGCTGCCCGGCAACGAGGTGGTGTCCACGGTCATGGCGAACCTCGGCTTCGTGCGCGCCATGGAGCGTCGCGGCATCAAGGTGGTCCAGACGCAGGTGGGCGACCGCTACGTGCTCGAACGCATGGTGGAGGACGGGGTCGTCCTCGGCGGCGAGCAGAGCGGCCACATCATCTTCCTCGACCACAACTCCACGGGCGACGGCCTCATCACCGCCCTCCAGGTGCTCGCGATCATGAAGAAGACCGACCTGCCGCTCTCACGGCTGGCCAAGATCGTGCAGCGCTATCCCCAGCGCCTCATCAACGTCTCCGGCGTGCGCAAGGACGATCTCGATACCTGCGAAGCCGTGTGGGCGGCCGTGCGCAAGGCCGAGGCGAAGCTCGGCGATCGCGGGCGCGTGCTCGTGCGCGCCTCGGGAACGGAGCCCCTCGTGCGCGTGATGGTCGAGGCCGCCTCGGCCGAGGACTGCGACGGATGCGCCGAGGCCATCGCCGCCGTCGTGGAGGAGGAGCTCTCCTAGCGAAGGGCGCTTCTCTCCCCGCCCCTCGGCAGCTGAAGCGAAAAGGCCCGCCCGGCATCGGCCGAGCGAGCCTTGGATGTGTGGTGGAGGCGCGGAGGATCGAACTCCGGTCCAAGCCAGACCCCTGACGGTTTTCTCCAAGCTCAGTCCCCGATTGCGCTTCGGGCGCGTCGGGTTCGAGGACAAACCCTCGGCGTCCTAGCCGGTTCGGCCTTTGGTCGCGCCATACCGGCTACGTGCGCGACCGCATCTCCCTGAGGTGATGCCGAAAGGTTCTTAGGAGAGGGTCAGCCCTTCGACAGCTGCCGTCCTTGGACTAAGCAGCGAGAGCCAGTTGAGGCTCAGCAGTGCGAGTGTTGTCAATTCAATTTGACGGTACCCCTGTTTAACGTGGCGAGGAGACCACGGCTTGCTTGCCGTCTCAGATCTGACCTGTCGAAACCAGTCGCCCCCGTTGCGGCTTGCCGGATGCACCCTATCTAGCCGCGATCTCGGGCACTCACGTAGCGTTTAGTACGCTACGTGCCCGAGATCCCGCCTATCTAGGGCACCCCGACAAGCCTCACAGTGAAATCTTGCTAACCCTCATCCACCAGCTCAAACATGTCGGGGCCCACGCCGCAGACGGGGCAGACGTAATCATCGGGAAGCTGGGGCTCGTCGATGGTCACCTCGTA
>CANQFP010000092.1 GCA_947599965.1 uncultured Atopobiaceae bacterium | reverse complement strand
AGGCAGTCATCGATGCTTTGGGCGATGGCTATTGGCCGAGGACCGAGTGAGGGGCTGAACTTCCAAGCTTCAAAATGACGCTCTTCCTAGCAGTCTTCGAGCTCAGACGGCACGCTGGCCAACCGTTCGACCTCCTCGTCGATCGCGCGATCGCGGCGCTCCCGCACGACGATGAGAACGCGCTGCAGGAGGGCGATGAGCTCGCGCGAGTCGTCTTCGCCGAGGTCGTAGAGGAAGGACGCGAGCTCGCCGCGCACGCCGTGCGCCATCTCGGACGCGTGGGCGGTGCCGGCCTCCGTGAGCTTCACCACGACCTTGCGGCGGTCGGTCTCCTCGTGCTCGCGCGTGATGAATCCCTGCTTCTCGAGGGCGGCGAGGATGTTCGAGATCCGCGCGTTGGAGAGGCGCAGGTCGGAGGCGATGGCGCTCGGGGAGGCCTCGCCGTCGTGCTCGGAGAGGTAGCGGAGCACGGCGTGGGTGCCGCGACCGACGCGCTCCATGGGATGCGGCGCGCGGGGATCGCGCTCGTGGAGGGGCGGCGGAGGCGGCACGGCGGGGCCGTGGGCGAAGTGCGGGGCGGGGAAGGGCTCATGCGTGCCGGGCGCCACGAGCGGGCCCTCGGGGCCGTGGGGCGGCAGGGGACGCGGACCGTGCGGACCGTGGTGCGGGTCGTGATGCGGGCCGTGATGATGATGCGGGTGGCGCGGACCGCTCGCGCGGCGCAGCTCGCCCTGGACTTCGGCCAGCTCGTCGGCGAGGCTGTAGAACACGTCGGGGATGGGAACGGGAGTGGGCTCGGGCGAGGGAGCTGCGGGAGCGACCTCTTCGGGGCCCAGCGGGGTGGTCGGATAGTCAGCCATCGGTACTCCTCTCCGGTGAGGCGATCAAACCGATGACAGTCTATCCTTTAGCACTAGAAAATATATGCAGCCCGGTCGGCCATCACAATTATTACACACTAGAAAGTAAATCGGAGTTTGCCGAGCACGCCAGATTCAACGCTTCGGCGTGGGACCCCGTTTCCGGCGCTCCGAAGGCCACGGCACACCACAAGCGGGGCCCAACGCCGCGAAGTCCCCGTAGCCCTACTCGAAGTCGATGCGGGCGAGCGAGCTGATCCCCGAGGTGCGCATGGTCGTGCGATCGAAGGCCACGTCGGGGATGGGCATCGAGTCGAGGTCGTGCTTGCGGCCGCGGAGCACGATGCCGCCCGCGGCCAGCGCGCGATCGACGAAGTCCTCGCAGTTGTTCGTGATCACGTTGAAGTAGGGCGGCACCTTCGCCCAGCGCTCGCAGAAGATGCGCACGGCCTCGGCCTTGTCGGCGGTGACCCCGAGGCGCAGCACGCGGCGGATGGGCTCGTACCAGTATTTATGGCCGTTGAAGAGCCGCACGGCGCGCTTGTCCTTGCGGAAGCTGTCCTCGTGGTAGGTCATGCAGGCGCGGCGGAACGCCTCGAAGGAGGCGCCGTCGGCGGGGTCGGCGAGCTGGGCGATGGAGCCGTGCGCGAACCACTCGCCCAGGTTGTCGACGGGGTGGTAGCTGTAGAGGTGGCAGCGCCCCTGCTCGTCCTCCACCACGATGCCGCTGTGGCCCATGAGCCCGAACATGTACTGGGGCGAGTTGAAGACGTCGACGTGGGATTCGGCCATGGTTGCCTCTTTGCTCGTCTCAGGTAGCCGCTAGAGCGCCTGGCCCTCGGGGGCCTCCTCGCCGCCGGGCGACGGCTCGGAGCCCTGGGGTCCGAGGCTCACGATGATCGTCACCGTGGAGCCGGAGGGTGCGGTGCCCGCGGGGTCGAAGCCGGCCACGACGCCGCGCGGCTGGTTGTTGTTGTATTGGTAGGCGACGTTCACCTGGAAGCCCGCGTCCTGGAGCATCTGCGTGGCGTCGGCCTCGGTGTGGCCGATCGTGTTGGGGATGGCCACACCCTCGGAGCCGAGGCTCACCTGGACGGTGATGGTGGTTCCGGCAGGCTGGGCGCCGGTGGGGGAGTAGTCGATGACGTAGCCCTTGTCGACGCTCGAGGAGTAGACCTCCTCGACGTTCACCTTGAAGCCCGCGCCCTCGAGCTCGCGCGTCGCGTCGGCGCGGGTGTAGCCGGCGATGTTCGGCACGTCCTTGGTGTCGGGGCCCTTGGAGAGGTGGTAGGTCACGGTGTCGCCGGTCTTGGCCGAGGCGTCGGCCTTGGGCTCCTGCGTGGCCACGCGCCCGACGTCGACCTTGTCGGAGGCCACCGAATCGCCCACCTGGCCCTTGAGCCCCACGGCCTCGAGCGCCTTCTGCGCCTCCTCGGGCGTGAGGTTCTCGAGGTTGGGCACCGTGACCTCCTCGGCCGGCTCCTCGCCCTGGGAGACGACGAGGTTGATCGCGGTGCCGCGCTTAGCCTGGGTGCCGCTCACGGGGTCCTGGTCGATGACGACGCCGCGCTCGACCGTGGCGGAGTACTCCTCCTTCACGTCGCCCAAGGTGAAGAAGCCGCTGTCGGTGATGGACTGCTCGGCCTGGGCGCGCGTGAGCGAGACGTAGTTCGGCACGGCCTGCGTCTCGTTCGTGGAGCCGAAGACGAGCCAGCCGATCACGGCCGCCACGGCGATGAGCGCGATGACGACGGCCGCGATGAGGCCGCGCTTGCGCCCGTTCGAGGGGGCGGGCGGCTGCGGGCCGGTGTTCATGTTCGTGGCGCCGCCGGCGAGGCGCGTGTCGGCGGGGCGGTTGATGCGCTGGGTGGCCGGGGTGGGGGAGACGGTGTTTCGCATGGTGGGGCTCGCCGGCACGAAGGCCGTGGCCTCGCCCATCCCCACGGGCATGGGGCGCCCGGCGAGATAGTCCGCGAGCGCGCGGCGCAGCTCCTCGGCGCTCTGGAAGCGATCGTCGGGGTTCTTCGCCATGCACTTCAAGATGATGGCCTCGAGGTTCGCGTCCACCTTCGGGTTCACCTGCGAGGGCGGCACGGGCGCCTCGTTCACCTGCTTGAGCGCGACGGAGATGGCGTCGTCGCCGTCGAAGGGGACCTTCCCCGTGGCGGCCTCGTACATGACGATGCCGAGGGAGTAGATGTCGGAGGTGGGGCCGAGGTCCTTGCCCTGCGTCTGCTCGGGGGAGACGTAGTGGGCCGTGCCGAGCACGGAGTTCGTGGCCGTGAGGTGGGAGTTCCGGGCGCGCGCGATGCCGAAGTCCATCACTTTGATGTTGCCGTCGGGCTGCACCATGATGTTCTGCGGCTTGATGTCGCGGTGGATGATGTCGTGGCG
>CANQFP010000091.1 GCA_947599965.1 uncultured Atopobiaceae bacterium | reverse complement strand
AGGCGCTCGCCGTCAGGCGCTCGCCGCCTCGCCGAACCTCTCCGAACGCAGCTGCTCGAGGAAGGCCCCCACGCGGGTGGCCATCTGGCCGTCGCTCGCATTGCGCGGGTCGCAGCCGTCGCCGTCGAGGACGAGCGTGGGCAGGTCGTTCGCCTCGAAGGTGCGCTTGCCGATCTGCGCCAGGCCCTGCGTCTGCTTGCAGCCCCAGTGGCCGAAGACCACGACGCCGTCCGCCTCGGCGGCGCGCGCCGCGTCGAGGGCGGCGTCGATGCGCCGGAGCGACCCCCCGTTGGCAGAACCCAGCACGAGCCGGCGCGCCATGAAGTCGTAGGGGCGCTCGGGGTCGAGCTCGTCGAGGAGTGCGAGGCTGTCGTAGGCCATGTCGTTGCCCACGAGCTCGGCTTGCGCGGCCTCGTCGAAGAGCTCGCCCATGGAGCGCTGCCAGTTGGGCAGCGTGTGGATCCAGAAGACGCGCGGCACGCGGCTCATGGAGGCGGGCGGCGCGGCGACGAGCGAGTGCACGAGCTGCCAGGCGAAGCGCTCGGCCTCGGGCGTGCCGAGCATGATGTGGGTGGCGATGAGCACGCAGAGTTCGCCCGTGAGGCTCATGGGAAGCGTCACCTCGGCGCGACGCGACGCGAAATGGGCGACGCAGGCGAGCGTGCGCTTGGAGCGCCGGCACACGTCCACGAGCGCCTCGGACTCGAGCGTGCGGTCGAACTGCTCCTCGAGCGCGGCGCCGAAATCACGCAGCTGCTCGGCCACGTAGGCCACGGCGTCCTCGTCGGCCGTCTCGGGAACGTCGATCACCACCTGGGGCACCTCGCCGCGCTCGGCGATGCGCCGGAAGGAGACCTGGTTCGCATCGCAGGCGAGCGTCGTGTTGGCCACGAGGGCGGGCGTCGGCATCACGGAGGTCTCGTTCATGCCGATCATGAGCTTGTGGTAGCTGCAGAAACTCTCGGGGACGCCTGAGCACTCGGCCGCCTCGCAGAAGGCCTCGGGGCAGCGCGTGTTGGCCACGTAGACCGAGATGCCCTCCGGAAACATCGGCGTGATCTCGAGGGCGTGGAGGAGCTCGCAGGGCAGGAAGATGTTCACGATGGCCGAGCGCTCGGGGTGCCGAAGCGACCGCACGATCTCGCGGGCGACGGAGCCGTTGAACTGCTTGACCGCGGCGCCGATGCCCTCTGAGCCGTCCGTGAGCCGGCCCGTGAGGTTCACATAGGTGTAGGCGGCTTCGAGGAGGAGCCGAGCCGTCTTCGGCTTGGCCTGGTAGCGAGATTCCACGAGCTTGCCCACGACGCCGGCGGCATCCATGGCCTCGCCTCCCCTCGCTCGTCATCCGTCGCGTTTCGCGCTCGGGAAAGCTTAGCGCGTTGCCCGTCATCGGCGGCGATGATGTTGTCGCGTAGGGCCTTCCGCCTGTGTAAATGGCACGTAGCGCCTTGCGCCGCGTTGGAATCTGGCACGTAGCGCCTTGCGCCGTTCGAAAACCGCCACATACGGGCTTCGGCCGCCCGAATCGGACCGATTTCGCCGAATCGGACACAGGCGGAAGAACCTACGTGCCACCTACACAGGCAGAAGGGCCTACATGACACGGCCCAAGCGCCTACGCGGCAAGAATCCGATCGCCCCGAGAGGCATCGGCGGCGCGCTAAGCTTGCAACGTCTTCAATCGAGCACTCCCAAGGAGGAGCCATGGCCACAAAGCCCACCGTTTCCGAGGCCGCACTCGAGGAGCACCGCCGCATGTTCCCCAACGAGACCTTCACGCTCTCCGCGACCGATCCCGAGTTCGTCTCGCTCTTCGCGAACTTCGCCTTCGACGAGGTGCTGAGCGAGAGCAAGCTCGACGATCGCACTCGCCACCTCGCGATCCTCGCCACCTGCCTCGGCTGCGGCGGCCAGGACGAGTTCCGCCGCATGCTCGTGGCGGCGCTCGAGACGGGGCTCGACCCCGTGGCCGTGAAGGAGACGATCTATCAGCTCACGGCCTACCTCGGCATCGCGCGCACGTACCCCTTCTTCTTCATCGCCAACGAGGTCATGTCCGCGCGCGGCATCGCGCTTCCGCTGCCCGCCCAGGGCACGACCACGCGCGAGGATCGCGTGCAGAAGGGCGAGGACAAGCAGGTGGAGCTCTTCGGCGAGCACATGCGCGGCTTCGCCACCTCAGGCGCCCCCGGCCGCGAGCACATCAACCGCTGGCTCTCCGGCAACTGCTTCGGCGACTACTACACCCGCGGCGGCCTCTCGAACGCCGAGCGCGAGATGATCACCTTCTGCTGCATCTCCGCCCAGGGCGGCTGCGAGCCCCAGCTCACGAGCCACGCGGCGGCGAACCTCCACGTCGGAAACGACGAGGCCTTCATGGTGGACGTCGTGAGCCAGTGCCTGCCCTACATCGGCTATCCGCGCTCGCTGAACGCGCTCCGCTGCCTCTCCGCTGCCGTCGAGCAGAGCAAAGACTAGCCGCGAGAACAGGGAGCCATCCACCATGGCCTTCTACTTCGAGCACCCGCTCGACTTCCGCATGACCGACCCCGACTGCCGCTGCGGCGTGCGCGGCTACATCGAACTCTTCGAGCTCGGCGCCACCGAGGCGGTGCACGGCTATGACATGGGCAACGACGTGCTGCCCTACAAATTCGGGATCGGCTGGATCTTCGCCCGCTACAAGCTGCGCGTGCTGGAGAAGGCGGGCGTCGAGGCGCCGCTCGAGGAGACGACGTGGATCTCGAGCAAGCCGCACCGGCGCTTCATCAACCGCGAGTTCGAGATCGTGCAATCGGGCCGGCCCGTCTGCCTCGGGCGGCTCGAATGCTGCTTCTTCGACCTCAAGCGCCAGAAGATCACGACGCCGGACGCGGTGAACTTCCCCGACGAGCTCTACGAGCCCGAGCGCGGCGTCACGGACATCGGCCCCTACCTGCGGCTCGATCGCGATCCGTCGGGCGCGGTGTCGGTCTTCAGCCACGAGGTGCGCTTCTCGGACCTCGACAACAACGGCCACATGAACAACCTCCACTACGGAAACCTCGTGATGAGCGCCTTCACGCGCCAGGAGCTCGACGAGCATTACGTGCGGGATCTCGAGATCCACTTCCTCTCGCAGTGCCGCGAGTTCGAGAAGCTGGAGATTCGCCGGCGCGACGTGGTGGAGGAGGGAAGGCTCGTGGCGAGCGACGTCTATCTCGTGAACCCCGAGGGCGTGGTGGCCTGCCGCGCTCGCGCGGGGTTCTAGGGGCCGCGAAGCGGCGCGAGCTGC
>CANQFP010000090.1 GCA_947599965.1 uncultured Atopobiaceae bacterium | reverse complement strand
GACGAGACGCGAGGGCTCGCTGGCGAGCCCCGGCCGCGGCGCGGCACCTTCAAAATGCCGCGCTGCCGCAGCGTCGACGAGGAATCGCCGCCCGGCACTTGTCGCGATTCCGAGCCCTTCGGCTATTGAACGGTTGCGCGTGTGCCGGTGCGGGCGAAAGGACTTGACGCAAAAACGCTGCGCGTTTTTGCCAGCCTCGCGCGAAGATCTCGCGCTCGGCCCGAGAGAAAGGCGAGATGGGGACGCACCGAAAGTCAGCGAGATGCGTTGGGGTGCCCCAGATGCATGGGATCTCGGGCACGTAGCGTACTTCGCTACGTAAGTGCCCGAGATCGCGTGCAGATGGGGTGCATCCAGCGCATCGCAGCGTCGGCAAAGAGCCTTTAAGGGTTCAAGTCCTTTCGCCGCACCAGAAACGCAAAGAGGCCCGGCGTTGCCGGGCCTCAGCGTTTCTGGTGCGGGCGAAAGGACTTGAACCTTCATGAGCTTGCGCTCATACGGACCTGAACCGTACGCGTCTGCCAATTCCGCCACGCCCGCGTTGGGAGGCCCATCATAGCACGGCCCCCGCCGCGAGGAGCGGCCTGCGGGGGCGCTGAGCTATGCTGGGCCGCGAAACGCACCTCGAACGCAGCCCCCTCGGTGAGCCCATGGCTTGGTCCCCCACACGTGAATCCGGCAGGCGGAGCGCGGCGCAGTCGGCGCCGGGCGGCGTCCTGCCGCCCAACGTGCCGGCGAGCGTCTTCGCCGAGCGTGAGCGATCTGTCTCGGAGGGCGAGTCGGCCCGGCTCACGCCCTCGGCGCGCATGCGACAGTTCGGCGTCGCCCCCGAGAGCCTCACCGACGAGCCGCTCCTCGGGCGCTACCGCATCCTCGAACTGCGCGACGTCGGCGGTTTCGGCTCGGTGCTCGTCTGCTGGGACGTGAGGCTCCAGCGCCGCGTGGCGGTGAAGTGCCTGCCGCTCGAGCTCGGCGCCTCCGCCGTGACCCTCGACGAGGCCCTCGCCGAGGCGCGCGCATCGAGCTTCCTCGCCCATCCCAACATCGTCACCGTCCACGACTTCGAGGTGGAGGGCGCCTGGGCCTACCTCGTGATGGAGTACGTCGACGGCGTCACCTTGGCCGAGCTCCAGGCTCGCGTGGAGGGCGGCGTGCTCGTCTTCGACGAGGCGGCCTATGTGCTCCAGTGCCTCGCGTCGGCCCTCGCCTTCGCCCACGCGAACGGCGTGCTCCACCTCGACATCAAGCCGCAGAACGTGATGATCGACCGCTCCGGGCAGGTGAAGCTCGGCGATTTCGGCATGGCGAGCCTCGCGAGCGCGGCCGGCTGGGGAGGCGCGCGCGGCGGCACCGTGGGCTACATGGCCCCGGAGCAGCTGGAAGGCGAGCTCGTGGACGAGCGCTCCGACGTCTTCTCGCTCGCGACCGTGCTCTACGAGGCGCTCAGCGGCCAGGCACCCTTCCGCGCGGCGAGCGCCGAGGCGTCGCTTCGGCTCATCGAGAAGGGCGCCACCCCCATCGAGGCCCTCGAGCCCGAGCTCGACGAGGAGATCGCCCACACGCTCATGGCGGCCCTCTCCCCCGACGCCGCGCAGCGGCCGAGCTCGGTGATGGCGCTCGCCAACATCCTGCTCGGAAACGCCCGCCCCGGGAGGCGCCCGGGCGCGGACCCCGCGCTTCCCGGCTTGGAGGAAGCGGGCTACAGCCTCACGCGCCCCGCCCTCGGCGACCCGACGGCGGGCCTCGCCTCCATCCGCCGGCTCATGGATCAAACCGCAGACGAGGGCGCCGAGCTCGAAGACGAGGCGCTCGGGTCCCTCGACCCGCCGGGACGGCGCATCCCGGCACTCGCCCACGCCCTCGGCCGCACCGTGAGCGCAGTCACCACGTTCGCTGCGCTCCTGCTCGCGAGCCCCGCCTTCGGCGTCGCACCGGACGCTCTCCTCTCCTGGGAGGGCTCCTGGCCCTACCTCGTCATCTGCGGCGCGGCTGCGGTGCTCGCCGCCGTCTGGACGCCGCTCGGCTCGATCCTCGCCATCGTCGGAGCAGCCATCGCCTGCCTCGTCGGAGGGCTCACGCCGCCCGCGCTCGCGTTGGCGCTCGCGCTCCTCGGCGCGGGGCTCGCGTGGTGGCTCCTCTTCGGAAGGAGCGGGCGCCTCACGTCGGCCGCGTTCCTCGCGCCGGCCGTCCTCGGCTGCCCTCCGGCGGCGTCCGGTCTCGCGGGCTACGCGCTCCGACCCCTCGCCGCCCTCGCCACGGGCGCCCTCGCCCCGGCCTTCGCCGAGGTCGTGATGGTGGCGACGGCGAACGGCTGGGCGGGCGAGGCCACGGCCCTCGCACTCGCCGGGCGCTTCGGCGCCCCGGGGGTGTGGATCCTCATGGGGGCTTCGGGCCTCGGCGCCTGGCTCTGCTCCCTCATCACCAAGGCAGCCGCCAAGCGCAAGGCGTCGAGCTGGCTCGCCTTCGAGATGCGCCTCGGCGCAACCGGAAAAACCGCGAGCTCGGCCGCCATGGCGTCCGCGGCCGACCCCGACGCCGACGACTGGCCCTCCGCAGGCGAGCGCCGCCCCTCGAGCGGGCGTGCCATCGCCACCGTCGCCCAGATCGCGGCCACCGCGTGCGCCGTCGGCGGATACACGTTCGGCGAGGGTCTGGAGAATGGCGGGATATACGCCCCTCCGGCCGCCTCCGTCCTCATCGTTGCGCTAGTCTTTTTGGCGCTTATGCTGCTCGTCGTCTACCTCTTCGGCCCCGCCGAGGAGCCTGGCGGCGGCCGCGAGGAGCGGAGAGCCCACGCCTCGAGCGTCGGCCCGGGAGAAGGAGCGGGGTCGTGAACTTCCTCAACGTGTTTGAAGAGCGGGTCTCGGGGATCTTCGGCACCGCCTCCGCCCCCATGCCGTTCTCCTTCAAGAAGATGGCCAAGCGCGCCGCCCACGAGATGGAGAACGAGACCTACGTCATCAACGGGGTCGACACGGCGCCCGCGCTCTACACGATCCTCGTCTCCCAGGAAGACGACACGATCATGCGCCCGGTCTACGGCGAGCTCACGCAGGAGACCTCGCAATTCCTCGAGGCCCAGGCGCAGCGCCGCGGCTACTCCTTCATCGGCCAGCCGCTCGTGCGCTTCATGGTGGATCCTTCGCTCAAGAGCGGCCGCTTCTCGGCCTTCGCCGAAAACGTCGATGCCCGCACCCTGGAACGCCTGCGCGACGAGGAGAAGCGCTTCATGGCGAGTCGCGAGGCGGGCGGCCTCGGCGGCGCCGTGGCCATGCAACCGCCGCTCGCCGTGCCGGTGACCCGCCGCGCACCCGAGACGCCCGCGCCCGCACCGCAAGCGCCCGCACCGGCCCCCGCCGCG
>CANQFP010000089.1 GCA_947599965.1 uncultured Atopobiaceae bacterium | reverse complement strand
AGCGTGGAATGATCGTAGATGCCCACCATGCGAGTTTCATGCCGAAACGTAACCATGCCGCTGCCCGAATGGTACCCGCAAGCGGGTAACAAAAACTTCGTGCTTCTTGTTCAAGTATATCGTTTTAGCAGCTTGCACATGCTATATTTGGGAGCTAGCTCCCAATTTTTGCGAGATAGCGAGCAAATATGGCCTTCGAGCGCAGCATCGTCGCGCGTATCGCGAACCGGGTTTGCGAGCCGCGTCGCTTCATCCAGATCGTCGTCGGCCCTCGGCAGACGGGAAAGACGACGGCGGTTCGCCAAGCGTTGGAGAAGCTCTCTATCCCCCACCTCTTCACGGAGGCCACGAAGAACGAATCGGACGCGGACTGGCTCCGCGCCAACTGGTATCGGGCGCGCCAACTCGCAGATGGCGACGATCCTGCCCTGCTCGTCATCGACGAGATCCAATACGTGCGCAACTGGTCGGCCATCGTGAAGACGCTCTGGGACGAGGACAGCGCCCAGGGCCTTCCGCTCAAGGTCCTGCTCACCGGTTCCTCGAGCACGCTCATCCAGGAAGGCCTCCGCGAATCGCTCATGGGAAGGTTCGAGCTCATCGAATCCACGCACTGGACTCTCGACGAGTGCAGGGAGGCATTCGGCTACACGCTCGACGACTTCCTCCTCTACGGCGGCTACCCAGGCGCCGCGCCACTCATTCACGAGCCGCGACGCTGGCTCAACTACATGCGTAACTCCGTCATCGAGCCGAGCATCGCCAACGACGCCCTCATGCTCGCCGACGTTCGCAAGCCGGAGCTCATGCGCAGGCTCTTCGCGCTCGGCGCGCCCTACTCCGCCCAAGAGATCTCCTATCGAAAGATCCTCGGCCAACTCGACGATCGCGGCAACACCGAGACCATCGCGCGCTACCTCTCCATCTTGGGAAACGCCGGCATCATGAGCGGCATCCACAAGTACGATCCGAAGCTCCTTCGCGAGCGGTCGAGCTCCCCGAGGCTCCTCGTGCACGACACGGGCCTCATGAGCGCGGCTTTCGGCCGCAGGCGCTCAACACTGCTCATGGATCCCGAGCTGAGGGGCCACCTCGTGGAGAGCGCCGTGGGCGCTTACCTGCTGAACCGCAGCTACACGGGCGAGCTCGAGGTCTTCTGGTGGCGAGAGATGGTGCACGGCAAGGCGAAGGAAGTCGACTTCGTCGTGGAGAGCGATGGCGAGGTGACGGCCATCGAGGTCAAGAGCGGTCGAGTGAAAGGCACCGACGGCCTCACGGCGTTCCTCCTGCGCTATCCGCAGGCGCGAACCCTCGTCGTGGGCAGCTCGCAGTGCCCGCTCGAAGCATTCCTCTCGGGAGACGTGGAGCTCTGAGAGGACGCCCTACCACAATCAATTAATGCCATGCGAGGAACATCCCTCGCGTACCTCATGAGCTTCCAGCTCACAATCCGAGGGCGCTCATCCTGGCAGCGTGGAGTGGTCATAGATGCCCACCATTCGAATCATGTGCTTGCGCTCGCGCTTGAAGTAGACGACGAGCACGTCGTCATCGTAGATGTGGAACTCGAAGTGGCTCCCACCCGCGAAGGGGCGACGCACGAGCCGATGGTCGTTCCAGCCCGCTTCGTCTACATAGCCCTTCTCCTCAAGTTCGAGGATTGCCTCTTTCACGATGAGGATGATCTCGACAATCTGCTCGTGCGAATACTTGCGGCGTAACGGATTGAGCGTGAGCCAGAAGTGATCGGAAGCGACGACGCGGTAGCGACTCATTGCCCAACCTCTTCAGGCGAAACGCCGAGCTTCTCGAGCACGGAAGCAGAGATACGCGTCGGATCGTCGCTCTCTTGTCCTTCGGCTATGAGGCCGAGCTCGAGCGCCTCAGCGTAGACCATGTCTCTCCGTACGTCCTCGGCAAGCTCGGATGCGACGCCTACGGTGAACAGCCCGTCGAAGGGTGTGCGATCCTCGTTCGCCACCTGCGTGACCATCATCTTCATGGCCATGGGCGTGGTGATGCCGCACCGTGCGAACGCCGCATCGGCGCGCCGGCGGATCTCGTCATCGACGTTCACTTGGATGAGCGACATGGCTACCTCCTTGCTCAGCTCTTGATCGAGATCCTAACCGCAGAACCCAACAAGAATAAGGAGAGGTATGTAATCCTATTGGTATTTCATACCTTAGCACGAACATGCCGCTGCCCGAATCCAACTGGCAGTTGAGGTATTGCCAACCGTGCGTTCCTAGGCTCACTTCCAATGCCATCTATCTGGGAGGAGCCGCATGAAACCCAAGCTCAATATCTGCCTTTTGATCTCGTTCATCATCGGATTGGTCTACACGATCTACATCGTCGTCTACTTCACGAACACAAACGCGAGCGCCACGTCCGGCGGCCAGGCGCTCGGCTATGGCCTCGCCACGGCCATCGTGATGCCGCACATGGTCTGCACGATCATCGCCGTCATCTTCAACGGCCTCGGCGTCTTCTTGCGAAAGCCGGCGTTCGCGCTCGTCGGCGCCATCCTCTACGCCGTGGCCATGGTGCTCTTCCCCATGTACTTCTTCTTCGTGCTCGCGGAGATGATCCTCTCCTTCGTGGGCTATTCCCAGCTCAAGAAGCAGCTGGCATGACGCGCTCCGCAGCCGCGGGAAGGGCGGCTGTGAACCTGTGGAGGAGACGTCGACCGTCGGCGTCTCCTCTGCAATCGCGCGCGGAGACGACACTCGGCAATTGTTGTGACACTCGAGTGGCACAATCGAGGTCGGCGAGCTCGATCGGCGCGTTCGACCCCGGGCGAGCTCGCAGAATCTCCGCCGCGCACCCCGAGGGATCCATGAGCCTTTCCGCCGAACCGGACTCCGATAAGCTCCTCGACGACCTGCTCCACGCCGTATCAACGGAGGCCTATCTGGATCGACTCCCCGAGGTCGACGCCGACCTCGCGAGCTATCTCACCCGCCTTCTGGAGGAAAAGGGCCTCAAGCGCTCGGAGGTGTTCCATCGCGCCGGCATCGGCGCCACCTTCGGCTACTACATCTTCAAGGGCGAGCGTGGATGCGGGCGTGACACCGCCCTCAAGCTCGCCTTTGGCATGGGGTTGGATCTTCTGGAGACTCAGCGTCTTCTCACGCGAGCCGGTCATGCTCGGCTCTGGCCGAAATCTCCACGTGACGCCGTCATCATCCGCGCACTCCACGCCGGAAGGTCTCGCGAGGAATGCGATGACGAGCTCTTCGAACTCGGATTTCCCCCGTTGATGGACGATTGATGGGCGTCACCGGAAAAACCCGGGCCGACGAGCTTCTCGAAGACGCGCTCGAGCGGCTTGATTCCTACGAAGTGGTGGCCGAGCTCGCGAGCAAGCCGGGCTTCGTCACGCAGCTGGCGAGGC
>CANQFP010000088.1 GCA_947599965.1 uncultured Atopobiaceae bacterium | reverse complement strand
CAGATCGGCGCCGTTCGTCTCGATGACGTGCCGGTACCAGGCGAAGGAATCCTTCTTCGAGCGCGCGAGCGTGCCGCGGTTCTCGTCGTCCAGATCCACGTAGATGAAGCCGTAGCGCTTGGACATCTGGCTCGTCGATGCGGAGACGAGGTCGATCGGCGCCCACGTGGTGTAGCCGATGAGGTCCACGCCCTCGTCGATGGCCTCGCCCATCTCGCGGATGTGCCGGCGGAAGTAGTCGATGCGGTAGTCGTCGTGGATGGAGCCGTCCGCCTCCACGACGTCCTTCGCGCCGAGGCCGTTCTCCACCACCATGAGCGGCACCTGATAGCGGTCGTAGAGCTCGATGAGGCTGTAGCGCAGGCCCTGCGGGTCGATCTGCCAGCCCCAATCGCTCGCCGGCAGGTAGGGGTTCCTCACGCCGAGAACGGTGTTTCCGGGCGTGCGCTCGGCGTCGGGGTCGGCGGATTCGGTCATCGTCATGTAATAGCTGAACGAGCAGAAGTCCACGGTCCCGGCCTTCAAGATCTCCTCGTCACCGGGTTCCATCTCCACGTGGATGCCGTTGCGTTCGAACATCTTCAGGATGAGCGGCGGGTAGGCGCCGCGGATCTGCACGTCGGAGTAGAAGAGGTTCTCGAGGTTGCGCGCCTGCGTGACGAGCTCGTCCTCGGGGTTGCACGTGCGCGAGTAGCAGGTGAGCTTGGTGATCATGCAGCCCACCTTGGCCGAGGGGATGACGCGGTGGCAGTCGGCCGTGACGAGCGCGCTCGCCACGAACTGATGGTGCATCGCCTGGTAGCAGACCTCCTTGAGCTTGCCCTCGGGCACGCGGCTCTCGATGATGCCGCCCGTGGTGAAGGGGTGGCGGATGATGGAGTCGATCTCGTTGAAGGTGATCCAGTAGGTCACGAGGTCGCGATAGCGCTCGAAGCACGCGTGGCAGAAGCGGCAGAAGGCCTCGATGCAGGCGCGGTCGGCCCAACCGTTGTACTTCGTGGCGAGCGCGAGCGGCATCTCGTAGTGCGAGAGCGTGACGATGGGCTCGATGCCGAGACGGCGCATCTCGCGGAACACGTCCTCATAGAAGGCGAGACCGGCCTCGTTGGGCACCTCCTCCTCGCCCGTGGGGAAGATGCGCGTCCACGCGATGGAGAGGCGGAGGGCCTTGAAGCCGAGCTCGGCGAAGAGGGCGAGGTCCTCCTTATAGCGATGGTAGAAGTCGATGCCGTGGCGCTTGGGATAGGCGGCCATATCGTCTGAGGCGAGCGCCTCGGCGATGGAGTCGTCCGAGACGGCCCACTGCGCCGCGTAGTTCTTCACGTCGACGTTCGGCTTGTAGCTCGCCACATCGGCCACGGACGGGCCCTTGCCGTCCTCGTCCCACGCACCCTCGACTTGATTGGCCGCAACGGCCCCACCCCAGAGAAAGCCCTTCGGAAAGCCCACGACTGCCTCCAAACTCGTGCCCGGTCCCCGGGGCCAGTGTAGGGCGAGGCGAGCGGCGTGAGCGCGCTACAGCGTCGCGTACTTCTGGAGGTTGAAGATCGTGATGGCGATGATGAGCACCATGAGCGCGATGAAGAGCCGGTTCACCGTGGCGGAATCAATGCGCGCGTTCACGCGACGGCCGACGATGCCACCGGCGATGCCGAGGGCGATCATGCCCGCGAGCACGACGAGGTCCACGTCGGCGAGGTCCTGGGTGAGAAGCGACGTCACGGTGCTCGTGGCCTGCGAGAAGAGGATGACGAGGAGCGAGCACTGCGCGGCCGGCTTGATCTCCATCGAGAAGAAGTAGAAGAGCACCACGAGGTTGATGGGGCCGCCGCCGATCCCGAGGAAGGACGACATGAGCCCCAGCGCGAGCCCGAGTGCGCAGATGATCGCCGGGTTCTCCACGTGCAGGCTCGGGATGCGATCGCGGAGGATCGTGTAGACGAGCGTCCCCGCGGTGATGACCATGAGGCAGGCCGATTGCACGGCGGCCGCGGAATCGGGGTTCGGGAAGAAGCCCTGCACCTGCGCGTAGAGGTTGCGCCCGCAGTAGCCGCCGATGGCGGCGCCGAGGGCGAGCGGCAACGCCACGCGGGCGTCGGCCGGATCCTCCTTCGAGAGCCGCGAGCGCGCCACGGCGTAGGCGGTCATGGCGAGCACCGTGCAGCCGGAGAGGAAGTTGACCGTGTCCACGGGGAAGAGCCCCGAGGCGTCCATCACCGGCTTGATGATGATGCCGCCGCCGAGGCCGCAGATGGCCCCCACCGTCGTGGCGAGGAAGCAGATGGCGAAGACGATCGCGTACATGGTTCGAGCTTAGCGAGTATCGGCCTCGTCGTGCGCGTCGCGGCGCACGCGCGCCTCGCTCGCCTTAAGCCTCCGACGCACGCCTCGAGCCCGACGAGCGCTTCTCGTGCTAGCGCGCCCCTTCTTGGAGCTGCCAGGCGTAGGCGGCGCCCACGAGGTTGGCGCTCGCCTTGAACGTGCAGGGCACGAGCTCGGGTTTCTCGAAATGCTGGGGGATCACGCCGGCGAGCTCCTCCACTGCCTCGCGGAGGTAGTCGATGAAGAGCGGCTCGTTGGAGATGCCGCCGCCGATGGCGAACACCTCCGGATCGGTGATGACCTGCAAGTTGTAGAGGTTCCATGCGGCGCGACGGCAGAAGATCCGGAGCCCCTCCTCCACGCACTCGTCGCCTTCGCGGATCTTCCGGAAGACCTCGATGCCGGAAAGACCGGGAAGGCCGCTCGCCTCCTCCACGGCGCGTGAGAGCCCGTCGATGCCGCACTGATACCAGAACTCCTGCGTGACGCTCCCCATCTGCTCGATGTTGTCGTTCACGATGGAGAGCTCGCCGGAGACGAGGTGCGCACCGAGTACGAGCTCGCCGTTCACGATGAGCGCACCGCCGATGCCCGTGCCGAAGACGACGACTGCGGCATCCCGCCTCCCCTGAAGCGCACCGAAGCCGAGCTCGGCCAGTGCGGCGCACTTGGCGTCGTTCATCACCGAGACCGGCACGCCGTGAGCCGCCTCGAAGTGCGTCTTCAGGTTCGCACCGTAGAGACAGCGGATGGCACCACCCGTGTGCGCAAGGCCGCTCTCGGGGTCGATCTTGCCGGGCAGCGAGAAGGCGATGCCGTCGACGGGCAGGTTGGCCCGGATGACGTCCTCGATATCCGCGAGGAATTCCACGAGCCGCTCGCCTCGAACGGGGGCGGAGGCTTCCCCGGAGAGCTCGCCATCCCAGATCGCGTATTTGATCGAGCTCCCACCCACGTCGAATACCAGCAGCTTCCTCGCCATCACAGCTCCTCTCGCGTCGTCGGACCATCGTCTTCAAGCGTAACGGCTCCCCGTGCGGACGGGGAGCCGCCGAGTGGGAGGGGCGGCGTGCAGGTGGTCTGCCGCCCCTCCCCGGGACTACGCCGGCTTCTGGGGTGGGTCGCCGACGTTTGCAGTAGGAGAGATTCCGAGGGAGCGGAAATCTCTTCTAGCCAAGACTTAGGCCTCTTCCTCCTCGGGCATCGTGCCAGTGCCGGAGGCCTCGGCGACCTTCATGAACACGGTGTAGACGACCGT
>CANQFP010000087.1 GCA_947599965.1 uncultured Atopobiaceae bacterium | reverse complement strand
CAGGGAAGACGAGGGAGCGATTCCTCGATGCGAAACGTCCCGCTCTACGCCTTGTCGAACACCACTCTTTGGGGATAGCGCGCATCGCCGCGCTTCGCGCAATGTCGGCCGGTCGGATGGGGAAATAGTGAGAGGGCCGAGCGGAGCGCGCGAGAGGAGCGGTGCCATGGCGAACTTCTTCGACTACCTCGACTGGTATGGCGACCTCGCCTTCGAGCAGGTGCCGTTTAACGAGGTAGACGCCCTTCTGCTCGCGAACCTCTCCTATGTGCGGCTCGCGGGCGTGGTGCCGGGGCCGGGCGAGGCGAGCGTCACCGTCGCCGAGGCCGCGCCGGCGTACCAAGCCCTCTACGGCAAGCTCACGCTCTATGCCACGCCCTCCTTCACCGACCCCATCGTGGAGCTCTTGCCGCAGAAGATGGCTGCGGGGCGGCGCTTCGCGGGCGCGCGGCTCGCGAACTACGTGGACACGCTCGACCCCGCCACGGCGGAGCAATTCGGCGCGCTCTCCATCGCGCTCGACGACGGCACCACCTACCTCTCCTTTCGCGGCACCGACGACACGCTCGTGGGATGGCACGAGAACTTCGACATGTCCTACGAGGTCACGCCCGCGCAGGTGGATGCGCGGCGCTACCTCGACGACGTCGCCTCGCGCGTCGACGGGCCGATCATGCTCGGCGGCCACTCCAAGGGCGGAAACCTCGCCGTCTTCGCGGCGGCGCACGCGAGCGAGGCCGCGCGGGCGAAGGTGGTGCGCATCTGGGACATGGACGGTCCCGGCTTTGCCCAGCAGGTGATCGCGCGCACGCCCTACGCCAACGTGCAGAATCGCGTGCGCCTCTACGTGCCACACTTCGACATCGTGGGGCAGCTCCTCTGCCGCCAGAGCCCCACGAAGATCGTGGCGTCCGAGGCGAAGGGGATGCTCCAGCACTCGGCCACGAGCTGGGAGGTCATGGGGGACCACCTCGTGGCCGTCGAGTCGCAGGAGATCGACCCGATCGCGCTTTCCTACTCGAAGGACTTCAACGACTGGTTCCACGACGCGGATAACGCCACCCGCGAGCGCGTCTTCGATGAGTTCTTCGCCGCCGCCGCGGCCGCGCGCGTCGAGACGCTCACGCAGCTCTGTTCGGGAAACCCGCGAATGCTCATGCGGCTCCTGAACCAGATCTTGAAGCTAGACCACGATGCCCAGCGCTACGTCGGCTCGCTCGTCATCGCGCTCGCGGGAAGCTACGTGAGCGAGGCGCGCACGGACCTCGGCGAGGACGTGCGCTCCTTCATCGACCACCTCCGCCGCGCCGGCACGCGCGCGATCGATCCCGATACGCCGCTTTCGGCGGCGGAGCTCCACGAGTTCCGCAAGCACCAAGCCTCGCGCCAGACCGTGGACGACCTCCTCGCCGTCCTCGGCGACACCCGCGCCGAGCGCCTGCACGCCCTCTCCGTGCTCGCCGCCCTCGGCATCGGCATCGCCGCACTCGGTGCTCTTCTCGCACGTCGAGGCAGGGGGTAGGTCACCGCGCGACTCTGTAGACTCCTCTGCGTGGCCAGAAGGCAGGCGCGAGAGGATGCGATGACGAGGCGCGGACGCATTGCGGTCGTGGTGTGCTTGGTGCTCGCGCTCGTCGTGCTCGTGCCCTATCAGGGCACTTCCCCTGCGCGGCCAGCTGGCGCCTACGCGGGCGAGACCCCCCAGCTCACGAGCCCGCTCGACGCGGACGGCGACGGCGTCGACGACCAGACGGACATCCTCCAAGGCGCGCTTGCCTACGTGGCCACGCAGCCAAAGTACGAGAGCCGCTACTACGCGGGCGGCTATCCCGATGACGGATACGGCGTGTGCACGGATGTGGTGGCGTTCGCGTGCAAGGACGCGGGCTACGACCTCATGCAGCTCGTGGCGTCAGACATAGCCAGAGCCCCCGAGGCTTACGGCATCGAGACGCCAGATCCGGCAATCGATTTTCGAAGGGTGAAGAACTTGCGCGTCTACTTCCCGCGAAACGCGGAGACGCTCACGAACGATTTCTCAGAAGTGGAGGCTTGGCAAGGCGGCGACATCGTCGTATTCGAGGATCACATCGGCGTCGTGTCGGATCGGCGAAATGAGCGCGGCGTGCCTTTCGTGATCCACCACGATGGCCCTTTTCAGGCGGCCTTTGAGCAGGACATCCTCGAATCGCGAGACGACCTCGTGGGCCACTACCGCATGCCGTGAGGGCCAAGCGCGCTGAGCGCGCGGAAAGCTAATCCTCGAGGTCGGGGCGCTCGACGTCCCAGATGAGCGTGGCGAGGATGTCTTCAAGGGTGAGCGTGGTTTCCATGGGAGGTCCTTCCCTCCGAAGCGTCCGTCGCTTCGTATGGTTCCCCCGCCACGCGAGCCGAGTTTTAGGGTTGCTATCAGGTTTGTCGGGTTTCGCGAACCGTCTCGTTAATAGTCGATGACATCCCCCGCGGGCACGATGAGCACGTTCGACAGCTTCACGCGCTCCGCGTCCGCCTCGTTGAAGAGATGGCCGGGGTCCATGTGGTACGGGACGACGTGCTTCGCGTCGATGAGCTCGGCGCAGCGCATCATCTCGGCCGGCCCCATGTTGTAGATGCCGTCGATCGGCAGGAACGCGTAGTCGATCCCGAGCTTCGCCATGGAGGCCATCTGGCTCGTCTTCGAGGTGTCGCCGGAGACGTACACGAGGATGTCGTCGAAGCGCAGCAGGTAGCCCACGCCGAAGCCCTTCGGATGGTGGCCGTTATAGGCCTCGACCGCCTGGACGTCCACGTCGTGGAAGACCTTATGGCCGAGCTCGGAGGCCCTCCAGCCGTGCTCGAGGAACTCCGCCTCGCGCCAGATGACGGTATCGGGCTTGTGCGCGGGCTTGTCCACGGCGTTGTGGTCGTAGTGCTCGTGGGTGACGAGGATGAGGTCGGCCGGCACGTCGTAGCCCTCGCCCGCGAAGGGGTCCACGTAGACGACCGTGCCCGCCTTCGTGATGATCCGCATGCTCGCGTGCCCCTGGTAGAGGATCTCACCCTTCTTCGCCTCGATGCCCGCCATCGCGCACCCCTTTTCGCCGTGTCTTCCCGCTCTCCATCTCTGCGTGCCGTTCTCGCGTGCGGCGCTTACGTTCGGCGCCCTTGAAACTGAGGGTACTCCCTCACGCCCCGTGCGGAATCGATCATGGTCGTGACCGAGCGATCTACCGCCAACACGGGGCCGCCACCAACGCGAAGCCGCCAAGGGATGATCGTGCCAAGAGGCTTGTCCGCTCTAGGCCAGCTGTCGCATGGGCATGGGTTTCTGTGCCGAATTCGAATTCCGAAGGACCAGGAGTCCTATTTGGATTTGGATGGAGAGCCGCGAATTTCGGTGACCATTGGGTAACCACGATTTAGGAGAAGGATCGCCTGATGCAAATGACGCGTTATCAAACACGAATGCTCAGCTGGTGTAGCGGAGTCATGAGAATGCCCTGTTTCGCATAAAAACACGGAGCGAAGACGGTGGCCTTCGCTCCGTGCCTCTTCGCTATCGCTGAGTTCCCAGCGCGGCCCGCCTCCGATTTAGAGAGGCGACCTCT
>CANQFP010000086.1 GCA_947599965.1 uncultured Atopobiaceae bacterium | reverse complement strand
CTACGCCTTCGCGATCGGGCCCATCTCACGCACCCCGACGCTCCTCGCGTGTTTACCTGCGCCGGTGCACGCAATCTCACGTGCGTCGTAACCTCCGAAACGAAATCGGGGCACCCCGCGGGGCGCCCCGATCTTCCGTTCATCTCCCGTGGGCGATGCAGCCGCTAGTCCTCCCCGGCTTCGACGTCGGTGCCGAAGAGCTTCTCCAGCGTGGACGTCGGATCGATGCCCCGCTTCTCGAGCATCTCCTTCACCTCGCCCGAACCCTCGCGATAGTGATCCGCTTCCGTGGGCTCCAGATACTCGAGCAGCGTGAGGAGCTCGCCCATGTGCTCCTTCTCCTCGTTGGCGATGTCGGCGAGGACGTCCTTGGCAACCGGGTTGTCGGTGGCCAGCACGTGCGCCTCGTAGAGGTAGATGGCCTCGAGCTCGCCGGCGAGGTCGACGCGGATGGCCTGGGCAAGTTCGCCGTCGGTGAGCTTGCGGGGGACTTCCATGCCATACGGGTTCGCGAATTCGGGCATTGGCGATCCTTTCTCTCGGGTTCCATGGGGCGCGCCCATGCGCCACGATACTTCTACCCCTGGAAACCCAATTCCTTACCGAGAAGCGAGGTTGTTTGCGCCGAGGGATGAAACACCTTGGCCTGCGATTCAAATGGTTTGGAGGACGTTTCTTGCTAATCCACCCATTCGCGATCGCCGTGCTTGGCCTGCATGGAGAGTAGGACGAGCCCGATGACGAGCGATATCGCACCGCAGACGAGCACCATGATCCCGTTTTCGCGCAGGTCCTGGCCGCCCTTGATGAAGATCGAGAGGATGGCGATGTTGGCGAGGGCGGCGGCGCCGAACGACGTGCAGACGTTCAGCATCTTGAGGCAGCGCAGCACGTACTGGCCGGAGGTCTGGCAGTTGAACACGCCCTTCAGCGCGAGGAAGATCTCGCCGATGGCGATGGCGGTCATGCCGAGGCCGGTGAACGTGGAGTATTCGACGCCCGCGCCGAAGTCCTTGTTCAAGATGCCCGCGCCGAACCACATGTAGATGCAGCTCACGATCACGCAGATGGCGCCCGCGATCTGGCAACGCCAGAGCTCTTGGTGGCGCACGGAGAAGTTGCGGCCGAAGCGCGTGGCCTTCACGTAGCCATCGACGATGTAGTTCTTCGAGAAGGCCATGGAGACCGAGAAGATGGCGTTCACCAAAAGGAAGCCCGAGGAGTCGATGGCGCCCACGAACAGCTTCACGAGGGTGAAGAGGATGGTCCAGCTGGAGGCGAGCTTCGTGATGATGACCCAGTTGCGGATCGTCGTCATGCGGAGCTCGCGCCGCTTCGCGTTCTCGCCCGTGGGGTCGAAGCGCTTCTGGAAGCCGCGCAGGATCGCCTGGACGCGCTGGTAGTCGAGGCCGAGGAGGGTGATGTCGGTGCCGCGGTCGGTCCGGCGCTTGATGGTGACGGAGTGCGTATCGCCCTCGAAGGCGCCGTCGTCCCAGTCGGCCTTGGCGAAGTCGTCCTCCGAGAAGGAACCGAACTGCGACATGTCCACCGACCAGTCGCTCGCCTGGTCGATGTCGATGCCAAGTCGATTGGCGATCCTTGATTTCTTTTCCTCAGGCATCGAGGACGTCCCATCCAATCGGAGCGACCCACCGTTTCGAGTATATCGCTTCCCTTCGGCGGAGCCCGAGGTGGGACGGACGTGGGTAGAAACCTCTTCCGACGGCGGTCGGACGAGGAGGAGATGGCACCGTGAACATGCTGATGATGACCTTCATGCCCGGCATGGACCCCGAGGCGATGTCGAAACGCGAGATCGCGGGCATTCGCCGTCGACTCATCATCTCCATCATCTTCGCGGTGCCCCTCTGCTACCTCGGCTTCGGTGCGCAGTTCGGCTGGCCGCTGCCGGAGGCGCTCCAGCCCGCTCGAGACGCCGTCGCCCTCGGGCTCACGCAGTTCCTCCTGCTGCTTCCCATCCTCGTCGTCAACCGCGCGATCTTCGCGAACGGTCTGCGCTCGCTCATCCATCCGCCGGCGAACATGGACGCCCTCGTGGCCCTCGGCGCCGGCTCGGCGACGGTCTTCGGCGTGTGGTGCCTCTACGCCATGGGCGCGAGCCTCGCAGACGCCGAGCTCGAACTCGCGCGCAGCTGGGCGGGGCAACTCTCCTTCGAGAGCGCGGGGATGATCCTCACCCTCATCTGCGTCGGCAAGCTCTTCGAGGCCAAGGCCCGCGGACGCACCACGAGCGCCCTCTCCAAGCTCTACAAGCTCACGCCGAAGAAGGCGACGAAGCTCGTGGATGGCAAGCCCGTCGAGGTGGACGTGGCGAGCGTGGTCGTGGGTGACGTGCTCGCGGTGAAGGCCGGCCAGGCGGTGCCCGTGGACGGCGTCGTGCTGAGCGGCTCGGGCGAGGTGGACGAGAGCGCCATCACCGGCGAATCGCTTCCCGTGGAGAAGGGCGTCGGTGCCGAGGTCACGGGCTCGACCGTGGTCGAAGACGGCTACTTCACCATGCGCGCCACGCGCGTGGGCAAGGACACGACCCTCGCGGGCATCATCCACCTCGTGGAGCAGGCGCAGATGTCGACGGCGCCGGCCCAGGCGCTCGCCGATCGCATCAGCGCGATCTTCATCCCCTGCACCATCGCCGTGGCCGTGATCGCGCTCATCGTCTGGCTCTGCCTCGGCGCCGGTTGGAGCTTCGCCCTCACCCGCGCCATCTCCGTGCTCATCATCACCTGCCCCTGCGCCCTCGGCCTCGCCACGCCGACGGCGATCATGGTGGCCACCGGCCAAGGCGCCAAGGAGGGGATCCTCATCAAGAGCGGGAGCGCCCTCGAAGGCGCCGGTTCGGTGAGCGTCGTCGCCCTCGACAAGACGGGGACCATCACCCGCGGCGTCGCCGAGGTCTCGGACGTGGCCGTGGCCCCGGGCGCCACGAAGGTCGAGCTCCTCGCCACCGCGCTCGGCCTCGAGGGCGAGAGCGACCATCCGCTCGCCAAGGCGGTCGTCGCCTACGGGAAGAAGGAGGCGCCCGATCTCACGCCGGCTCCCGTCGATGGGCTCGCAACCGTGCCCGGCGGGGGCCTCAGGGCCACGAGCGCGGGCGCCGTCTGCCTCGTGGGCAACGCGCGCCTCATGGGCGATGCGGGGGTGGACGTGGCACCCCTCGCCGGCGCCGTGGCGCTCTTCGCCAAGGATGCGAAGACCGTCGACTACGTGGCGCGCGGCGGGCACCTCCTCGGCGCCCTCGCCTTCTCCGACACCGTCCGAGCGACGAGCGAGGAAGCCGTCTCGGAGCTCAAGGACCTCGGCGTGAAGACCGTCATGATCACCGGCGACGCGCAGACCACGGCCGATGCGGTGGCCGCCGAGGTGGGGGTTGACGAGGTCATCGCCGAGGTGCTTCCGGCGGGCAAGGAGGCCGAGATCCGAACGCTCCAATGGGCGGGCAAGGAACCGCCCGCTGAGAGCGCGCCCGAGAGCGCCACCTCGGCAGGTGCCTCCAAGACGAAGCCGATGGACATGCAGAGCATGGGCTCGATGGGCGGCATGGACATGGGCTCGATGGGCGGCATGGACATGGG
>CANQFP010000085.1 GCA_947599965.1 uncultured Atopobiaceae bacterium | reverse complement strand
TCGATGGTGCGAATCGGATGGTACTCATGGCTCGAGATAGCGGTAACGTTTGCGCAATTAGCACAAACGTTTACTCAAACTGCGTAGCTAGCGCTTGACAAACGGGTTGAGTAATCGTTTACTTAGTGCCGAACATCAAGAGTAAACGTTTTCTCATACGGAGGAACACCATGGAGCTCTACCCGAGCATGATGTGCGCGGACTTCGGCACCCTCGCGGATGAAGTGCGCGCCCTCGACGCCGCCGGCGCAGACGCGTTCCACTGCGACATCATGGATGGTTGCTTCGTGCCGAACATCACCATGGGCACCAACGACATCCGCGCCATCAAGGCCGCCACGAACAAGCCCGTCGATGCCCACCTCATGATCATCGACCCGCTCGCCAAGCTCGATCTCTTCATCGAGGCCGGCGCGGACATCATCTACATCCACCCCGAAGCCGAGCGCTTCTGCGCGAAGGCGCTCCTCGCCATCCGCGCCGCCGGGCGCAAGGCCGGTCTCGCCGTGAACCCCGAGACGCCCGTCTCGGCAGTGGAGGAGCTCCTGCCCCTCGTGGACCATCTCATGGTCATGACCGTGAGCCCCGGCTTCGCAGGCCAAGCCTTCATGGAGTTCACGCTCCCCAAGATCCAACGATTCGCCGAGCTCAAAGGGCGTTTCGGCTACAAGCTCGTCATCGACGGCGCCTGCAGCCCCGAGCGCATCGCCCAACTGAGCGAGCTCGGCGCCGATGCCTTCGTGCTCGGCACGAGCGCACTCTTCGGCAAGGGCGATTACGCTTTGAGCATCGAGCGCCTGAGGCAGCCCGCGCTCGCCTACGCCTAACCCGCACCACGTTACGAACGCGCGCTTCCGAGAAGGAGAGGCACACCCATGAAGATCGGCATCGGCAACGACCACGTGGCGGTCGAGCTCAAGGGCATCATCAAGAAGCACCTCGAGGAGCTCGGCCACGAGGTCGTGGACTTCGGCACCAATTCCACCGAGCGCTTCGACTACCCCGTCTCCGGCTTCGCCGTGGGCAAGGCCGTGGCCGCGGGCGACGTCGATCTCGGCGTCCTCATCTGCGGCACCGGCGTGGGCATCTCGCTCGCCGCGAACAAGGTGCACGGCGTGCGCGCCTGCGTCTGCTCCGACCCCTACACCGCGAAGCTCTCCCGCGAGCACAACGACACGAACATCATCGCGTTCGGTGCCCGCGTCGTGGGCTCCGAGCTCGCGATGATGATCGTCGACGAGTGGCTCGCGGCGAGCTTCGAGGGCGGTCGCCACGCGAAGCGCATCGCGATGCTCGCCGAGATCGAGGAGACCCAGGAACTTCGCGCATAACCCGCCTCGCCCACTCGAGGCAGCCCTGAGACCCGCACGCGTACCCGGAAGGACGCAGCCATGGCGACGTATCGCACCTTCACCACCGTGGGAGACAACGGCCCCTTCGTCTCCAAGCTCATCCTCGAGCTCCCGCGTGCCGTGCGCACCAAAGACCTGGACGAGGGCACCTTCTCGGTCTATGTGGAGCGCCTCGACCCGAAGACGGGCGAGATCGCGCTCACCAAGGAGCACCGGACCGACCCCGTGGGCAAGCCCTCGCTGGGCTACATCCCCGTGCGCCACGCCTACGCCGCCACCGATGCCGGAACGCCCGCGCCCGAGGGCGCGTTCGCGGTGCTCGAGCTCCCCGAGAACCGCCTCACCAAGCGTATCGACGGCGAGATCCTCTACAGCAGCCTTCGCGAGAGCCGCTTCACCGTGACCCAGACGGCCCCCATCCCCGCCCTCGCGAGCGACGGCGCGCCCATCGCAGGCCTCGTCTTCGACGAGTGCGCGGGCGATGTGTGCCCCCAGCTCGCCGGTTGGGACCTCTCGGGCCGTGGCACCTTCGCGGGCATCGAGCTCACCTACGCGCTCTACTCCCCGAACATCGAGGCCGTGAACGCTCGGAAGGCGGCCGAGACCTGGCCTTTCGCCCCCGCGTGGAAGCCCATCGAGACGGCGCCCCTCCTCCTCTGGCTCCACGGCGCCGGCGAGGGTGGGGATGACCCCTACCTCACCGTCACGGGCAACAAGGTGGTTGCGCTCGGCGAGGGCGACATCCAAGCCAAGCTCGGCGGCGCGGCCTACGTCCTCTGCCCCACGTGCCCGACGTTTTGGATGGACAGCGGCTCCGGGCAGATGGATGACGACAACCGGACCATCTACGCCGACGCCGTGATGGCGCTCCTCGAGGAGACGATCGCCGCGCACCCCGACATCGATCGCTCGCGCATCTACATCGGCGGCCTCTCCAACGGCGGCTTCATGACCTGCCGCCTCATCACCGACCACCCCGACGCCTTCGCCTGCGCCGTGGCCTGCTGCACGCCCTGGGTGGGCGAACTCGGCACGGACGCCGAATACGCCGCCATGGCGAAGACGCCCATCTGGTTCGTGCAGGTGGACGACGATCCGCTGGTCACGGCCGAGAATCATCTGAAGGCCCTCTGGCCGCGCCTCCAGGCCGCCGATCCGGTGGAGGCCCACGCCACCTACTACGACACCATCGCCGACGAGACCGGCGTCTATCACGACGAGGACGGTCGCCCGACCCGCTACATGGGCCACGTGGTGTGGATCAACGTCTACCACGACACGGTGAAGACCGAGCTCGACGGCACGAATGTGATGTGGGAAGGCTTTCCGGTGACGCTGTGGCAATGGGTCGGTCGGCATTCGCGTTGACGCTGCGGCACTCCGGATGCACCTCACTGACGTTTCGACTACCTGCTGTTCCATCGTCATTACAACACGACGTTCCGAATGCCCAGTCCAACAGTGGATGAAATGAGAGGGAGCCCTATGGAGAAGCTCAACCAACTGCTCGCCGGCAACGCCGAAAGCCATGTGATGCCGTTCCTCTGGATCCGCGGCGACGCCCATGAGCGCTACGCGGGCCAGCTCGACGCCATGCAGGAGGCCGGCATCCGCGAGTTCTGCATCGAGCCTCGCTTCTACGAGAACTACGGCAGCGAGCAGTGGTGGGGCGACGTCGCGTTCCTCCTCGAGGAGGGCAAGCGCCGCGGCATGGGCGTGTGGTCCCTCGACGACAGCCACTTCCCCACCGGCTCGGCCAACGGCGAGGTTCGGAGGCATCATCCCGAGCTTTGCAAGCGCTACCTCAGGCTCGCCACCTTCGACGTGCTCGGCCCGCTCGAGGGCGCGGATCTCAACCTGCGCTACACCGCCGCCGCTCCCGGTGATCGCATCCTCGGCATCTTCGCCCAGCGTCGCACCGCTGCCGACGAGCCCGACGTCACCGAGACCGTCGATCTCACGGCCAATCTCACCGAGCGCGCGGACTACCTCACCGGACGCCCCGAGTTCGATTGGACGAACCATCCCACCGGCCACGACTACGGCCCCTGCCCCGTGGTGACGCTCGACGGAATCGGCGAGGGCCAGTGGTACGTGAACGTGCTCTACACGAGCTTCGAGGGCGGCGAGAAGATGACCGAGGGCTATTTGAACCCGCTCGATCCCGCCGCAACGCAGGTGCTCATCGACACCGTCTACCAGGAGTTCTACGACCGCTTCTCGAGCTACTTCGGCACGACCTTCAAGGGGTTCTTCTCCGACGAGGCCCGCTTCGGCAACATCCACGGCTCAGAGGACGCCTCCATCGGCCGCAACCCGCAGATGGTGCTCCCCTGGCGAGAGGACCTCGCCGAGCTCCTCGCCGAGCGCCTCGAGGGCACCTGCCTCGCCGAGCTCGACGCCGAGACGCTCCTCCCCCACCTGCCGCTGCTCTTCTTCGGCGACTGCGAGGCCGCCCACGTGCTGCGCTACGCCTACATGGACCTCGTCTCCGAGCTCTATGGGAAGAACTTCGAGGGCGTGATGGCCGCGTGGTGCCGCGAGCACGGCGTGGAGAAGATCGGTCACATCATCGAGGACAACAACGCCGTCGCGCGCCTCGGCTACGGCTCCGGCCACTACTTCCGCGCGCTCGAGCCCGCGAGCATGGCGGGCGTGGACGTGGTGATGGAGCAGCTCATGCCCGGCTATGACTCCGGCTACTTCCGCGGCTTCCACAAGCCGGGCTGGGAGATGGCGTTCTTCACCTACGTGCTCGGCAAGCTCGGCGGCTC
>CANQFP010000084.1 GCA_947599965.1 uncultured Atopobiaceae bacterium | reverse complement strand
AAATGGGAGGCCAAGGAGAGGCAACGCGCCCTCGACAAGAAGATCGAGGCCGAGGAGGCGTAGCATTCTCCCGAGGATCCTTCGGCCGATGGGGCGCCCATGGCAGATGCACTGAGTGACGAGGAACGTGCGGAACTCGAGGCCCTTCGGGCCGAGAAGGCGGCGCGCGAGCAACAGGCGGCGGCCGCGCGCGAGCGCGCCGAACTGGAGCAGCTGCGTGCCGAACAGGCACGCGCCGAGCAGGACGCCGAGGCGGATCGCCGCATCGAGGCGGCGCGTCAGCGTATGGAGCCGGGCGACGACCTCAAGATGCCGCTTGCCCAGAAGATCATCCTCGTCGCCTGCGTCATCGTCTTCGCCGTCGTGGTGTGGTACGTCCTCTTCCGCTAGATCGCGCGTGCCTTCGCGCGCCTCGCGGGCTCAACGTCGCGTTGCCCGACCCCGCGCGCTCGCCGTGCTCGGCGTTTCCCCTCGATGAGCGGCTACACTAGCCGAGATCGCGGCCTTACTTCCGAGGCCCGGGCAAGCGCAAAGGATTGTCATGTCGCTCACCGATCGCACCGTCCCCACCGACGTCGCCCTCAACACCGACCTCTACGAGCTCACCATGGCCCAGGCGTTCTTCGAGAGCGGCCGCGGCGATGACGAGGCCGTCTTCACGGTCTTCTTCCGCGAGAACCCCTTCGACGGCGGCTATGCGGTGGCCTGCGGCACGGGCCAGGTCGCCGACATGATCGAGCACTTCCACTACACGCGGGAATCCATCGACTACCTCGCGTCCCTCGAGGCACCCGGCGGCGGTGCCATGTTCAAGCCGGCCTTCTTGAGATGGCTCGCCGACTTCGAGCCGAAGGTGACCATCCACGCCGTGCGCGAGGGCGATCTCGTCTTCCCGCGCGAGCCGCTCGTGCGCGTGCAGGGCAACGTCGTGGCCTGCCAGCTCATCGAGACGGCGCTCCTCAACCTCGTGAACTTCCAGACGCTCGTGGCCACCAAGGCCGCGCGCGTGGTGCAGGCGGCCGAGGGCCATGCCGTGAGCGACTTCGGCCTGCGTCGCGCCCAAGGCCCCGATGGCGGCCTCGCCGTGGCGCGTGCGAGCTACGTGGGCGGTGCGAGCTCCACCTCCAACGTGCTCGCCGGCAAGATCTACGGCATCCCGGTCTTCGGCACCCACGCCCACAGCTGGGTGATGGCCTTCCCCACGGAGATCGAGGCGTTTCGCGCCTTCGCGGCCTCCATGCCGAACAACTGCACGCTCCTCGTGGACACCTACGACGCCGAGAACGGCATCGAGAACGCCATCGTCGTGGCCAAGGAGATGGAGGCGCGGGGCGAGCGCCTCCGGGCCGTGCGCCTCGATTCCGGCGACCTCGCCAAGCTCGCGAAGTACGCGCGCCGGCGCTTCGACGAGGAGAACCTGCCCTACGTGGGCGTCTCCGCCTCGAACGACCTCGACGAATACACGATCCAGTCGCTCTTCGCCCAAGGGGCGCCCATCGACAGCTTCGGCGTGGGCACCAAGCTCGCCACCTGCGATCCGCAGCCCTCGCTCGGCGGCGTCTACAAGCTCACGGCCTTCCGCAAGCCCGGCGAGAGCGCTTGGACGCCGACGATGAAGCTCTCGGAGCAGGCCTTCAAGCGTACGATCCCCGGCGTGCAGCACGTGCTGCGCTATCGCGACGCGAACGAGGTGCCGATCGGCGATGTCATCGTCTTCGACGACGTGGCGAGCGATCTCTCCGGCTTGGCACGCGACGTGCTCGACGGCGACACGATGTACGACTTCTCCGCCGGAGAGCCCGAGGAGGTGCTCGCCCTCGTCGTGGAGGACGGGCACGCCGTGGGCGCGCCCGAGCCGCTCATCGAGGCGCGCTCCCGGTGCCGAAACGCCCTCATGCACCTCGACCCGGCCATTCGCCGCTACCTGAACCCGCAGTTCTACCCCGTGGGCCTCGAGCCCGGGCTGGCCGAGCTCAGAAGCCGGCTCACGACGCTCGAGTGGGAGGCGGCGCACCACTGCGAGGGCGACGCGGAGGCGGGCGAACGCTAGCCCCTCCGGCCCCGCCCGCGCGGCCGGCGTGGCACGCGTCGCGCGCGCATGCCCCCGCCCGCCACTTCGCCCGAACGATCGACCCCGTATGAAAGAGAAGAGTGTGCCCATGGCTTCCGTGCCCGTGCGAGACACCCTGGCGAACCTGCTCACCGACGCCGCCCTCGCGGCTCAGACCTCAGGCGACCTGCCGGCCTTCGAGATCGAGAGCGCCTACCTCGAGCGACCCGCCGACGCCTCCCATGGCGAGTGGTCCTCCACGTTGGCCATGCGAGCCGCGAAGGCGGCTCGCCGCCCTCCCCGCGCCATCGCCGAGGCCATCGTCTCCCATCTGGGCGAAAGCGACGTCGTGGACGCGGTCGAGGTGGCCGGCCCCGGATTCATCAACTTCAAGCTCTCGCCGGCGTCGCGCGCGAGCGTCGTCGCCGAGGCCCGCGAGCTCGGCGCCGATTTCGGCCGCTCGGACGTGGGCCACGGCCAGTCGGTGCAGGTGGAGTTCATCTCCGCGAACCCCGTGGGCCCCATGCACCTCGGCCACGGGCGCTGGGCGGCACTCGGCGATTCGCTCTGCCGCGTCTTCCGCCACACGAACTTCGCCGTGGAGCCCGAGTTCTACGTGAACGATCACGGCAGCCAGCTCGACGTCTTCGGCGCATCGATCGCCGAGCGCTATCTCCAGCTCGCCTCCCTCATGCGCGATGAGGGGCTCGACCTGGCCTCGGCCACGGAACGCCTGCTCGCCGATCGCGAGGCCTACGTCGAGGACGAGGACGACGAGCACCCCGAGACGCATCCGCTCATGAGCGCCTTCAACGAGCACCTCGGCGGCAACGCCTACGGCGGCGACTACGTGGTCGAGCTCGCCGCGAGCTTCATCGAGACCGACGGCCTCCAGTGGGCGGACCAGCCGGCCGACGAGCGCAACCTCGCCTTCCGCGAGCGCGGCTACCAGAAGATGCTCGAGGACATGGAGAAGACCTGCGCCGACGTGCGCTGCACCTTCGACGTCTGGTTCTCCGAGCGTTCGCTCTACGCCGTGGACGCCGACGGCACGTCGCAGGTGAGTCGCGCCTTCGACAAGCTCCGCGAGATGGGCTACCTCTACGAGGCCGAGGGCGCGCTCTGGTTCCGCTCCACGGAGCTCGGCGACGACAAGGACCGCGTGCTCGTGAAGGCCAACGGCGAGTACACCTACTTCGCCTCCGACGTGGCCTACCACTGGAACAAGTTCCAGCGCGTGGACCACGTGATCGACATCTGGGGCGCCGATCACCACGGCTACATCGCCCGCGTGCGCGCCGCCTGCGACGCGCTCGGCTACGAGGGCCGTTTCGAGGTGCTCCTCGGCCAGTTCGTGAACCTGCTGCGCAACGGCGTCCCCGTGCGCATGTCGAAGCGCAAGGGCACGATGATCACGTTCCGCGAGCTCATCGACGAGGTGGGTGCGGACGCCACGCGCTTCACGCTCATGAGCCGCTCGTCGAACCAGACCATCGACTTCGACATCGAGAAGGTGAAGCAGAAGAGCGCGGACAACCCGGTCTACTACGTGCAGTACGCCCACGCGCGGATCTGCTCGGTGCTGCGTCGCGCCGCCGCCCGAAAGGGCGTGGAGGACGCCGAGCATCTCACGGCCGACGAGGCCGCGAACGTGGCCATGGCGGGCGAGCCCGACCTCTCGCTCCTGGCGGGCGAGGAGGAGGCGGAGCTCTGCCGCAAGCTCGACGAGTTCGGCGATCTCATCGCCGGCTGCGCACGCGACCGCGCTCCCTTCCGCATCACGCACTACCTGCAGGAACTCGCCGCCGCGTACCACGGCTTCTACACCGCCTGCCCGATCCTTCCCCGCGAGGGGCGCCCGCTCGATGAGGAGCTCTCCCAAGCGCGCCTCGCCGCCTCGGATGCGGTTCGCATCACGCTCGCCGTCGGCCTCTCGCTGATCGGCGTCTCGGCGCCGGAGTCCATGTAGGCCCGCGGGTTCTCCGCGCACGCCCGACAAGCGCGGGGGAGATGAGCGAGACGGCAATCGGTCGAGCTATGGTATAGTGCTCGCCGAGCCGATCGGCTCCCTCTGCTCAGCCGCCAACCTCGCCAGGCGGCGCATTCCCAAGCTTTGTCCTCTGCGTTCCCTTTTCACACGTGTGCGGACACACCGCCGTTGGGAGGAACCCCATGCCAAGGAAAGCCGCCGATACAACCGGGGAGAGCGCTGCCCAAGCGGCAGCCGACGACGTCAAGGCCATGACCAAGCGGACCCGCGAGGCCACGAAGGCCCAGGCCACGCCCGGCCCCGCGCCCGCCCAGACGCTGGCCGAGGCGGATCGCCCGCGGCGCCGGGGTCGCCCGCGCAAGGCG
>CANQFP010000083.1 GCA_947599965.1 uncultured Atopobiaceae bacterium | reverse complement strand
TCGCCCGTTTCCACGATCTGCTGGAGTCTGTATCGATCGTCCCTCATGAAACCCCTCAGAGCACGACGGCGTCCCTGAGCACGGCATCCTTGAACGGGCCGTCATTCAGCTCGGAGATCTCGTAGACGTCAACGCTCTTGCCGGACGCCCGGTGAAGGCGCTCGGCCACGCCGAAAACTCCGAGAGCATCGAAATCCTCGCCACCGAATAGAAGGACGTCGATGTCGGACGCGGCATCGGCCTCGCCTCGTGCATACGAGCCGAAGAGGCTCGCCGACTCCAAGCCGTATCGATCGAGCAGCGGAAGGATCATGCCTCTGAGCTCATCGATGGTGTACACATCGTCCGACATGGTGCTCCAGCCTGCGTTGACGGTCGCCTTGCAATCGCCATCATACCCGTCGCCCCGCGCCGCACTTCGTGTCGGAAAATCGCACGTTCGTTCCTCGAACCGCGCGCTCGCGGATGCGTGCGCCCCGCAGCCGCCTTCCTCGGAGAACATAGAGCTCACCGTGCGCGCCTTCCGCGCCGCGGGCGCCCGATGCGATGGGCGCAGCTTCGGAAAGGAGGCTCGATGAGCCGAACTCCACGATCCGTCTTCAAGAAGGTGGGCGCCGCGCTCGCCTTGGCCGTGCTCGGCGTCTGCGCGTCGCTCGTCGTCGCGACCCCGGCGCTCGCCGCGGACCCGCAAACCTACGGAAACCTCACGTTCAGCTCGGATGACCCGCTCACCGACGTCATGTTCGACGGCAAGGGCGAAGTCGTCATCACCGGCACCTCGGACATCATCGTCACGCAGGCGACCGAGCCCGACGGCCCGAATGTCACGTCGATCGTCATCGGCGGCGAGGACGAGGACGATTACTCCGGCAGCCTCGTCTTCAACACCGTCACGCTGAACCCCGTGGCCATCCAGATCACGTCCGCCAACGTCGCCTTCGCGAACTGCTCGCTCACCGGCGGCGCGTCCGGCCCGACCATCGTCTCCATCGGCGAATCCGCGATCGCGTTCTCCGGCACGACCATCCTCGCGGGTGGCGCGGGAGCGAGCGGTGCCTCGCCCACCGAGGGCACGGCCGCCCTCTACGCCACCGACAAGACGGCCATCAACGTCTCCGGCACCATGAGCGCGACGGGCGGCGCGGGCGGCAACCTCGACGCCACGCAGGGCACGCCCACCTCGGGCGGCGCCGGCATCTACGCACCCGACGCCACGCTCTCGATGGAGTCCGGCAAGCTCACCGTGAAGGCCGGCGACACCTACACCGCCACCGCCGCCTCCACCCCGGCGGTGCTTCCCGTGGGCCTCACCATCGGCGTCTTCGACCTCTCGAACGGCACGGGCACCCCGGGCGAGGGCCCCGAGGTCACGGCCATCGGCTGGCCGACCGCGAACGCCAAGCCGCTCCCCGTCGACGGCTTCGACGCCGGCTCCGCCGCGGACGAGACGTTCTACCCCTGGCTTCTCCAGGTCTCGCAGAGCCTCGACGGCTCCGACCCCTACCTCATCAACTTCGCCGGCTCGGGCATGACCGACCCCATCGAGCGCGAGGGCTGGCGCTGGTTCAACATCGCGCCGCACCCGGTGACCGGCCTCGAAGTGGCCCCCATCTTCGGTGTCGATGAGCCCGAGGACGAGATCATCAACGTGCTGAACCCGCTCCCCGGCCTCGAGCTCGCCGCGGAGTACTCGCTCGGCATCACCCCGAGCTTCTCCGACCTCGACGACCTGGATGTCTTCGGCTGGATCGACGGCTCCGGCCTCGAGAACCCCACGGTCACGCCCGCGGGCGCGGTCGAGTGGACCTCCGAGGCGGATACCTTCACCCTGGCGTCGGGCTTCACCGGCAGCTCGATCACGTTCTCCGGCACCGCCACGCTCCCGAAGTCCCTCACGGACCTCTACCCCGAGCTTTCCACGAGCGTGAGCACGGCGATCCCCGTGACGGGCGCGAAGGCCGTCTACAGGCTCTACAACCCGAACGGCGGGCTCCACCTCTACACGACCGACGTCAACGAGGTGACGACGCTCGTCGAGCTCGGTTGGAGCAACGAGGGACCGCTCTGGCTCGAGCCGGCCACGGCGAGCGCGGGCGATTCGCTCATCGTGCGCCTCTACAACCCCAACAACGGCGACCATTACTACGTGCCCGAGGCCGACACCGGGCAGATCGCGGTCCTCACGGGGCTCGGTTGGCGCAACGAGGGCACCGCCGCGGGCTTCATCAGCCTTCCCAAGGCCGACGGCCTGGCCGTGACGACGCTCTTCAACCCGAACGTGACCCAGGGCACGCACCTCTGGACGCCGAGCACGAACGAGGTGCTCGTCCTCACGGGGCTCGGCTGGAAGAACCAGGGCGCCGACATCTACGCGCTGCCGTTCCTCATGCAGTCGTAGGAGCGCGGGAAGCGCCGCGTTTCGCGTTTAGCGCACGGGCCGGGAACCTCGCTCGAGGCTCCCGGCCCTTTTCGTCGCACGTAGGTATTGAGCGATGGTCTCGCCTCACCGCCGTCGGCCGTGGCAGTGCTTGTACTTCTTGCCGCTGCCGCAGGGGCAGGGGTCGTTGCGGCCCACTTTCATCACCGTGCCGTCCTCGTTGAAGAACAGCTTGCGCCCCGTCTCCAACTCGTGGAGCTCGCCGGGCGAATACCCGTGGTCGTACCACTGCGGCACGTCGTTCACGTAGCGCATCGCCAAGGCGAGGAGCTCGTTGAAGAAGTCCATCACCTCGTCTTCGCTCGAGAAGTCGACCTCTCCGTAGGGGTCCGTCACGATCCTCGCCTGCTCGGAAGGCGACATGTCCTGATTCGCAGAGTCGAAGAGTTCCTCCATCAGCCCATCGGCGAAGGCGTAGTCGTTCTTGCCATCGGGCACGTGCGCGTCGAGCCAGGCTCTGAGGAGGCGCGCCGATTCGCGCTTCATCAACCAATGGAAGAGCGTCGGCTCGCCCATCGCCTCGGAAAGCGGGCGGCGGGGGATGGTCTCCTGGCGCTCGAGCAGCACATGCCTCTGCCGTCGGGCATCCGCGATGTCCTCCTCGTCGGCCCCCGCTTCTTCAAGCCACTCGTCGCTGATCTCGTAGGCCACCAGCATCGCCTGGCGACCGTAGCCGTCGAGGACGATGTCGCGGTCTCGGAAGATGCACACGTTGTCGAGCAGACTGAAGAGGTGGGACGCCTCGCCCTTCCAGCCGGTCGCCTTGCCGAACTCCTCCGCGAACGCCTCCATCGTCAGGACGCCGTAGAGCTCGCACGCTCGCTCCGCATAGCGGATGACCTCGTCGATGAACGCGCGCTCCTTGCGAAGGGCGTCCCAATCCAGCTCCTCGAGGAGCTTTCGGACGGGCTCATGGATGACGACGGCGAAGGTGGCGGCCGCGGGATCGCGATAGAGGAAGGTGATCGGGGGCAGGACGTTGATCGCCTTCAACGCCTCCGCGTCCCCTGCGGAGACGGTGAGCTCGCCGCCTGCCTCCCGCACGCGCTCGATGAGGGAGAAGGCACTCTGGTCGCAAAGGACGAGGAGCGCCTTCAACACGTCCGGCATCTCCGCGGCCTTGGCGCCGACCTCGCTCGTGGCGAGGTAGCCGTCGCGCTCTTCGTCCCAGCCGTCGATGTCACCGAGCAAGAGCGAGAGGCCCGAGAGGGCGTAGACCTCGCCGGTATCGGGATCGCATTCCAGGCACTCGAGCGCCGCGCGGAGGTCCTTCCTCGGAGTGCCCTCGACGGCGGAATCCTCGAGCCCCTCGCGCTCGAGCTCCTCGATGTCGTGAGCCATGTCGGAGATCACGCGGTCCATGTCCTCGTGCACGGCCCGCTCGCGCTCGGCTTCGTCGAGCCCCACGAGGGCTCCCCGGTGCACGCCGCGGGGCAGCGTCTCCTCGCCCGCCGCCTTGCGCGCCTCGCGATCGAGCGAGCGCTCGAGCTCGGCGAAGTCCCGCTCGCGCTCTCTTTCCTTCTGGGCCTTCACGCGCTTCAGGTAGGCGCTCGCGCTTGCGATGGGCCTGGCCTCGCCGGATTCGATCTTCGCCAGCTCGCCATCGAGCTCGCCGAGGATGCCGGGGCCGAGCTCCACGGGATACTGGACGATCGACGTCGCGTAGACGATGCGCTCTCCGAACGGCAGGAACACGAGCATCACAGGACAGGGCGGGAGGAACGCCATGCCGTCGATGTCCTGGGAGATGCCCGAGAGCTCCACGACGCCCATGGGCGTGTAGAGGAGCGCGTTGCCGCTCGAGGTGAAGTCCATGAGGATCGCCGTCGTCTCCCAGGCGCCCTCCTGCCACGAGCGGAGGATCCGGCGGTCGCGCGCGTCGAGGTAGCCGGGCATGTCGCGGGACGCGCGCTCGAAGAGGCGCCTCATGAAACCGGGATCGTGGGAGACGTAGGCGAGTACGTCATGGTCGAGCTCCTGCTCGGGAGCGACGGGCTCCCCCGAAAGATCAAGCGCTTGCTTCTCCTCGTTCTGCGTGAAGCCCTCGATGTCCACCGCGTAGGACACGACGACGTCCATCAGCCGGTAGAAACGTTCGCACTCGGCATGCGAAAGATGCATGGCGCCTCCAATGACGGGTTCCGCCTGAAGTATCGGGCATCGGCGGTGCGTCACAGGCGCCGATCGCGCGCGGACATGCATTC
>CANQFP010000082.1 GCA_947599965.1 uncultured Atopobiaceae bacterium | reverse complement strand
CTATGACGCGAGACGCGTGTCAACTCGGCCATGGAAGCTCGCCTAGTCTACGGGCCCACCTTCCTCGGCGATCGCCTGCATGGCCTCGAGGCCGAGTGCGAGCAGTTCATCGGTCGTGAGGTCGTTCAGATACGCGCCGAGCTCGATATCCTGGCGGTTGCAGCCGGCCGCGAAGCTGCGCTGCTTGAACTTCTTCTTGAGCGACTTCAGGTTCATGTCGCGCACGCTCCTCGAGGGGCGCACGAGGACGCACGCGTTGATGAGGCCGGAGAGCTCGTCCATGGCGAAGAGCATCCGCTCCATCTTGGCCACGGGCTTGGGCGCCGTGTCGTCATGGGGGAAGACGTGGGTGCGGATGGCGTAGCCGAGCTCGGGCGAAGCGCCGGCCTCGCGGAGGATCTCCTCGGCCTTCACGGTGTGCTCCTCGGGGAATCGCTCCCAATCGAGGTCGTGGAGAAGCCCCACCCGGCTCCAGAACTCCACGTTCTCCGGGTCGTACTCCCGGGCGAAGTGGGCCATGAGGGCCTCGAGGATCTCCGCGTGCTTGAGGTGGTAGGGATCCTCGTTGTAGCGCGTGAGCAGCGCGTAGGCCTCGTCTCGCGTGAGGCCGCTTTCAAGGGTGGTCGATGGATCCACGGTGCCTCCGTCCTTCGTCCGAGGGTTTTTGGGAACGCGCCGGCCGGCGCCCGCCACGTGGGGCCGTGCCGCCGACCGGCGCCTCATGCGTTCACGGACGCGGCCCGCGAAACCTCGGGGCCGCGAAGGGCTCGGCCGCTCAGCCCTCGTTCGCGATCTCGGCGCGCAGGCGCTCGAGCTCATCATCGATGCGGGCGTTCATGCCGGCCGCGGTGTACTTCTGCTCCAACTTCTCGACGTCCTCCCCCGCCTCGGTGGCGTTCAGCTCGACCTTCGCGTTCGAGCGGTCGAGCATGGCGTCGGCCTTGGCCTCCATGCGGTCGAAGGCGGCGCGGGCGTCGGCGGCGTGGCTCTTGCCCACACCGCTCGTCATCTCGGTGATCTTGTCCTGCGTCTTGGCGACGGCGGCCTTGGCCTTGATCGTCTCCTTGCGCGCGTTCAGCTGCTGGATGTCGTCCACGAGCTTGTCGTGCATCTGGCGCATCTTGTCGGCGTTGGCCTTGGCGGCGTCATAGGCGGCCTTCAGGCCCTCGTGCTCGCCGTCGAAGGTCTGCTTCTTGGCGAGGAAGGTACGGGCGTCGCCCTCGTTGCCCTCGCGAAGGGCGGCCTTGGCGAGATCCTCGTAGTGCTCGGACTTGCCCTCGTTCTCGGCGAGCGCACGCTTGCAACGGGCCTCCTCGGCCATGACGCCGGCGGTTGCCTCCTTGACCTCGGCCAGATCCTCGGCGAGCTCGCGCAGGTATTGGTCCACCATCTTCTGCGGGTCTTCCGCCTTGTCGATGAGCTCGTTGATGTTGGCTTTGACGATCGAGGTGAAACGGGAGAGGATCGAAGCCATGGGGTTTCCTTTCTCGAGCGGCGGCTCCTTCGCCACCGCGACCCTAGTGCCCTGGTTTGACGAGGCGCGCTTCGAGAGCGCCTCGGATCAGACATCGTCCTTGTACTTCTCCTCGAGATCCTCGAGCTCCTCATCGCCGTACTTCTCGAGGGGCTCTTCGAGGATCTCGCGCACGTGGGCGTCGCGCTCGGCGTTTCTCTTGCGAACGGCGTAGACCACGAAGACGATCACGCCCGCCACGATGGCGACGATGATGACGGGCATTGCCGTGACGTAGGCCGGCTCCTGCACGTTCATGATGTTCTGCGCCGTGCTCGTGAACGCGTCGGCGAACATCTCGTCCTCGGTGGGCGCCGTGTCGTAGTAGCGCTCGAGGTAGGCGACGAGCGTCTGCACGGCCGCGTCGTCCATGACCGTCCGGGCCTGCGAGCCGATCTCGTAGCCGTAGGTGAAGCCGCCCTGCCCGTCGTCGCAGAAGACGAGCACCATGTGGGCCGAATCGGTGAAGAGCCGGTCGTAGATGGAGGCAGCCACCTCATGGCACTGGGAGCCCGAGGTGAGCGAGCCGTTGGGCGCGATGTAGAGGAAGGGGTAGACCCCCGTCTCCTGCCAGAACTCGCGCATGCCCTGCTCGAGCACGGAGGGGTTGGAGATCCAATCGCCGTCGGCGTCGACGTAGAACTGGGTCTCCTGGGCGGCCGAGAGCGGCAGGGGCTCGCGCTCCACCGTGTTCGCCGGCACCTCCACCGGGCTCTCCGAGGAGTAGGCGGCGTAATACGGCGCCGAGCACATCGAGAGCGGCGCGGCGATGAAGAAGATGATGACGAGGAGCACCACGAGGCCGATGAGCCCGGCGCATCCGCACCCGCCACCGCTCCCGTAGGGCATGCGGCGCACGGGGCCGCCGTAGCCGGGGCCCCTCATCACCGGGCCTCCCATCATGGGGCCGCCCATCATGACCGGCCTCCGAAACGGGGAGAAGCCGCCGAACGGACCGCCCATCATCGGACGACCGTAACGCGGGGTGCCGTAGCCGGCCGGTTGGCCGCCGCCCATGGGGCCGCCCGAGCGCCCTCCCGAGGAGCCATGACCGGAGACGTGCCCTCCCCCACCGGAATGACCGCCCGACGAACCGCCGCCACCGGAGTGGCCGCCGCCTGAGAAACCGCCGCCCGAACGACCCATCGTCATCCGTTCCGAACGCGCGCCGAAGGCGCGGACGAATACCCGATCGAGAATACCAAATCCCCAGTTGGCCTCGGAAAGGCCACCGGTCGAGCGGGAGAATATGGGGACGCGGTTGAGTTTCGAGGTGAGACGCTAGGAGCCCGCGTACTCGCCCTCCTCGACGCCGAGGAAATCGTCGCCGAGCACGTCGGTGTCGGAGAAGCCGGTGCCCGTGACCTCGGCGATCTTCATGAAGGCCGTGTAGACGACCGTGATGATGATGAGCAGCGAGAGTTGGCAGACCGGTGCCCGGAAATCGCCTCCCGTCGCGAGGAACGAGTTGATGAACGGCGGAGTCGTCCACGCGATCGTGATCACGCAGGGGCGCATGAGCCCGAGGACGGTCATGAAGTAGGAGCCCGCGTAGCCGATGAGCGAGCACAACACGAACGCCACCATGAGCGGCAGGTTGTAGACGATGGGATAGCCGTAGATGATCGGCTCGTTGATCTCGAAGATGCCGGGCGCGAGGGCGAGGCCGCACACCGCGCGCGCCGAATGGGAGCGCGAGAAGAGGAACGTGGCGATGATGAGGCCGAGCGTGCAACCGGAGCCGCCCATCGTCCCGAAGACGGCCTGCGTGTCGTAGTTCAGGTAGTTGTAGTTCTCCATCGTGTAGGGCAGGCCCTGCGCGAAGGCCTCGGTGTTCTCGTTCAGGAGCACCTGCATGATGGGAGTGAGGAGCACGCCGTTCACCGTCGTCTGGTGGATGCCGAGGGTGAAGAGGAACATGCCGATGCCGAAGATGAGCGAGGCGCCCCAGATGTTCTCGCCCACGAAGATGCTGAGCGGCCGCTGGATGACGGCGTCGATGATCTCGGGCACGCTCGTGCCGAAGAAGCCCGCGAGGACGGCGGCGAGCGCCGCGAAGATGATGATCGTGATGGAGGTGGGCAGAAGCACGCTGAAGCTGCTCGCGACGGCGGGAGGCACGCCCTCGCCGAGGTAGATACGCATCTTCTTGATGCTCGAGAGCTTGAAGAAGATCGTCGTCGAGGCGATGCCCACCGCGATGGCCACGAAGAGGCTGGCCGAGCCGAACTGATCGACCGTGAAGGCCTGCGTGAGCACGGTGGCGCTCCCGGAGATGGCCTTCGACGCGGCCTCCTCGCTCGTCTCGGCGGCTTGGTTGAAGTCGATGGTCATGGCACGGTCGGTCTCGAGGCGCGCGACGGGCTCGGGGATGCCGCTCTCGACGTTGCCGTCGTTCACGTTCGCGTCCTCGGCCTCCTCGGCCGCCTGCTCGGCGCGGAGCACCACGTAGGAATCGTCGACCGTGGCCTGCGAGAGCGAGAGGCTGTAGGAGACGTCGCCGATCGTGAGCGAGGAGAGGGAGCCCGAGACGCCGATCGACTGCGGGATGACCACGATGAAGCATGCCGTGGAGACCATGATCGCGCCGATGGCGTTGGAGAAGTGCAGGTTGCGCGCGAGGCAGAAGCCGATCATGCCGGCGAGCATGACCGAGGCGAAGTTCTGGGTGCCCTGGAGCACGGCCGTGCCCCACACCTGGAAGTCCACGAGCAGATCGCCCGAAAGGAACGCCGGGAAGATGACGTTGTCGAAGAGGACGGCGATACCGCCGACGATGAAGATCGTGATGATCGTCGAGAAGGCGTCACGGAGCGAGCGCAGATGCACCTGGTTGCCGATGGCCACGGACACCCGCGTGAACTTGTCCATGAGGTTGTCTCGAGCGACCAAGCCGCGCACCTCCCCGCCTCGCGCCGCTGAACGTCACGCAAAGCATAGCGCTCCGCTTTTTTCAGTGGAGCGAGACCATTTCGGGCGCGATGTCGGGCCCACGGGCGAGGGCGAGGGTTAAGCTATGGGCGGGTATGAAACGGAGACGCGCCGAGATACCTCGGCATCCCGCCCCTGAAGGAGGATCCATGAACATCGCCGTGCGCTACTGCACCAGGTCGGGCAACACCGAGAAGGTCGCCAAGGCAATCGCCGAGGTGGCCGGTGTGCCCGCCGAGGACATCTCGAAGCCCCTCGAGGAGGACGTGGACCTGCTCTTCCTCGGCGCCTCGCTCTACGGCATGGACGTGGA
>CANQFP010000081.1 GCA_947599965.1 uncultured Atopobiaceae bacterium | reverse complement strand
GCCGTGTCGATCATGTTGTTCAGGAACCAGTTGGCCTTCTCGAGCTTGTCGAAGAAGAGCGGGTAGTTCTGGGAGAGTTCGAAGGTCTTGAGGTTGAGGCGCTTGATGAGGCGGGCGCGCATGGTGTTGAGCGACGCGAACATCCAGCAGCGGCCCGTGTTCTCCTGATCGGTGGGCTCGCCTTGGCGGATCTCGAGGTCGAAGGTCTCCCCGACCTCGCTCGGAACCTCGGGGTTCCGTGCGGCGATGCGGATGCCGGATGCGGTGGTGGCGTTGCGGGCGACGATGGAGGCGCGATCGGTGTGGAGTCGTTGCCTCACGCCTTCGAGATCCTCCGCCGTGACGATGCCGGGTGCCGCGAGTCTCTCTTCCATGCTCTCCCCTCCGAGCGTGCCATCCGGGCGCCGCGCCCCCACGCGCCTCCCGAGTGTTTCCCGTATGTTTCCTACCTTACCAGCTTTCCATAGGGGGTTGCGCCCGACGGACGTCGCGGTGAACCGCTCATTCGGAGTCCGCGGATGGCTCCCGGCAACCCCGCGAGAGTACCGTCACCCAGGGAGAATCGCCTACGAAAACTGCAGGTACCTCGGCTCGCCGACGCGGTAGAGCTCATCGCCATTGGCAAGTTCGCGCATGGCCGCGAGGAAGGGCTCCTCGCTTCCAGCCGGGAAGCGGAGCGTGAGCGTCACGTCCTCGGCGAAGAGGCGCTCGACCACCTCTCCCCCCAAGTCCTCGGCAAGCCGCACGCAGCGATCGTGGAGGGCGTAGGGAACGTCCACGTAGACGGGGACGCCGAGCCTCACCTCGACGATGTCGCCGAGCTCGCGGGCCTTGGCGACGGCCTCCCTCGCCGCCCCGCCATAGGCGCGCACGAGCCCGCCCGCGCCAAGGAGCGTGCCGCCGAAGTAGCGCGTGACCACGCAGATCGCGTCCTGTAGCCCCTCGCCTTCGAGGACGTCGAGGACGGGATGGCCGCCCGTGCCCTGCGGCTCGCCGTCATCGGTCGACCAGCGGCGATTGTCGGCGAGCACCCACGCCACCACGTGGTGGCGCGCGTCGCGATGCGCCTCGCGCACCTCTTGGGCGAACGCCTTCGCCTCCCGCTCGCTCGACACGTGCCCGAGCCGCGCGATGAAGCGGCTCCGCTTCGCCTCGAGCTCGGCCTCTGGCTCCGCGCCCGAAGAGATGGTGAGGTAGCGATGGTTTCCGGCATCCATGGCCCCACCTTATCGCAGCGAGCTCCCCTCGCCCTCGCGAAGCGAGATGCCCGCTCTCGGGGAGCGGGCAGATGGGCGAGGGGCTCTCGCGTTCATGCCGTTTGGGGTGACGTTCGTGCATGAGGATCGTGCCGAGCGGCGCGAACGCGCCGAGCGCATCGACGCCTTCGGGCATACTCGAACACGACGAGGCGCGCCCTCCCCGCGATTCCCCACGCATCGTGGACGCCCCGGAAGAGCGCCGAGGAAACGATCCCCACGGGCACGCCCGAGACAAGGAGACGGAACATGGAAGAGAAGCTCATCGAGAAGCTGTCCAGCGCCACCTCCGCGAAGGACATCAAGGCGATGGCCGACGAGCACGGCATCGACGTCACCATTGATCAGGCGGAGGCGCTCTTCGCGAACCTCCAAGCCGCCACCGCTGGCGAGGGCGAGCTCTCCGACGAGGCGCTGCTGGGCGTCGCGGGTGGCACGTTTTCCGTGCTCACCGACTCGAAGGACCCAGGCTACATGCAGAAGATCTGCTAGGGAGAGGCGAAGGCTGGAGGGACGAGCGCGACGCCGGAGGCACGCGCGAAATCTTGGGTTCGGGCCAAGACGGCGAGGCCTTCCCTCCCACGCGCTGCACCGAACGCGGGGCCGCATCGGCAATGACGCCTGACGCGGCCCCTTCGTCATGACGCGATCCGCCGCTCCCGTCGCTTCGCAAGGAGCTCCTCGGCTTCGTGGAGCTCGCCGTCCGGGCCGAACGTCTGGATCGGCCGGCCGGTCTCGCGCGCGACATTCGCCATGGTCTCGTCGATCATGTCCTCGCCCTTGATGGCGAAGTAGAGGCAGCGGCTTCGATCGCAGCCGTAGAGCGGCGAGACGCCGCATCCCGTCCCATGGGCGAGCGCAACGGCGATGGCCCGGCAGCCCCCGCCGCAATCCACGAGGTGCTCGCAGGAAGCGCACGTTTCGTTCTCGCGCGCGAGGTCCGCGATCGTGCCCTTTGAGAGCTCGGCGTAGGGCCCCTCCTCCATGAGCTCGGCAAGGGGCGTCTCGAAGGCGTTCCCGAAGCCCATGCCCATCTCCTTCAGGCGCCCCGTGAGCGTGTTGCAGGGGATCACCTCGCCATCGAAGTTCACGTTGAGCTCGTCCGCCCACTGCCGGCAAAGCGGGAAGCGCATCCCCGGGCCCCGCCTCGAGGGATCGCCCTCGAAGCGGCTCTTCACGTAGATCCCCTTGCGCGCGTCGAGGGTGAGGATCTGCCAGACGTAGACGCCCATGGGCTCCTCGGTGCGCATCCACCGATCCGCCAGATCAAGGGCGACCTCGAGGTAATCCCTCGGCGAGAGGGTCTCGTCGGCGCCGCCGTTTCGGAGCCAGCGGGGCGACTCGCTCGTGCGCGCGACGCGTGTGAAACCGACGCCCCGCCGCGAGAGCTCGAGGAGGCTCTCGAAGAGCGTGTCGAGGTTTCCCTTCCAGACGTTCAGGTTCACGCAGACGGGAAAGCCCTCCGCCACCGCGAGCGAGATGTGCTCGAGTGCCTCACGCTCCGCACCCGTGCGATTGCGCAGCCAATCGTGGTGGCCGAGGCCGTCGAAGGAGATGTTGATGGAGGGAAGCGGGTCCATGAACGCCTTCCACTCCGCAAGCATGGTGTGCGTGAGGAGGGAGGCGTTCGTGTTGATGTGGCCAACCGCCATGCCCCGGGCGTAGATCTCGCGAAGGAGCCAGGGGAAGTCCGGGTGCACGAGGGGCTCGCCACCGGTGAGGTTCACCTGCTGGAAGCCACAGGCCTCGATCTCGTCGAGCAGCCGCTCGAGCTGCGCGCGGCCCATCTCGCCCATAAGCGGCGCGTTGTCGCTCGCCATGAAGCAGTGGCGGCAATTGAAGTTGCACCTACCGGTGATGGTGAGCCGCGCCGTCGACATGAAGCGATTGCGCGCGACCTTCAAGCGCTGCCAAGGCTCGAGGGAGGGCGCCGCGTCGCCCACCCCATCGCCCGAACCCGCGCCGGCGGGCACGATGAGGCCCTTCTCCACGAGGGAGCGGAAGGACGTGGAGGAGAGCTGCTCGGGCGTGAGTGGCCGCTCTCCGTCGCAGGCGAGCGCTAGCCAGAACTCCCCCGCAGGCAAGGGTGCGGCGCCGCGCATCCCGCGGCGCACGTAGGCGAAGGGCCGATCGGCCCAGCTCCTCAAGGCGACGCCCTCCGCGAGGAGGTAGCGCTGCTCGGAAGCGGTCTCGGTTGTGCCCGAGGCGTTCATGGGATGGGAGATCTCTCCTTCGGACATGCTAAAACTCCACGTCGTCAATCCGCCGGACACCGCACTCGTCGCACAGCTCGTTCAGGCGCTTGTCCTTGGAGAGGAGCGTCGCGCCGAGCCTTCTCGCCAGGACAAGGTAGACGATGTCATAGACCAGATGATTCAACCTTATGGCCTCGGTCAACGCCTCGGGGAAGAGGTCTTCCGAAGGCCAGAAGACATCCATCAAATCGAGGCTCCGGTTGTAGAGGTCGATGGCGCCCCTCGCAGGTATGAGCCCGCGACTGACCTGGCTTCGCACCGCGTTCGCCATCTCGACCCTGAAGAACGAGGGAGCCACGCAGACCTCTTGCTCCATCATGAGGGATTGAAACGATATGCCATCTGATGAGCCCATGGCGATTTCCAAAGCGACACTCGTGTCCATGACGATCATCGTCATTCGCCTCGCACGTATGCGTCGAGCTCGGCGTACATAGCTCGCTTATCCTCGTCGGAAATGAAGCTCAGGCTCTCGATGATCTGCCGATCTCTCTCGGCCCGCCCCTCCCTCACGAGCCGCGCCGTATCGATGGGATCGTCCTGCGATCCAACGGGTCCCCCGGCATTGATGCGAGCAAAGAGCTCCTTGCGCTTCCTCGCTCGGCGCTCCCGCTCCTCGGGATCCTCCTCGAGCTCCCTCAGCCATGAAGCCCTCGTCTCGCGGAAGACCCGATCGCCCACCTTCACGTACGTCTCATCCCGCGCGTCGAGTCCCTTCATGATGAAGTAGATGACCTCCTGCGAGAGGCTTCGTCTATCGAGCTTGGCCTGCTCCTTCAGCCGCTGGTACACGTCCTCGGGGAAATCCCTCACCTGCAGGGCAGGCATGGTGCTCCTTCCATCGTTGCATGCGCTTTGCATGAAGATAGCATACGTACCCACGAGAATGAGCGATGGCCGTCTCGCCGCGATGACGCCACGCATGGCCCTCTCTGCTACACTCCCCTTCGCGAAGTGGGCCGGACGGCCGCGCTCGAGGCCTCGCGCCTCGTGTGAGGAAAGTCCGGGCTCCACAGGGCAGGATGCCAGCTAACGGCTGGGCGGGGTGACCCGACGGAAAGTGCCGCAGAAAAGAAGACTCCCAGTGGCTCGGACCCCCGGGCTAACGGAAAAGCTGAAACGGTGGTGTAAGAGACCACCAGCGTCCCGGTAACGGGGCGGCTTGGCAAACCCCATCCGGAGCAAGGGCGAATAGGAGCGCCATGAGGTGGCCCGCCTCGCGCTCGGGTAGCCCGCGAAGAGGCCGACGGTGACGCCGGTCCAAGATAGATGGTCGTCCTCGACAGAACCCGGCTTATTGACCCACTTCGCCTTCTTGTCGATGCTGCGAGGCGCTG
>CANQFP010000080.1 GCA_947599965.1 uncultured Atopobiaceae bacterium | reverse complement strand
GCCCGCACCGACATCAAGAAGATCCTCATCATCGGCTCCGGCCCCATCGTCATCGGCCAGGCCTGCGAGTTCGACTATTCCGGCACCCAGGCCTGCGAGGCCCTGCGCAGCCTCGGCTACGAGGTGGTGCTCGTGAACTCGAACCCCGCCACCATCATGACCGACACGCGCAACGCCGATCGCACCTACATCGAGCCCCTCACGCCCGAGTTCGTGGAGCGCGTGATCGAGGCCGAGCGCCCCGACGCGCTCCTGCCCAACATGGGCGGCCAGACGGGCCTCAACTGCGCGGCCGCCCTGGCCGAGCGCGGCGTGCTCGAGAAGTACGGCGTGGAGGTCATCGGCTGCACGGTCGAATCGATCAACATCGGCGAGGACCGCCGGGAGTTCGCGAAGGCCATGGAATCCATCGGCCTCGAGTGCGCCAAGAGCGGCTTCGCCTACTCGCTCCCCGAGGCCGAGGCCATCGCCGCCGAGATCGGCTACCCCGTGGTCATCCGCCCGAGCTACACGCTCGGCGGCGCGGGCGGCGGCATCGCCTACGACCTCGACGATCTCCGCGCCATCGCCTCCCAGGGCCTCGAGCTCTCGCCCGTGGACGAGGTGCTCGTGGAGGAGTCCGTGGAGGGCTGGAAGGAAATCGAATACGAGGTCATGCGCGACCAGGAGGGCAACGGCATCGTCATCTGCACGATCGAGAACCTCGACCCCATGGGCGTGCACACGGGCGATTCCATCACCGTCGCCCCCTGCCAGACGCTCTCCGACGTGGAGCTCCAGCGCCTGCGGGATTATTCGCTCGCCATCCTCGAGCGCGTGGGCGTGGCCACCGGCGGCTCAAACGTGCAGTTCGCCGTGAACCCGAAGGACGGCCGCGTGCTCGTCATCGAGATGAACCCGCGCGTCTCGCGCTCCTCGGCGCTCGCCTCCAAGGCCACCGGCTTCCCCATCGCGAAGGTGGCCGCGAAGCTCGCCGTGGGCCTCACGCTCGCGGAGATCCCGAACGACATCACGGGCGAGACCTGCGCCGCCTTCGAGCCCGCCATCGACTACTGCGTGGTGAAGGTGCCGCGCTTCGCCTTCGAGAAGTTCAAGGGCACGAGCGCCGTGCTCTCCACGCGCATGAAGGCGGTGGGCGAGGTCATGGCCATCGGCCGCACCTTCGAGGAGAGCCTCAACAAGGCCCTGCGCTCGCTCGAGACCGGCGTGCCGCTCCTCGGCGCGAACTCGCTGAAGGACCCCGAGATCCAGGACTTCCGCGCGAAGGTCTCCGTGCCCACGCCCGATCGCATCTACTACGTCTTCGAGGCGCTGCGCCGCGGCTATTCCGTGGAGGACCTCTACGAGCTCACGGGCATCGACCCGTGGTTCCTCTGCCGCATGGGCGACATGGTGGCCGTGGAGCGCTGGCTCGCCGAGCGCACGCTCGGCGAAATCACGGCCGAGGAGCTCCTCTCGGTGAAGGAGATGGGCTTCTCCGACCTGCAGATCGCGCACTTCACGGGTGCGACCGAAGACGAGGTGCGTGCCTGGCGCCTCGCGAACGGGGTCAAGCCGCTCGTGAAGACGGTGGACACGTGCGCGGGCGAGTTCCCCGCGCAGACGGCCTACCACTACAAGTCCTACGACACGGGCCTCTCCGAGCGCCGCGGCACCGAGAAGCCCCGCGTGCTCATCCTCTCGGCCGGCCCGAACCGCATCGGCCAGGGCATCGAGTTCGACTACTGCTGCTGCCACGCGGCCTACGCGCTCTCGGAGGCCGGCTTCGAGACGGTCATGGTGAACTGCAACCCCGAGACCGTCTCCACCGACTACGACACCTCCGATCGCCTCTACTTCGAGCCGCTCACGTACGAGGACGTGATGGACATCGTGGCCATCGAGGAGCCGGTGGGCGTCATCTGCTCCCTCGGCGGCCAGACCCCCATCAACCTCGCCGAGCGCCTGCGGGCATCCGGCGTGCCCATCATGGGCACCCAGCCCGAGGCGATCGACCTCGCCGAGGATCGCGAGCGCTTCAGCGCGCTCCTCGACGACCTCGGCATCGCCTACCCCGCCTCCGGCGTGGCGAACACGGCCGAGGAGGCCCGCGAGGTGGCCGAGCGCATCGGCTTTCCGCTCCTCGTGCGCCCGAGCTACGTGCTCGGCGGGCGCGGCATGGCCATCGTCTGGGACGCAGAGCAGCTCGCGCACTATATAGAGGAGGCCACGCGCATCTCCACCGACCACCCGATCTACCTCGACAGCTATCTGGATGGTGCGGTGGAGCTCGACGTGGACGCCGTGGCCGACGGCGAGAGCTGCTACGTGGGCGCCATCCTGGAGCAGGTGGAGGAGGCCGGCATCCACTCCGGCGACTCCGCGAGCTCCATGCCGCCGTATTCGCTCGCCGAGGAGATGCTCGAGCGCATCCGCGAGACCACGACCAAGCTCGCGCTCGCCGTGGGCGTCGTGGGCGCGCTGAACGTGCAGTACGCCATCTACAACGAGCTGCTCTACGTCATAGAGCTGAACCCGCGCGCGAGCCGCACGGTGCCCTTCTCGTCGAAATCCACCGGCGTGCCGCTCGCGAGCATCGCGGCCAAGGTGATGGCCGGCGCCAAGCTCGCCGAGCTCGATCTCCCGGCCGACGACCGCGGCTTCCCGTTCTTCTGCTGCAAGGAGTCGGTGCTGCCCTTCGAGCGCTTCCCCGGCACGGACATGACCCTCGGGCCGGAGATGAAGAGCACGGGCGAGGTCATGGGCATCGGGCGCACCTTCCCCGAGGCCTACGCCAAGACGCAGCTCGCCATCGCCTACGGCCTGCCGAAGGCGGGGCGCGTCTTCGTCTCGGTGCGCGACGCCGACAAGCGCTCCATCGTGGGCGTGGCGCGCGAGCTCTCCCACCTCGGCTTCTCCATCCTGGCCACGCGCGGCACGGCGAAGACCCTGCGCGCGGCGGGCATCGAGTGCGAGACGGTGAGGCGCTGCTCGGAGATGCGCCCGAACATCGGCACGATGGTCTCCTCCGGCCAGGTGAGCCTCATCATCAACACCCCCGGCGGCTACGACACGCGCGAGGACTTCTATCGCATCCGCGCGCTCGCCGTGGCGAACCGCGTGACCAACGCCACGACCATCGCCACGGCGCAGGCCATGGTGGAGGCGATCCGCACCATCCGCGAGATCGAGCTCCCCATCGTCTGCCTGCAGGACGTGGAGGAGCTCCAGGCGGTGGGCATCTAGCGCGGCGCGGCGGAGCGCGGAGCGCGGCGCGGCAGCGCGGGCGAGAGGGGAGCGGGCGATGGGCGAGGGCGAGCCCCGGCGCATCGGCATCATCGGCGCCATGGACATCGAGGTGGATGACATCGTCGCCGAGCTCGAGCACGCGGAGCTCCGCGAGCTCGGGCCGGCGCCCGCGTGGCTCGGCGAGCTCGCGGGCGTGCCCGTGGCGGTGGTGCGTTCGGGCGTGGGCAAGGGGGCGGCCGCGGCCGTGGCCCAGGCCCTCGTGAGCGCCGTGCCCGTGCGCATGCTCATCAACACCGGCGTCGCCGGCGCGCTCGATCCTGTTCTTTCCGTGGGGGATGTGGTCGTTTCGACCTTCGCCACCTATCATGACGTCGACGTTTCGGTGCTCCACACGTATCCCCGGTGCTGTGTGCCCGGGTTTCCGCGCCGCTTCAAGGCGGACGGGCACCTCGTCGAAGTCCTCGCGCGGCAACGTGCGGAGGAGAAGGAGAGAGTTCTCAAGGGAGGCATCGCCTCCGGAGACAGGTTTGTGAACGATGCGGGGGAGCGAGCGGCGATCCGCAAGCTCACGAAGGCCGCCTGCTGCGAGATGGAGGGAACGGCCGTGGCGCAGGTGGCGTGGATGAACGACCTGCCCTTCGTGGTGTGCCGGGCGATTTCGGACACGGCTGAAGGGACCTCGTCCATCGACTACGCGCACTTCGAGCCCCTGGCGGCTTCGGCCATGGCCAAGCGGCTCATGCGCGCGATCCCCGCGCTGGCATAGGGGCTTCGCCCGGCTCCGTGAACGCACGTTCACGGAATGCTTACGAAGCGCCCCTTGCCCTTGGCTTCGCGCTCGTGTATCGTTTGCGCAGCCAAGCCGCCCGGTACTTCGGTACTGAGCACAAACCTGTTTGAGAACTCATTGAGGAGGGCATCTCCCGTTCTTGAGTTCTCGGCTTGTTCCGTGCTCAGGGCGACTTGGCGGTTGAGGGGGATGCTCTCCTTGATGATTTTTCCGCGGGGCGCCCGCAAGGGCGCCCGCGCATCATTGATTGCATTCGCCTTAGCCGCAAGAGGGCCGGAAGCGAGAACCGCAGCCCACCCACGGCCATGGGCGAGCTGCGGCGAGGCACAGCAGCGGTTAGGCTAGGTAGGACCCGAGCCGCCACCTCGTGAAGGTGGCACGAAGCCGCGCCTGTCTCATTTTCCCACTTCCCGAGCCTGTGTGCCGTGGCGGAGCTGTGCTCCGCCAAAGGTGCTATAGGCCGCCCTCGCGAACGCCCAGGGACGGGAAGGGGACACGTGAAGCGTCTGTACCACGGAAGCGCGAGCGCGGTGGCCGTATGGCCCGCGCTGGCTCTGTGGGGCCGTCCCTCCCTCGGAAGGGCCAGAGGTCCAGGAGGCTCCCCATCCGCGTCGCACGCCGACGCCCGGACGAGGGGAGGTCCGGATAGCGAATAGGCATTCCATTCCCAAACGTACCAGCACTATCCGATCCGACCTCATATCACTGGTAAAAAGCGGGCTCTCGCTAGGTGGGCTCGTTGGAACCGAAGGAGGGAGTCAGTACATGACTCAAGGTAAAAAGATCTGGGCAGGTGTGTTCTCCGCTTTGCTTGCCCTCTTCGCGGCTGTCGTGGT
>CANQFP010000079.1 GCA_947599965.1 uncultured Atopobiaceae bacterium | reverse complement strand
CCGCACGTGGTGCTCGACGCCGATCGGCTGCGGCTGATCCCGGTCTCCGGCGCCGAGTTCGCCTGCCTCGTGCTTTGCGATGGGAGCGTCGACCTCACCCTCCCCACCATCCCCGCAGACGTGCGTGAGGCGGCCGCCGACCTCGCGCGCCGCGGCCTCATCGAGCCCTGCGCGCCGGGCGAGGGCATCGATCCCGAGCAGGCCCATCAGGGCTTCCCGAACCGCTTCGTCCGGCTCATCCACTGGTCCATCACCGGACGCTGCAACTACCGCTGCCGGCACTGCCTCATGAACGCGGATGCGAGCGACTGCCCGGAGCCGAGCTTCGACGAGGTTGCGGCGATCGTCGGCCAGATCGCCGTCTGCGGCATCCCCGCCGTGGCGCTCACCGGAGGCGAGCCGCTCGTGCGCGAGGACTTCCCCGCCATCGCCGAGCTCCTCTGCCGCCGCGGCATTCGCATCTCCGCCATCTCCACCAACGGCTCCCTCGTGAACGCGGAGCTCCTCGACTTCCTCGAGCAGCTCGGGCAGCGCCCCGCCTTCATCATCTCCTTCGACGGCGTCGGCCACCACGATTGGCTGCGGGGCGTGCGCGGCGCCGAGGCGGCCGCGGAGCGCGCGATCCGGCTCGTGGCCGCACGAGGACTCCCCGTGGTCGCGACGATGACCCTCCACGCCGGCAATGCGGATTCGATCGTGGAGACGGCGCTCGCCCTCGCCTCGTGGGGCGCGAGCGAGCTCGACGTGTCCCTCATGTGCGACGAGGGCCGCTGGGCAGGCGGCGCGGCCGCCTCGAATCAACGCTCGCTCTCCACGGCGGAGCTCGCCGAGGCGCTCATCGACGCCATCCCCGCCTACTACGAGGCGGGACGCGTCGCGGGCGGGCTTCCGCTACGACGCCTCAGATTGGGGCCGATCCTCACCGTCGACGCGGCTCGCCCCGAGGACTTCCGCGTCACCGTCGAGTATCCCCCGCCCTCTCGGATGAGCGGCCCGCTCATGCGTCGCGAGCGCCTCGAGCCATACCTCTCCGCGGGAGGGCGCCTCCTGCCCTCGATGGTGCTCGCGGGCACGCGCTTCGCCGAGGTGCTCGACGCTCAGCCGTTCCCGCCCATCGCCGAGACGCCGCTTCGAGAATGCCTCACCGACTCCGCGTTCCTCGACTACGTGGGCGTGAGCGTCGAGGACTACCTCAGGGCAAACCCCGCCTGCGCCGCATGCCCGCACTTCCCTAAGTGCCGGGGAGGCTCGCGCGTGAACGCCATCCTGCTCGGCCCCGCCCATCCGCTGGCCCCGGACCCGCTCACCTGCGAGCTCTTCCGCGATGGCTGGGTCGCGCGTGCCCGCGCCGCGGCAACGGATGCGGCGAGGCACTTCGCGGATGGCGTTGGGCCCCGGGAAAACTAGAGGTTTCGGCCCAGATCGGGGCCCTCGACGGCCAGAAGCGGCTCGTGTCCGGGCTCGATGCGCGGATCGTTCGGCTCGCGTCGGCCCGCCTCTGCGAGGAGCTTTCCCATCACGACCTTCACCCGCGCCTGGACCTCGGCCGGGATCTCGAAGGGCTCGTCCGCGTCCTTCGGCGCCACGTAATCGGCGGCTCCGGGCACGCCCAGCTCTGCGAGATCCCGGCGGAGCCTCTCCGCGTTTCCCGTGAAGCAGACCGCCTTCATGCCGGCCCGTTCGGCACCGGCGCAGTTCTTCGGCGAATCGTCCACGAAGACGCACTCCTTGGGCTCCAACCCGTTTCGCTGGCAGAAGAGCCGGTAGATGGCCACGTCCGGCTTCATCACGTGCTCGAAGGCCGAGACGAGGACGCCGTCCAAGGCTCCGAAGACGGGGATGCGGGGCGCGATCCCCCGGAAGCGCTCGCCGGCGTTCGAGAGGATGTAGAGGTGGCAGCCGGCATCGGCGAGGGCGAAGGCCAGGCGGTTCACGGCCCACATGACCGGCTGCAGGTCGTGGTAGTTCGCGTAGGTCTCCTCGAGGACGCCGTGCAGGCGCTTCGGCAACCGACCCTTCGCGATGGCGAGCATCGTGGGCTCGCTGATGGCGCCCGCGTCCACGAGCGGCCACTCCGCGGAATCGAAGATCGAATCGGCCACCTCGCGCGCCTCGCCCTCGGTATCGGCGTAGGTGAAGGCGAAGGCGAAGGGCGTCCAGCCCATGAGCACGTTGCCCATGTCGAAGACGACGTGCGTGATGGCGTCGGCCATGGCTCTTCCTCTCGAAACGGATGCGGGGCGGCGCCCGCCTCTCGGGCACCGCTTCAAGTCTAGCCAGCTTGCGGCCCGCGCCCGCCTAGAGCTCACGACGGGCGATGACGCCCCAGGGATCGGTCATCTCGGGCTCGGCGGTGTCCCAGAGCTCGAGCGTCTTCGCGTCCACGAAGCAGCGGCGCACCACCACCTCGCCCGAATAGAGCCGCCACCAGTCCTCGGTGATGGTGAAGTAGCCCTGATCGCAGGATTCCCTGCCCCAGCTGTTCTCCACGCGCCAGGCGCTCGGCCGCCCGTCCGAGCCACGCGAATAGCCCTGGAGGGTCATCGCGTGGGTGAGGTAGGCCTCCCTGAGCTCGAACATCTCACCCTTCTCCATGGTGAGGTCGATGTCGAAGAGCCCGTCGAAGTCCATGGTGTCGAGCCCGAGGATGCCCGGGAAGTCGTCGAGGGTGCGCGGCGAGTTCTGGCCCACGTTGCAGCCGAAGTAGCAGGCCTCGCCGGCGTCGAGGGAGGCCGTGGCGGCGTCTTCCAGCTCATCCATGGGGACGTTCAAAAACCGCATGGGCTCGCCGCCCACCACCGAATCGAGCCAGCGCACGCCATAGACGCGGTGGTACGGCAGGTCCTCGAGCGGGAAGGAGATGAGATCGACGTAGTCGGCGGCGTCGAAGCCGAGGTAGTTCGCGGCGAACTCCCGGGGCGTGAGATTCGGGTGCTTGAGGATGCGCTTGGAGCCCTTGCGCTCGGTCGGATGGCCACCCGGCCCCTCGAGGGGGCCTTGGATCTCCACCGTGGCCCCCACGTGGTGCTCGTCGTCGAGCGTGGCCTCGGGGCCCATCTCGACCACGAGATCGAACGTCGCGGGCGGCTCGCCGAGGCAGACGCAGAGCACCCGGTGCACGCCGGCGAGCATCTCGGCCGCCCGGTCGCGCAGCGCCTCCTCACCCGCACCCTCGCGGAAGGCGCGGCGCAGCACGCTCGCGTCCTTCCTGAGCAGGCGCTCGAGCACCTTGTTCATCTGGTCGGTGTTCTCGGAGCAGATCGTCTCCGGCATGACCTCCGCCGGCACCATGCCCCACTTCTCGATGAGGTTCGCCGCGAAGCGCCACTCGCCCCCGTCGGGGATGGGATGGCGCATGAGGTGCTCCACCACGCGATCGTCGTAGGGGCGATCGATCGTCTCGATCACGTGGCCGAGGAAGGAGTTCGCCTTCTCGAGCTTGTCGAAGAACTGCCCGTAGGCGTGGGAGAAGTCCACGCTGCCGCAGTCGATGGCGCGAGCCCAGCGCTGCCTGAGCGTGTTGTAGGTGGTGAAGAGCCAGCAGCGGCCGGTCTTCTTCTGGTTCGTGACGAGCGTGGGCGCCTCGAGGGAGACGTCGAAGGGGCGCGTGTAGGCGCGGAAGGCGCTCGGATTGCGCGCCGCCTTGGCCACGCCGTCCGAGGTGACGGCGTTGCGCGCGATGCGATTGGCGCGGCTGCTCGCGAAGCGCTTCGTGAGCGCGTCGACCTCCTCGACTTGGATGGGGCGCGCGGGGTTCTTGGCCTCGCCGGCCCTCTTCGCCGCCATTAGTTGAACTCCGCGAGCGAGCCCATGGGGTCCCAGGGCGCGAGCTTGATCACGTCGCTCTCGTAGGCGGCGAGCTCCTCCTCGGTGAGATACTTCTTGTCGACGACCACCTGGTAGACGTACTCGCTGAACCACTCGTCAGTGCAGACGTCGAAGCCCTTGCGACCGTGCTCCTTGCCCCAGCTGTTCTCGATCTTCCAGAAGGCCGGCTTGCCGTCGTCGTCGAAATCCACGCCCTCGAGCACCATCGCGTGGGTCATGGCGCTCTCGCCGTACATGAGGCGATCTCCGCGATCGAGGCATTCCTCGATGTCGATGCCGAAGAGATCATCCACGTCGATGCCGTGGACGTCCATGACGCCGTCGGGGCGCAGGAAGCTCTGGTCCACGTCGCAGCCGAACCACACGGGAAGGCCGTCCTCAAGCTGCGCGACGGCCGCGCGCTTCAGGCTCTCCATCGGCAGGTTCACGTAGCGCACGCCGCCCTGCTCCTGCACGTTGCCGAGGCGGCTCACGGTGTAGGCGTGGAAGAAGGGCTTGTCGGGCGTGCACGCGGAGATGACGGAGATGTAGTCCTCCACGGCCATTCGGATGACGTCCTTGAAGAAGCCCTGCGGCGTGTAGTGGCCGGAGAGCACGAGCTTGCCCTCCCTATCGCGCAGGCGCACATCGAAGCTCTCGGGGGGCTCGCCGAGGCAGGTGACGAGGATCGTGTAGACGTCGTCGATCATCAGCTTGCGGAGCTCCTCGAGCTCCTGGGGCGTGGCGCCCTCGCCGAAGGCCGTCCGGATGCGCTTGGCGCATCCGCGCAGGTAGCGTGTGAGGTAGATGTCCATCTCGCGCGTCTTGCGCGAGCAGGCCGTCTCGGGCATGGCCTCCTTCGGCACGACGCCGTACTTCAGCACGAGATCGCGGAACATGTCCCACTGGCCGCCGTCCTGCACGGGCGCGGCGAGCAGGAACGCGATGAGCCGGGTGTCGAGCTCGACGCCGGCCGTGTCGATCATGTTGTTCAGGAACCAGTTGGCCTTCTCGAGCTTGTCGAAGAAGAGCGGGTAGTTCTGGGAGAG
>CANQFP010000078.1 GCA_947599965.1 uncultured Atopobiaceae bacterium | reverse complement strand
TACGGCGGGTTCCCGATGACATAGTCGAACTTCATCTCGTTCGCTCCTCGAACCTCGTTGAAATCTATGGTGCGGTCGGTTTCCCAATCGCGAATGCGGCAATCTCCGTACGTCTTCTCGTCCAGATCGGCAGGTTCAGCCGAGAAGAGAGAATCCGTGATCGCCTCCACCTTCGATCGACTGAAGGGCACGCAATTCGTGAGCCCGTCCATCTGCCAGATATTCCACGTGATGGCGTCGACGAGCACTCGGTACTCCGCGGCGGAGAAGCATTCGAAGCCTGCGGCCTCGAGGAAGTCCTCCATCGTTCGGAGGACGTTCACTCGGGCTATGAGGAGATTGTCCCCTTGGTATTCATAGCCATACGTCGATCTCAGAGCTTTCAAAGCCCAGTGCAGCCAGGCGTTTCGATCGGCCGTGTGCTCGTTCACGAGTGCGAGCTTGCGACTGAGTATTCCCGTGCGCTCCGCAAGCGCTATGACCGTTCCGTCCGCCGCATCGTAGCGATTGACGAGAAACGGCGCCTCGCCGCAGGCGATTTCCAGCCTCCTGGATTGCACATAGCTCAGCCAATACTCGAAGCTCACGCTTTGAAGGAAGCTCTGCCTCCACGCCCAATCGGCCTCGTCGATCATGAAGCGAACGACCCAGGTCGGCGTGAACACCTCGGCAAGAGACCGCGTGAGGGCGCTTTGCTCCTGCATATCCTTCACCGCGCGCCTGCGAATGACGCCCGCGTGCGCGCCCGTGATCTTCGCGGGGGTTATGGCATCCGTCGGCCCGAAGCCCTCCCCCAACTCCACGTACGAACTCGTCGCCCAGATGATGCGTCCGCCCGTGGTTCGATCCTCGAGCAGGGCATCCAACAACCCGAGCTCTTCAAAACGCGCAATGTCATCCGGAATCGAGACATTCCGTTCAGCTCGAATGGTTTGCTCTGAAGCAGCTTTCACCAAGCGTTCTCCGTCATTAATCATTAATGCTATCCAGTCGCATTCATTCTAGCCGACGCACTCCCACCATCCGCCGTCGGCCGACTCACTGGATCAACCACGTCCGATCCAATCGTCAACGTTCGGCCGGTGAGACTCACCTGGAGCCGTCACGTACGATGGTCTCGAAACGTATTACAATTGGTGCGGTTGTGATACCTTCAGCGTGAATACGTTCGTTGTCCCGAAGATGACTCCGGAGCAGTCCGCCGTATTTCTCCGCGCACTGAGAGCTGGAGGGAATTGACGACATGGATACGCAGGTTCACTTCCACCCAGTTGGCGCCGATGAGGTGCCCGAGCTCGCGGAACTCGCCAGAAGCATCTGGTTCGAGTACTGGCCCGCGCACATCGGCCCCGCTCAGACGGCCTATATGGTCGAGCTCTTCCAGAGCGAGGAGGCCATCCGCCGGGCCATGGCCGAGGACGCCTACGAATACTGGCTCATCGTCGCCTCGGAGCCCGGCGGCACCGAGCGAATCGTCGGCTACACGGGCGGGCATGTGGAACCCGAGACGAACCGCTTCTTCATCTCCAAGCTCTACGTGAAGGCCGGGGAACGCGGCCGCCATTTCGCCTCCGCGGCCGTGCGCTTCTACGACGACCTCTGCGCCGAGCGCGGTCTCCGAGCGATGTACCTCACGGTGAACAAGGGCAACGAGCTCGCCATCCGCGCCTACCGCGGCACGAACTTCCGCACGATCGCCAAGGCGGTCACCGACATCGGCGGCGGCTTCGTGATGGACGACTACATCATGGAGCGCGAGGTGAGCCCCTCCTAGGCGGCCGGGCGAAGTCGCCCCTCGGTGCGGGCGAATTGTCGTGACGGGGCCGCCCTACAATGGGCGACGTCACTCCCCCACCCGCGTTTCCTCTCGAGGAAGGCCACCATGCAAAGGACCCGCATCGCCCAGCTCTTCGCCGATCCCGCCGCCTACGCCGACAAGGATGTCACCGTGGCCGGCTGGGTGCGCTCCGTGCGCGACATGAAGAACTTCGGCTTCGTCACGCTGAACGACGGCAGCTGCTTCAAGGATCTGCAGGTGGTCATGAACGCGGGCGAGCTCGAGAACTATGCCGAGATCGCCGCCGTCTCGGGCGGATCGGCCATCGTGGCGCGCGGCGTCCTCGCGCTCACGCCCGAGCGGCCGCAGCCCTTCGAGCTCAAGGCCGTCTCGATCTCCGTCGTCGGCCTCTCCGCGCCGGATTACCCGATGCAGAAGAAGCGCGCCACGCGCGAGTTCCTGCGCACGCAGCAGCACCTCCGCAGCCGCACGAACCTCTTCCGCGCCGTCTTCCGCGTGCGCTCGGTGGCCGCCTACGCGATCCACCGCTTCTTCCAGGAACGCGGCTTCGTCTACGTCACCACGCCCATCATCACCGCGAGCGACGCCGAGGGCGCGGGCGAGATGTTCCGCGTCACGTCCCTCGATCTCGAGAACCCGCCGCGCACCGAGGACGGCGCGATCGATTGGTCGCGCGACTTCTTCGGCAAGGCCACGAACCTCACCGTCTCCGGCCAGCTCCAGGCCGAGAACTTCGCCATGAGCTTCGGCGACGTCTACACGTTCGGCCCGACGTTCCGCGCCGAGAACTCGAACACGCGCCGGCACGCCGCCGAGTTCTGGATGGTGGAGCCGGAGATGGCGTTCTGCGATCTCGAGGGCGACATGGACGTGGCCGAGGCGCTGCTCAAGACCGTCATCAACGAGGTCATGGAGGCCTGCCCGGCCGAGATGGAGCTCTTCAACAAGTTCGTGGACAAGGGCCTCATCGAGCGTTTGCGCTCCGTTGCCTCGAGCGTGTTCGCCCGCACCACCTACACCGAGGCCGTCGAGATCCTCGAGATGGCCCAGGCTGAGGGCCACGCCTTCGACTACCCCGTCTCCTGGGGCGTGGACCTGCAGACCGAGCACGAGCGCTATCTCACCGAAGTCGCCTTCGGCCGCCCCGTCTTCGTCACGGACTACCCGAAGGAGATCAAGGCGTTCTACATGCGCGCGAACGACGACGGCAAGACGGTGGCCGCCGTGGACTGCCTCGTGCCCGGCGTCGGCGAGATCGTCGGCGGTTCCCAGCGCGAGGAGCGGTTGGAACTTCTCGAGGCCCGCATCGCCGAGATGGGAATGGATGCCGAGCAATACCGCTACTACCTCGACCTTCGCCGCTACGGCACGTGCGAGCACGCCGGATTCGGCCTCGGATTCGAGCGCCTCGTGATGTATCTCACGGGCGTGGACAACATCCGCGACGTGCTCCCGCACCCGCGCACCGTCGGCAACGCCGACTTCTAGACGAGCGCGCGACGTCGCCAGGGCACGAGCCGGAACCCTCACCCCCGCACGCGAAAGCGGTCGCCCGACCTCGTCGGACGACCGCTCTGACGTGCTTGGAGGCGACGCCCGGATTCGAACCGGGGATAAAGGCTTTGCAGGCCTCTGCCTTACCACTTGGCCACGTCGCCGATTGAAAAAGGCCGATCGGATGACCGGCCTTTGGATGGTCTGGAGCGGACAACGGGGTTCGAACCCGCGACCCCCACCTTGGCAAGGTGGTGCTCTACCAGCTGAGCCATGTCCGCGTGCGGAGGCTACTATACGGTATTCGACGGGGAGCCGCAAGGCCGGGAGGTGTTCATCATGAGTTCCGAAGATATCGAGGGGCAGCCGAAGGGCGTCGCGAAGAGCTCGCACGGCGCCGCCGGCGCGCACGACGTGCCGGATAAGCTCGCGGATTGCTTCCCCACGTCGCACTGTTCGCTCGCCCCCGAGGAGGCGCTGGATGAGGCGAGCATCGAGCGCGCCCGCGCCTTCACGGGCCGCGGCTTCGGGCACCTCGCCCTGAAGGGCGTGAACAACGCCCGCGACCTGGGCGGCATGCCGGCCGCGGACGGTCGCGTGATCGCCTCGGGAAGGCTGCTCCGCTCGGGGCTTCTCCACGACGCCACCGCCTCGGACTTCGCCCGGTTTCGCGAGATTCCGCTCGTGGCCGTGGTGGACCTTCGCACCGAGACCGAGGTCGAGCACCAGGGCGATCCCGTGGCCGAGCTCAAGCCCGCCTCCTGGGAACACCTCTCCGTGCTCTCCAGCTCGGCTCTCGGCATCACCGCCGACGAGGAGCTCTCAACGCTGCTCCCGAAGTTCGAGGAGTATCGCGAGGAGCCCATGGGCCCGTCGCAGGAGTTCTATCCCTCGATGCTGCTCTCGAAGACGAGCATCGCCATCTGGCGCAGGTTCTTCGACATCCTCCTCGACGCCGAGCACGGTGCCATCCTCTGGCACTGCACGGCCGGCAAGGATCGCACGGGCATCGCCGCCTTCCTCGTCGAAACCGCGCTCGGCGTGCCGCAGGATCTAATCATGGAGGACTACCTCGCATCGAACCTCCACACCGAGCCGCTCTTCGAGGAGCATCTGCGCACCCACGGCTTCGAGAAGCTCGCTCCGAAGACCATCGAGATGATCCACGTGCTCTACACCGTGAACGCCACGTATCTGCAGGTGGCGGTGGCCGCCGTGCTCGCGCGCCACGGTTCGGTGGACGCGTATTTCGAGGAGGCGCTCGGCCTCGGTGCCGAGAAGATCGCCCGTCTTCGCGAGCTTTACCTCGAGGAGGCATGAGGCGCGTCGCACCTGCTATACTGCTTCCGCACGAACACGGGCGTTTAGCTCAGGGGGAGAGCGCTTCCCTGACACGGAAGAGGTCACAAGTTCAAATCTTGTAACGCCCACCAGCAAAACCACAGGCCATCGGGGTCGCCCCGGTGGCCTGTTCGCGTGTTTGGGGCACCGGTTCGGCGTTTCGGTCCCCTCAACGGCTCGCGTGACCGCCAGTCGCGTGCCGTGGCGATCGCGGGCATCGTCGA
>CANQFP010000077.1 GCA_947599965.1 uncultured Atopobiaceae bacterium | reverse complement strand
ACCTTCTCCATGGCGTCGGCGATCTTCTCGCCGATCTTCGGGTCGGCGGCGGAGATGGAGCCGACGGCCGCGATCTGCTCCTTGGTGGAGATGTCGTGCGCGACGCTCTTCATCTCGGCGACGACGGCCTCGACGGCCTTGTCGATGCCGCGGCGGATGGCCAGCGGGTTGGCGCCGGCGGCCACGTTGCGCAGGCCCTCGTTGACGATGACCTGGGCGAAGAGGGTGGCGGTGGTGGTGCCGTCGCCGACGTTGTCGTTGGTCTTGGTGGCGACTTCCTTCACGAGCTGGGCGCCCATGTTCTCAACGGGGTCCTTGAGCTCGATCTCCTTGGCGACGGAGACGCCGTCGTTGGTGATGGTGGGGGCGCCGTAGCTGCGCTCGAGGGCCACGTAGCGGCCCTTGGGGCCCATGGTGGTGGTGACGGCGTCGGCGAGGGTGTTCACGCCCTTGGCGAGGCGGGTGCGGGCGTCGCCACCGAACTTGATGTCTTTGGCCATGAAGCTGTTCCTCCTGATTTGAGAGTGGATTGATTACGAGGACGGGCGCGAGCTAGTGCTCGATGATGGCGTAGATGTCATCGGCCCGAAGCAGGAGGAGCTCCTCCCCGTCGACCTTGACCTCGGTGCCGCCGAACTTGCCGTAGAAGACCTCGTCGCCGACCTCGACGTCGAGCGGCATGTGGTCGCCCTTCTTGTTGAGCTTGCCGGGGCCCACGGCGATGACCTCGCCGCGCTGCGGCTTCTCCTGGGCGCCGGAGGAGATGTAGAGGCCGGAGGCCGTCTTCTCCTCCTTGGGGGCGGGCTTCACGAGCACGCGGTCTCCCAGAGGCTTGAGTTTCATGGGGATCCTTCCTTTCCTTCGGACCGTGCGAAGCGGCCCATTCGGGTGTGGACGCAGGGTCTGAACTGCGGTGCGGCTCCGGGCGCGGCGCGCGGGCGCGTTGGCACTCGAAGCCGCCGAGTGCTAATCCGAGCGACATGGTACCCACGTGGCGAGACGGTAACAAGGGCTACAGAGAAAATCTACATTGTGAAGACTTAGATTTTGCGAAGACGGAGCGCGCGGGGGGCGGCCGCGCGCCGACCGATCGCAGGCAGCGGGTACGCCTCGCGCAAGGGCGGGGTAGAATGCGAGGTCAAACGCGCTACATCTCGGCTCAATCGCAGCAAGGAGCAGCCATGGCCCGTCACATGAGGGGCGATTCGACCCCGCAGCAGCCCTCGAACCAGGCGCCCGATCGCACCGCCGTCCACCCGCAAAACCAGCAGACGCCGCCCGCGCCCACCCAGCAGGTGAGTGCCTACGGCACGCCCACCCAGCAGGTGAGCGCGGGCGCTCCCACCCAACAGGTGCCGAGCCCCGAGGCCGCCACGCGCCGGGTGCCGCAGGTGCCGGAGATCGGCCAGGGCCAGCCCGAGCCCGCGAGCCAGACGCAGGTGACCCCCACGACGCAACCCACGGGCCAGGGCCAGGGCGGCCAGCGCTTCAAGATTCCCGAGAAGAAGCCGCATCGCAAATGGCCGCTCGTGATCCTGCTCATCGTCATCATCTGCGCGGGCGTGCTCTTCGTCGGGCGCTTCGTCTGGCCCGACTTCTTCGACAACGTGCCGATCATCTCCGACATCTTCGGCGGCACGCAGACCGAGCAGCCCGTGGTCGACGAGAACGCGAACCCCGAAGGCACGGAAGGCACCGAGGGCACGCAGGATCAGACCCAGGGCTCCGGGCAGGAGGCCGTCGTGCCGGAGCATCCCGGTTCGGTCACCGAGCAGCAGACGGGCTCCATTCAGGCCTCCGACGGCGCCACCTACAACCTCACCTCCGACCTGCACTCCGTGGTGCAGCTCGAGAGCGTGAGCGATGACGGCGTGGTCGTGCGCTTCATGTCCGATCCGAATGCCGCCTACACGACGATCCACCTCACGAGCTGCGAGATCAACGGCGAGGCGCAGAACGCCTTCGGCGACGATCCCACCGTCACCTACACGCTCCACAACGAGTACACGGGCGACACCACCGACACGCCCGACCCGTACTTCATCATCAGCCCCGTCGAGGGCGCGGAGGATTCGACGACGCTCACGATCCGCAAGAACGGCTTCACCGCCGCCGACTACAACACGCTCAAGCTCGGGATCGACCAGACCTTCGCCTACGGCGAGCTCACCACGGGCGAGTACGAGGTGGCCGACGTGACCGGGCTTGTCGTGGACATCACCCGCGCCTAGCCCGCGGCTCCGGCCGCGAGCCGGGCTCCACGACTCACAAAGGCCGCTCCCCGGCGCGGGGTGCGGCCTTTTTCAGACTGCGGATCGGGACGCCCTAGCAGATTCGGCCCATGGCCGAACGTCCCCATCGCGAGCCAATCGATACCGTACTACATTCGCGAGGTCAACGCCGAGAACAGGGCATGTGCGGGGGCCGAAGCCGTCGCCGAGCGTCGCGGGCGCGCATTCGCTACCCTACGCCAAGAAGGGTTAGGCGAACGATTCCGAAGGATGAGGAGGGGGACATGGCCCTCAAGTTCTACAAGTGCCCTACCTGCAACGACGTCGTGATCAAGGCCATCGACACCGGCGCCCTGATCTCCTGCCACGGCGTGCCCATGGAGGAGCTCAAGGCCGATGACGTCGAGGCCGCCCTCGAGAAGCACGTGCCCGACGTCCTCGTCGAGGGAGGCACCGTGAAGGTGCAGGTCGGAAGCGTCATGCATCCGATGACCGAGGAGCACTACATCACCCTCATCGCGCTCGAGAGCGAGAAGACCTACCAGGTGGCGCACCTCTCGCCCGCCGACGAGCCCACGGCCGTCTTCGCCGTGGCCGAGGGCGATACTCCGCTTCGCGTCTTCGAGTACTGCACGCTCCACGGCCTCTGGAAGTTCGACATCTAGAAGCGCCGTTCGGAGCCGACGATTCCGCGCCTCCTCGAAAACCCCGAATACCCCTGCGGATTCGGGGTTTTCCCGTGGAGACGATCAACGCGGTGTTGACGAGATGGTTCGTCTCGGGGACTATGCTCCGGCTGGTACGAACCTTCATCGCGCCCGGGAGCCCAGCGCCCCGGCGCGTTCACGGAAAGAGCTTTGGAAACCATGAACCGCTCATTTGGGAACTTCCGCCGCCCGTTCGCCGCGCTTCTCGCGCTTCTGGCCCTTGCGCTCGGCGTCTCGCTCGGCCTCGGCACCGTCGCCCAGGCAGATGATTCGGCCGCAGAACCGCCCGTCGTCCCCGGCGAGGTGCTCGTGCTCTTCGAGGATCCCGAGGCCGCCGAGCTCTCGGTGGAGGTCGCGGAGGGCGACGAGGCCGCGCTTGCGGCCGTGCCCGCGGCCACGTCCGCCGACGGCGAGGCGAGCCCCGAGGCCGTGATCAGCGACTTCGAGCTCGAGGACGCGAGCGTGATCGCCGACGACCTGGCAGGCCAGTCCGTCGTCTCGGTCGAGCTCAGCGAGCCCGAAGACGCCGAGGACTTCATCGCCGCCATGGACGCCATCCCCGGGGTCATGGCGCAGCCGAACTATCGCTATGAGCTCATCGACGATGCGTCGATGGAGGCCGTCGACGCCGAGGCGCTCGCGGCCATGCCGAACGACAAGCACCTCGATCTCCAGTACTACCTGCAACCCCTCGGCGACGGCTCCGGTGATTCCGGCGTGGATGCCTTCGGCGCGTGGGACGAGCTCGGCACGGTGGCCTCGCCCTCCGAGGTGACGGTCGCGGTGATGGACACGGGCATCGATCCCACCCACCCCGACCTGCAGAAGAACATCCGCTACGACCTCGCCTACGATGCGGTGGCCAATGCCCCGCTCACCCATGACGTCCAGAGCCACGGCACGAACGTCGCCGGCGTCATCGCCGCCACGGCCGACAACGAGATCGGCGTCGCCGGCACGGCGACGGGCTCCGTCATGGCCACCGGGCGCGACCTCGTGAGCGTGGTGCCCATCAACGTCTTCCGCTACGCAGACGGCGAATCCGAGCCCTCGGCGAACACCGGCCACATGGCGCGCGGCATCAACTACCTCATCCGCCTCATGGAGAGCGGCCAGCTCACGAACCTCAAGGTGCTCAACATGAGCCTTGGCTACTACGTCGACGACGTCTATGACGCCGACCCGGCCATCCGACTCGCCATCGACGAGCTCACGAGCCGCGGCGTGCTCTGCGTGGCCGCCGGCGGCAACGGCAACGGCGAATCGACGCCGTTCACGACCCCGATGTTCCCCTCGGACTATCCCTCCGTGCTCTCGGTGACGGCCCTCACCGAGCAGGGCGCGAACAGCTCCTATTCCGACTACAACCTCGAGAAGGACATCTCCGCGCCGGGCGATGGCATCGCCACGACCGAGCCGACCGACGGCACCTCGGGCTACGCCTATTCGAGCGGCACGAGCTTGGCGGCTCCCATCGTCTCGGGGTCGGTGGCGCTCATGGCCTCCGCGAACCCTGCGCTCAGCCCCGCCGAGCTCATCGACATCGTGAAGGACACGGCGGCTGAGCTGCCGAGCAAGGTGAATTCCCACGGTTCGCAAACCGGCTCCGCGGGCGCCCTCGACGCGCGCGCTGCCGTCGCCGAGGCCATCGCCCGCACCGGAGAGCCCAGCACGCCCGAGGATCCCGCGAACGAGACCGTCTCGGTCTATCGCCTCTACAACAAGCTCAACGGCGCGCACCTCATCACGTCCGACTACAACGAGTACGCCACGCTCACCCTCGATCGACCGAACGAGTGGAAGGGCGAGAACCTCAGCTTCAAGGCGCTCCCCGCGGGCGACGTGGCCGTGCATAGGCTCTACAACCCGGCCAACGGCGACCACTTCTACACCGCCTCGGAGGACGAAGTCGCCGCGCTCCAGCCGCTCGGCTGGAAGGACGAGGGCGTGAGCTGGTACGGTGCGAGCGCCGAGGACGGCGTGGCCGTGAACCGCTACTACAACCGCCACCAGACGGAGGCCGGGGGCCTCGGCAACCACCTCTGGACCATGGACGCGGA
>CANQFP010000076.1 GCA_947599965.1 uncultured Atopobiaceae bacterium | reverse complement strand
GAGTGCTGGAGTCCTGTCCCAACAAGCGTTGAGCCACAGGTTCGGCCAAACGTCAGCGAGAGGCGCTGGGGTGCCCCAGATTCGTGGGATCTCGGGCACGTAGCGTACTAAACGCTACGTGAGTGCCCGAGATCGCGCGAAGATGGGGTGCACCGGCGTCTCGCAGCGTCGAGCTGTTAATAGTTCTTGGCCAACTCCTCGAAGTACGCCTGCGGGTGCGAGCACACCGGGCAGATGACGGGGGCGGAGGGGCCGACGTGCAGGTGGCCGCACTTGAGGCACTTCCAGATCTTGACGCCGGGGCGCTCGAAGACCTCGCCGTTGGTGATGCGGTCGGAGAGGGTGTTGTAGCGCTCCTCGTGGCCCTTCTCGACGGCGCCGACGAGCTCGAACTTGTTGGCGATCTCGGTGAAGCCCTCCTCGCGCGCGGTCTTTGCGAAGTCCGCGTACATCTCGGTCCACTCGTAGTTCTCGCCGGCGGCGGCGTCGCGGAGGTTGGTGAGGGTGTCGGGCACGGAGCCGCCGTGGAGGTACTTGAACCAGACCTTGGCGTGCATGGTCTCGTTGCCGGCGGTCTCGGCGAAGATGTCGCCGATCTGCTGGTAGCCGTCCTTCTTGGCCTGCTTGGCGTAGTAGCCGTACTTCATGGCGGCCTGGGACTCGCCCACGAAGGCGGTCTCGAGGTTCTTCTTGGTTTGGGATTCGTTGAAGTCGACGGTGGGCATGGGGCTCCTCTCCCGGGTGTTCGAGAATGCGCCGATCGGCGCCGGTATCCGCTTGAGCATAGTAGCTCAAGCGGCGCGGCCCGAGCCCTCCCTCCTCGCGATCGCAACCTCTCGCCCGGAAGCGGCCCTCAAGCGCTGTAGCGCTCGCCGACGAGCGTGCAGAAGCCCTCGTCGGCGAGTTCGTCGAGGAGCTCTCGGACGAGGGAGGTTGCGGGTGCCGACCGGCCGTGGGCGAGTTCGAAGGCGGCGAGCTCCTCCTCGGCATCCTCCGCGCTGAGCCCGGGAAGGCCGACCTCACGGGCCTCGAGGAGCCGGCGGAGGAGCTCGGCGCGCTTCTGGCGACGAGATCCCTCGAACGGGCTTTGGCGCGTGTGGGCCGCCGAGCGACGGGAGGGATTGGGCAGGCGACGCTTGAGGTCGGCGCCCACATCGAGAAGCGCGTAGTACCAGCTCCGCGGCCCGCGGGCGACGGGAGCGTCCGCAGCCGGGCACGTGGCCGCCACGAGCCTCGCGACGGCTCGATCGGGCACGCGTTCGGCATCGGGGAAGAACTCGTGGAGGAAGACCGCCCGAACGTTCGTCTCGAGGTAGACGCCGGGCAGGTCGAAGGCGAAGGCGCGCACGCCGGCCGCCGTGGCGGGGCCGATGCCGGGAAGGGCGAGGAGCGCCTCGAGCTCGCGGGGAAACGCCCCGAGCTCGACGATGGCGGCGGATGCGCGCTGGAGGGCGAGGGCGCGACGGTTGTAGCCGAGCCCCTGCCACTCGGCGAGCACGTCGGCCGTCGTCGCCTCGGCGAGGATCCCCGGCTCGGGGAAGCGCTCCAGCCAACGCTGCCAGCGCCCATCCACACGACCCACCTGGGTCTGTTGGAGCATGACCTCGGAGACGAGGATGGCGTAGGGGTCGCGCGTGCGGCGCCAGGGCAGGTCGCGGTAGAGGCGCGCACCCTCGCTGAAGACGCGCCCTCGGAATCGCTCGAGCCCTTCGGCGTCGAGCGGCGCATCACCCGGTTCGGGAGCGGCGAGCGTGGTCACGGATGGGGAGGTGGCGGCTCAGTGCCAACGGGCGATGGGCCAGCCCGAGGCCTTCGCGTGGCGCCACAGCGAGAAGCACGGGTTCACGGCCGTCGGATGCTTGGCCGCGTCGAGGGTCTCGATGTCGGAGTGGTGGTCGCCGAAGGCGTAGGAGAGCGTCCAGCGACCGGCGCCGAGGTGCTCGTCGGCCCAGAGGGTGATGGCGCGCAACTTACCCTGGCCCTGCACGACCTCGTTCGCGACCTTGCCCGTGTAGTGCCCCGTGGAATCCACGGCCATGATCGTGCCCACGGCCCCGTCCATGCCGAGGTAGTCGGCCACGTCCTCGACGATCTCCTGGAAGGTCGCCGACGCCACGAGTGTCTTGAAGCCCCGACGCTTGAGCTTCTCGAGCTCCCTCAGGGCGTCGGTGCGGTAGTGCGCGACGAGCACGCGATCGTGGAAGTCCTTCGAAAGCTCGGCGAGATCCGCCGGCGTGAGATCCGTGAGCTCGGAGAAGATGTACTCGCGCACCCGCCGCTGCTCGACCGGCAGACGCACGAAGTACTTCGCGCCCCAGCCGATGACCTTGGCCACGGTGGCATGCGAGACGTAGCCGCGATCGAGCAGGTAGCGCGTGAAGATGATGCCGGTCTGATTGTCGATGAGGGTGTTGTCGAAATCGAAGACCGCGAGGCGAGCGGGCGTTGGGTCGCTCGCTGCGAGCGCATCGTCGGACGCCGTGCCCAAGGCGTTGGCTGACAGGCTCATGGCTCTCCTCAGCGGATGGGGCGAGCGGCCCCGGGATCGGACTCCGACGCGTGCCTCCATGAAAAGAGCCCTCGGAAGCGAGGGCTCCTTGAAAGGTCGATGGCGGGATATGCGGGACTTGAACCCGCGACCTCCGACGTGACAGGCCGGCGCTCTAACCATCTGAGCTAATACCCCATCGCTTCGAGCGTGGGTATTGTACCCGTCGAATTCGAAGCCTGTCTAGTGGCGTCGGAAAAGAGCTTCGAGGGGCGTGGAGACGCTGCGGAGACGGGGCCGGCGATCAGCTGAGCGCAAGCGAGAGGCTCTGCCCGTCGGCCAGCGTGACGTTCAAGGTCGTGCCGTCGAGCGTGGCCTCGGCGATCTGCCCCTCACCACCCACGGAGGAGCCGTCCTCGTTGGCGAGCAGAGCCGGCACGGAGCCGTCTCCCATGGTCCACGCCACGACGTCCCAGCTCCCGGCCAGGTTCTCGGGGATGATGAAGGCGCCGTCGCAGAGGATGAGGCCCGTCGGCGTGCCCGGGAAGCTGAAGAGCACGAGCGGATCGGAGTTCGTGGAGGAGGCGCGCACGAGGTCCCACGGACCCTCGGCCGACTGGGCGACGGAGTACGTGTAGCCGTCGTATTGGATGGTCTCGCCGGGCGCCACCTGCGTCTGCTCCACGCGATCGGCGTCTTGGATCTCGGGGCCGCTCGCGCCGAGGCCGCTCACGAGGTTGATCACGAGGATGACGACGAGCGTGAGCACGATCGCCGCGATCACGCCGATGATGATGACGGGGGCCTTGGATACCCTCACGGGCCTCTGGCGGGATGCGACACTCGGGCGCTGGGACGAGCGCAGGCGCTGCGCGCTCACGGCCTCGGAGATGCCCGTCGCGCGACCCTCGAAGCCGTCGGTGACGCTCGTGCGGCCCATGACGGCGCCCGACCCGGCTGAAAGGGTCTCGAAGGCGCCCGTCTCCGCAGGATCCACGCCGATGGGACGGGGCGCGTGGGATGAGATGGCTCCCACCTCGGAAGCGGCCGAGGGCGGAATCTCGAGCAACGCCTGGTCGCGCGCCTCGATCGCCTCGTCCGAGCCCGAGCGCGCGTTCGCGGGGCGTCCGTCATCTGTCTGGCGAAACCGTGGCATGGATTCCTCTCCGCGTGGGCGCCGGGGCACCGAAGGCAAAATGATAGCGATTCAACGGTTCGTTTCGTCTCTTCGGCGATTCCGCGCTCAGAGCGTCCGTCGTGCCTCGATGGCACGACCGAGCGTGACCTCGTCGGCGTATTCCAAATCTCCCCCCACCGGAAGCCCGCTCGCGAGGCGCGTGACGGCGACCCCGAGCGGTTTCAGCTGACGGGCGAGGTAGGTGGCCGTGACCTCGCCCTCCACGTCGGGGTTCGTGGCGAGGATCACCTCCTCCACCTCGCCCGAGGAGAGCCTCGAGAGGAGTCCGACGATGTGGAGATCGTCCGGCCCCACGCCGTCCCGGGGGCTGATGACGCCGCCGAGGACGTGGTAGAGGCCGTGGTAGGCGTGGGTGCGCTCGATGGCGGAGACGTCCTTGGGCTCCCCCACCACGCAGATGACCGTGCGATCGCGACTCGGCGAGCCGCAGATCTCGCAGACGTCGCCGGTGGCGTAGGAGTTGCAGATCGGGCAGAAGTGCACGAGCCGTTTCACGTCGGCGATGGCCTTCGAGAGCCGCAGGGCCTCCTCGGCGGGTGCCGAGAGCAGGTGATAGGCGATGCGCTGGGCGGATTTCGGCCCGACGCCGGGCAGGCGCCCGAGCTCGTCCAAGAGCCGCTCGAGCGCTCGGCGATCCTCCGGGGATCGCCCTGCGCCATCCGCCGAGGCGCTCCGGATGCGGGGAGAGGTGAACTCGCTCACCGAAGCGCCCCTAGAAGAGCCCCGATAGCCCGAGGGCCGAGAAGGGATCGTCTCCGCCGAGCCCGCCCGGGCCTCCGAGGCCCGTTGCGGAGGAAACCTCCTGGTTGGCGGCATCGGAGGCCGCGTTCAGCGCATCGTTCACGCAGGCGATGATCATGTCTTGCAGCAGTTCCACGTCCTCGGGGTCGACGGCCTCGGGGTCGATGGTGAGCTCCTTCAGCTGGAGATCGCCGGAGACGGTGGCCTTCACCATCCCACCGCCCGCCGAGGCCGAGGCTTCGAGGAGCTTGGCCTTCTCCTGGGCGTTGGCGAGCTCCTCCTGCATCTTCTTGGCCTGCTGCATGATCGCGCCCATGTCCATGCCGCCGGCGCCCTGGGCCGCGGCGCGGCGCTGGCTCCGGTTGCCGTAGGGAGGGACGTTGTACTTGGCCATCTGCATACCTTTCGCTCGAGGTGGGGCCGCGCTCAGAGGCGCGCGGGATCGCCTGGATCGTCGATGGGACCCTCGGGGTGGCCGCCTGCGCCGCCCGAAGGTTCCGCTTGCGCGGGCGGCTCGATGGGAAGCACCTCGATGGAGCCGAAGGTCTCCGTGAGCCCGGAGAGGATGTCGGAGAACTCGTCTGGCGCCTCCACCGGCACGCGTGCCGGAGCCGATTGCTCGGGCGCGGGCCGCGGTGCGGGTGCCATCGCGGGCCGCGGGGCCGGCGCGGGCCGCGGTGCCGGCG
>CANQFP010000075.1 GCA_947599965.1 uncultured Atopobiaceae bacterium | reverse complement strand
CGTCGTTCACCCGCGCATCTCCATCGTACTTCGCCCGCACGCCGCCTCAGGCAGCGCGGGTGCAGACGATCGCGGTTCTGTCGTCGAGGGAGCCGTGCCGGCCGGCGAGGCCCACGATGCCCTCCGCCATGGCCTGTCCGTCGCCTGCGGAGCTGCGCCAGAGCGCCACGAGATCTGCCCGGGAGACGCTCCTCCACGCGCCGTCTGTGAGGAAGACGAGGCATTCCCCGGCGCTTTCGAGCGGAAGCGAGCAGCGGATCTGCGTGGGATGCCTCCGCTCATTGCCGTCTCCGAGGTAGCTCGCGAGCGCGTCGTGCGCCGCGTAGTCGGGCGTGTTGATGAGCGAGGTGGCCCGGTCGTTCACGCGAAACGCCAGGACGTCGCCCCTGGAGCCGATGTCCACGCTGCCGTCGTCGTTGAACTTGGCGATGCAGACCGCGCTGCCGCCGACGGCGTCGAGCGCGTCCCCGAGCAGCGCGACCGTGCGGTTCGCGTCCGCGATGATCGCCTCGGCGGCGAGATCGGTCCCCAAGAGCGCGTCGCAGCGCCAGCAGGACGCCTCGGCGAAGACCTCGCCCGCCTCCGCCCCGCCCGCACCGTCGCAGAGCACGATGCCGAGCTCGGATATCCGATAGCGGTCCTGGTTCTGCCGGCAGACGATGCCCTTGGCACTCGCCGCCGCGCACGCGTAGGCGAGCTTCGTGCGTTCCCCGTCCCCGGGTTGCGCCCTCCTCGAGCGGGACGCGGGCTGCTTAGAGCTCATAGCGCGCCCTCACCGCCTCGAGGTAGGTGACCTGCTTCGCCTCCGCGGACTCCATGGCGTCGAGCGCCACGGCGTTCTCCGCCGCGTGGAGGGCGATGGCGGCGCGCGTGCGGGCGAGCGACGCCCCCACGACCGTCGTCGCCAGGAGCCCGATCGACGACTCGTCGAGGCTCCCCATCTCCAGCGCCCGGGCGCAGTCGTTCGCGAGCGAGGCCTGCGTGGCGTCGAGGTGCCCCGGGTCGTCGAAGCGCTGGGGGTAGCGATCCTCCACGTCGACGTTGGAGACGAGGCTCTTCAGCTCCTTGAGGCGCCGGATGAGGCCTCCGCCGGCTTTGGCGGCCTGCCGGTTGCCCGGCACGGGCGATGCGGTGTCGCGGTTCTTCATGGGTGCTCCTTCCTAGGCGATCGCCATCTCGGCCGCGAGCTCGTCCTCGATGCACGGGGGCTCCAAGCCGGGCTTCTTGGCGGCGTCCAGATAGATGTGCATCTCGATGAGGAAGATGGAGCAGAGCTGGTTCACGCAGTCGCGCGCGATCTGCACGCGCTGGCGATGCACCTCCTCGATCTCCGCCATCTCGATGAGGGCCTCGTCGCGGCGCTGGCGAAGGCTCGCGAGCTCGCCACGCGCCCCGGCGCTCGCCTTCTTGCGGCGCCGCTCGATGCGCTTGGCCACGACGGAGGGCGGGGCTCCGGCATCGCCCTCGCGGGGCGCGCCCGAGGCCTGGCTCTCGAGCTGCTTGCAGCGCCCCTCGAGTTCGTCGATCTTCTCCTGCGCGTTCTGCACGTCCCGGTCCAGCTCGGCGAGCCTCCGGACGCCCTCGTAGGTGTCGAGGTGGAGCTGCCTGCGCTGGACGTCGATGTCGCCGTCGAGCTTTCGCAGGTAGCGGCGCGAGAATTGGCTCTCGCAGCGGCCGTCCTCGGTCTCGCGGATGACCCCGTTGCGGCGGTCGAGGAGCCCCTTGCACCTCAGCACGAGGATGCGCGAGCGCTTGGTCTCCTTGAGGGTCATGAGCGTCTTGCTCGCGGACGGGATGTTGGCGTCGTAGGTGGTTGCCATGGTTAGGCTGCCTTTCTCTGGTCGGGCGTTTCACGGTCGAGCGTGTTGGGTTGGGGTGTGCCGCCCTCGTCCTCGGAGGTGGCGAGGTGGAGCACGGGGCCGGTCTCGAGCGAGGCTTCGCTCGGGGTGAGGGTCTGGGATGCGTAGGTGCCTTCGAAGCGCTCGGTCGGCGCGAGGGCGATGGGCAGGGAGGCGGGGTCGCCCGTGCCGATGGCCACGTCCTTCTCGGCCTCCGCGATGATCTGGTCGGCGGCGGTGGCCTCGATGCCCCACTCGCCGAGGAGGATGCGCTCGGCCTCGCGACGCTGCGTCTGGACGCTCCTGGCCTGGATGCCGGCGAGGACCGCGTCGAGCTGGGCGCACTTCAGGGGCGCCGTGCGCTTCCGGTAGGAGTCGATCATGGGCTGGCGCGAGAGCATGCAGCAGTCGACGATCTCGCGGACGAAGGAGAAGATGGCCGTGGCGATGAGCAGGCCGGTCATCATCCAGACGAGGATGTTCGCCCTGAAGGCCTCCTGGTCCTCGGCGGCCGCCGCCTCAGCGGCGCTCGCAAGGTCGGTGTCGCCGAAGCTCGCAGCGCTCGAGGTCGCGACGGATGCCGCGCCCTCGGTCACGCTCGCCGTGGAGAGCCTCAGCATCGTGACGAACACGATCACGACGACCGTCGCCACCACCAAGCCGATGCAGAGGACGAGGTTGAGCTTGGCCGAGCGCCCGTCATCCGGGTTGTCGAGCGAGGCGCCGAGCAGGCGGGCGGCCATGAGCGGCATGCCGATGATGCCGAGCATCGTCGAGACCGTCATGAAGAGGGCCATGAAGTCGTCGCCGACGCTGTAGCTGAACGAGTTCCAGAGGAAGCAGAGGTCGCCGAGCGTCATGCCGAGGAGGATCGGCAGGAGGATCCTCAGGTTCTCGAGCTCCTCGGGCGGGTTGTAGGTGTGGGGAAGACGGGTCATGGCAAAAGCTCCTTCTGTGAGGTGGACGTGCGTGCCGTGCGTGCAATTAGGAGAACGAGAGGGTGACGTGGCGATTGGCCGCGGCGGCGACGGGCTCGAGCTCGGTCTCCCCGGCATCGGCCCAGTCGTAGATGTGATCGGCGCCCCAGTTGCCGACGCCCTCGCAGCTGATGCGGCTGGGGTCTATCCCCATGGCCTCGAAGAGCTCGGCCGTCGCGAGCGCGCGGTCGTTCGATAGCCGGCTCAGATACGCCACGTCGTGATCGGATGCGGTGGAGCCCACGATGCTCACCGTGAGCGAGGCGTCCTCGTTCATGGCCTCCGCATAGGGCCGGAGGGCCTCGATGGCCTGCTCGCGATCGACGAACTCCGCCAGATCGGGCTTGAAGTAGAGCGTCTGGGAGTCGAGCGTGACCGAGGTGCCTTGGGTGATGGCCGAAGCCTCCATCACCTGCGCCTTGGGCAGCTCGACGGTGCTCATGGTCGGACGATCCACGTTCGCCTGCGGCTCCGCGGCGGCGTTCACGTCGTGGAAGTTCACGGCGTCGGCGCCGCAGCCGTCCACGAGGACGCTCGCCCAGAACTGCTCCATGACGGCTTTCGTCGCGTTCGTGGGCGTGGCCTGGGGCTCGCAGGTGTTGCCGAGCCCGTACCACTCGACGTCGATCCCCGAGAGATCGGGGAGCTCATCCCGGTAGAAGGAGACGACGTCGCTCGGGTCGGCGAAGAGGAGACCGCTTCGCATGTCGAGCACGCCGGCCGTGGAGAGGCCGTTCGAGAAGACGACGATCGTGTTCGTCGCATCGGCGTAGGCCGACTCCTCGTTGAAGCAGCGGCGCGCGCAGTCGATGGACGCGAGGAGATCGCATTCCGGATCATCAGGAACCACGCTCGCGAGGGCCTGCTCGAGCTGCGCGCGCCAGGCCTCGTTCTCCTGGTTCTTGCGCGAGGTGGAGCTCGAGGTGGAGCCCACGACGCCGGCGGAGCCCACGAGCCCGGGGTTGCCGTCGGCGTTCACGATGCCCACGAAGCTGTTCGCGTCCACCGAGCGATCGAGCTCGCCCTCGGCAGACGACGTGTCGACGCGGGAGCCGGCGACGTTCGCCACCACGAAGACCTCGTTCACGGGGTCGGGAAGCGAGGCGCAGCCCGACGCCACGGGCAGGAACGCCAGGCAGAGGAGGGCGGAGAGGATCGCAGCCGGAAGGTTGGAGGTGGTGTGCTTGTGCTCGAGCATGGTGGGCTCCTTCTTCGATCGTGGATTTCGATCGCTTGATGGCATCAACGTAACGGCCCGACGTCGGGGCAATTGCGCAACGGAGCGGTGTGCCCCGGGTGCACCCCGGGGCACGCCCGTGCTCGCTAGGCGGCGGACATGCAGGGAGCAACCCAGAGGAGGGCTCGGTTCAAGTTCGTGAACTTCGAGACGACGGTGATCTTGATGCCGCGGGCGACGAGCGCCTTGGCCGTGTTGACGAAGATGCCGTCGCCGGAGAGGATGAGGACCTCGCCGAACGTGTCCAGCCGGTAGTCGCCGATGGCATCGAGCAGCGCCAGATCGGCGCCGTTGTGCCCGAAGCGCATCACGTGGCGCGGGCCGATCCACTCCTGTCCGGCACAGACGAAGTTGGCCGTGTGGCTCGTGCCGATCACGATGAGGTCCTCGTTCGTCGGCGCGAACTTCCGATAGATGGAATCGCGCACGTTCTCGACGTCGAACGTGCGGAGCACCTTTCGCTCCGCGTAGTTTTCGATGTCGAGGATGAAGAGCCTCCGCGTCGGACGGGCCGGACGCTTGCCTCGATTGCGGGTGGGGAGTACGGTGGCGGGGCTGAACGTGCTCATGGCGTTTCCCTTCGTCTCTGCGTTTCGCCTCGACGACCATTTGAAACCCCGGGCACGAACCCCGTTTCGCAATGGAGCCTCTCCAGAGGCCCCCGTTGCGCAATCCCCTTATCTCAAGACAACATTGCCCTGCTAACGCTCGCGAACGCCTTCGCGATGGCCGTTCTCGATGGCGGCGAAGGCGGCTCTCACCCGGCCATAGGGGATGCGTTCCTGTTCGAGTCTCGGAGCAGGGGTCTTGCTGCGAAGGAAGTCGAAGACCTCGGCTTCTGCGCTCGTGAGACGCTGCAGCGTGCCCGTGAAGGGATTGGGCTCGACGACCCAGAGATCCTCGCATTCCCTCAAGGTCCGCTCGTCCATGAGCACCGAGACGGCCTTCGGATGGTGCTTGCGAAAGCCGTCGAGGATGTTGAAGCCATGCGTGTCGAGATCGCCCCAGTAGTAGAGCTCGACCTCATCCAGCCAGGGGACGACGAGCCGCGAGCCCGCCCCGTAGCCGGACCCGAAGATGGCGAGCGCCCCCTCCATCGAAGGCAGCGTGAGCATCGAGATCAGGTTCTCGCAGACGATGACC
>CANQFP010000074.1 GCA_947599965.1 uncultured Atopobiaceae bacterium | reverse complement strand
GACGCCGGCGCGAACAACGTCGCGGTCTACCGCCTCTACAACCCGAACAACAAGGACCACCTCTACACCACGAGCGCGAACGAGGCCGACACCCTCGCCAGCATCGGCTGGAAGAAGGACTTCGGCGGAAAGCCCGCCTTCTGGGGCGCCGTCTCCTCCAACATCCCCGTGCTGCGCGTCTACAACAGCCACGCGACCGCCAACGGCGGTGTCGGCAACCACCTCTGGACGACCGACGCCAACGAGGTCCAGACCCTCACCAACATCTACGGTTGGACCCCCGAGGGCACGGCCTGGTACGCGGTGGCCAACGGCCCCACGCTCTAGGCGCTAGCAATCCCCGGTGGGAGCCTTCGGGCTCCCACCCACACCCCTTGGGCGGGGCGAGCGCGTGAGCGCAGACCCCGCCACCCGGAGCCTCTCCCAGGCATCCGCCTCCGAGCGCTCCGGTTCCAAACTTCGGGTTCCGGTCCCATATTGACCCGGGACTCAACCTAGCGGGGAGGGCCCCGGACACACCGTCCGGGGCCCTCTGGTTTACCGCCCTGCGTAAACGATTACGCTTTTCTCCGATGCATCACGTGCTTCACAGGAGTTGAGATATAAGTAAACTATACTGGTATGGACACATACCATTGTCATTGAGAGGAGGTGGAAGACGATGAGCATCATGGACATGCGCCGTCAGACCCAAGAAATCCTGGGGCTTGACCATTTTCAGGAGATCTCGGCCAAGACCTACGCCGCGCTTCTGTCCATGGATTTCCAAGGTCAGGTGCTCGCGGAAGTCGAGAGGCGGCACATGAAGCTGAAGGATCTTGCCAAGAAGATGGGGCTCACGGCCTCTGCCCTCAATCATCGGCTCAACTCTTCCAACCTCACGCTCAAATCGATCGCCGAATTCGCTCTGGCCCTCGATATGGAGGTCGATACCCCTGAACTCCTCACCGAGGAGCAGGTGAACGCAGCCCTCGAGCGCTAATCCCGCATGCCGGCGATGACGATGCCGGGGAGGACGCCGAGGCCGCAGAAGAGCACCACCACGAGGAGCACCCAGCCGAAGCCCGCGGGAAGCCCCTCGAGGCCCGTCACGGCGCTCGTGACGGCGATGCCGGCCCACGCGATGAGGGGCAGCGCCACCATCACGCCGCGTGCACCCGAGGGCACGAGGTGCACCTCGAGGAAGCGTCCGGCGATGGCCACGGTGAGCGTGGTCGCCTGGTAGGCGATGGCGGGGAGCGTCACGAAGTCGCGGAACCACGCGTCCCAGGGCGCCGGGTCGTCGGAGAGGGGCCCGATGGCCGCGATCATGTAGAGCACGATCGAGATCACGAGGCCCGTGAGCACGTAGAACGTCACGCGCCGGCGCGAGCGGCGCACGCGATGGCGCCGGCGGAAGACGGAGCGCTTGCGCACGGCGGGAAGCGAGAGCCCGAGGCAGCAGCCGAAGCCGGCCGTGATGAGGAGCCCCGCCGGGTTCGCGAGCATCGCCATGCGGTGCAGGTTCGCGATCGTGGAGGGCGCCTCGCGATCGCCCGTCGCCGCCATCACGGCGAGCGTGATGGCGTAGGCCAAGAAGATGGTGGCGAGCGAGAAGTAGGCGTAGCGGGTGCCGCGGGAGAGCTCCATGTCGCGGAGCACCACGACCACCACGCAGATGATGGCGGGCAGTGCGAACGCGATGGCCACGCGGGCGATCTGCGGCCACGGGGCGATGCCGTAGGCGGTCGTGGCATCGAGCGTGGGGTCGGCGTTGGGCTCGGGTCCGAAGATGCCGATGGAGCGCGTGGTGATGAGCACGATGAGCGACGTGACCACGAGCACCACGAGCGCGATGCCGGCGTCGAGGATGGGCCGACGCGCGATCCGCGCCGCGGGTGCGGCGGGTGTCTCGGGCGCGAGCTCGGGCTCCGAGGCGGGTGCTTCCTGGGGGTTCTCGCTGCTCATGGCATAAGCCTACCGCGCCGCGTACGTGCCCATGGCGAGTTCGCCGAGGTGCACCGCGGCGCCGCCGCCGAGCTCGATCCCCTGCGTGCAGGCGTTGCAGTACGTGAGGACGAGGAGCGGCTCGCCGGCGGGCGCGGCGGCCTGGAGTTCGCGGACGCGCTCGGCCATGAGCTCGGCTTGCGTCTCCTTCGGCATGTCGCGCACGTGGAAATCGGGGTGCTCGGCCATGAGCTCGGCCTGGCGCGGCGTGCGGGGCTCCACGTGGCGCGTGCCGCAGAAGGTGGCGCGCTCGCGGGCGTCTGCGGGCTCCGCCCAGGAGACGCCCATGCGCCGGAGCGCCTCGCGCACGGCCTCGTGCACCTCGGGGTGCTCGCGGTCGCGCCAGCAGTCCTGGACGACGACCGAAAGCCCGTCGTAGCGCGGCCATGCGAAGTCCCCTTGGCGAAGGAGCCACGGCCAGAGGCTCTCCGTGGAGCCGCCCTGCACGTGCTCGCGGCAGGATTGGCACATATAGATGCCCACGTCGCCCTCGCCGAGCACGCGCTTCTCGCGCAAACAGCAGCCGGCCACGTCCATCGCGCCCTTCATCTGCAGGCGCAGGCTCTTGGCCGCCCGAGGCGAGATGCGCGCGAAGTTGCAGCTGGGATAGAAGACCTCCATGGCACCCCCCGAGGATCCGCGGGCTCTCCGTCGCCCCCATGGTAGAGCGTCGGGCGGGCTAGGATAGGGGTGCCGCACCCCGCGCTTCGACACCGAAGGAGAGCGTCGTGATCGATCGCTACACGCGCCCCGAGATGGGCCACATCTTCAGCCTCGAGAACAAGTACGCCGTCTGGCAGGAGGTGGAGGTGCTCGCCTGCGAGGCGCAGGCCGAGCTCGGCGAATGCGGCATCACGGAGGCCGACGCGCGCTGGATCCGCGAGCACGCGCACTTCGAGGCCGCCGAGATCGACGAGATCGAGGCCGTGACCAACCACGACGTCATCGCCTTCCTCACGAACCTCGGCTCCTACGTGGACGCCGAGGTGCCCGAGGGCGCGGGCGAGCCCGGCGGCCCCGAGCTGCCCGCGGGGCTCTCCGGCGCGAAGCCGAGCCGCTGGATCCACTACGGCATGACGAGCTCCGACCTCGGCGACACGGCGCTTTGCTACCAGCTCGTCCAGGCGACGGACATCCTCATCGCCGACGTGCGCGAGCTCGGGCGCATCTGCCGCCGCCGCGCGCTCGAGGAGCGCGAGACGCTCTGCGTCGGGCGCACCCACGGCATCCACGCCGAGCCCATGACCTTCGGCCTCAAGTTCGGGAGCTGGGCCTTCGAGCTCCGCCGCGATCTCGACCGCCTGCTCGACGCGCGCAGGAACGTGGCCGTGGGCGCCATCAGCGGCGCCGTGGGCACGTATTCGAGCATCGACCCGCGCGTGGAGGCCTACGTCTGCGAGCACCTCGGCCTCGCCGCCGACCCGCTCTCCACGCAGATCGTCTCGCGCGACCACCACGCCTACCTCTCCGGCGTGCTCGCCACGCTCGCCGCCACGATGGAGCGCATCGCCACGGAGGTGCGCGCGCTCCAGAAGACCGACACCATCGAGGCCGAGGAGCCCTTCGCCAAGGGGCAGAAGGGCAGCTCGGCCATGCCGCACAAGCGAAACCCCATCACCGCCGAGCGCGTCTGCGGCATGGCGCGCGTGGTGAAGGCGAACGCGCAGGTGGCCTTCGACAACGTGGCGCTCTGGCACGAGCGCGACATCTCGCACTCCTCGGCCGAGCGCATCGCGCTGGCCGACAGCTTCATCGCGCTGGACTACATGGCGGAGAAGCTCCGCTGGATCCTGGACGGCCTCCGGCTCTACCCGGCCTCCATGCGCGCGAACCTCGACCGCACCCGCGGGCTCATCTTCTCCTCGAAGGTGCTGCTCGCGCTCGTGGACCGCGGGCTCTCGCGCGAGGACGCCTACGCCGTGGTGCAGCGGAATTCCATGGCCGTCTGGGGCGACGTGCAGCAGGCGAAGGAGGGGCCGGGGCTCGCCGAGCGCCTGGCGGCCGACCCGGAGTGCCCGCTTTCGGCGGAGGAGCTGGAGCCGATCTTCGACCCGTGGACCTTCCTCGGGCGCATCGGCCCCATCTTCGAGCGCGTCGAGGCGCTGGATTTCGAGAACTGAGGCTCGCGGGCGGCCTTGCCGGCCGCCGGGCGCGAGCGAGCGTTGCGAGTCTTTGCGAGGAGCGTGTGCACCATGGCTGGGCATCATCATGGCCACCTGAAGAACCAATGCGTGAACGACGGCTGCTTCGTCTGCGGCAGCGAGAACCCCGTCGGGCTCCACGCGCAGTTCGTGGAGGACGAGGAGACGGGCGAGCTCGTCGGCATCTTCACGGGGCGCGAGGAGCACCTCTCCTATCCGGGGCGCCTCCACGGCGGTATCGCGGCGGCCATGCTCGACGAGACGATCGGCCGCGCCTTCATCGTGGGCCACCCCGACCTCTGGGGCGTGACGATGAAGCTCGAGACGCGCTACCACCGCCCGACGCCCCTCGGCGAGCCGCTCTACTGCCACGCGCGCATCACGAGGGAGACGCACCGCACCTTCGAGGGCGAGGGCACCCTCGAGACGGCCGACGGCACGGTCTGCGTGAGCGGCAAGGCAACGTACTACGTGTGCCCGGTGGAGAAGATCATCGCCGAGGTGGGGGAGGAGGGCTCCTACGTCTGGGAGCCCGACCCGCGGGAGATCCCGAGCGAGCTTTTGGGCTAGGCCGGGGCCGGCGCTCGGCGCACGCGCACGCCGCCCCGCTCGCGGCGATTTGGCGCGTGGACGGCTCATGGATCGGCACGCGGCGAGATAGAGGCTCCGCTCGGAGGGGATAAACCCGAGGAACGCGCAGTTTGCGAACCACCTCCGAGAGCGAAGGAGCAGCCATGAGCACGAGTGAAGGGCGGCACGAGCGCCGCGAAGAGCGCAAGGAAGAGCGAGAGGTCCTGCGGGAGGAGCGCAAGTTCGAGCACGCCGAGCACGCGCAGGCCCGCGAGGCCGCGCACATGGCGCGCAAGGACGATCGCGAGACCGAGCGGGCGCTTCGCCGCGGGGATCGCGAGGAGCGCAAGATCGAGCACGCCGACGAGCGGGAGCTCCGCCGCGAGGAGCGCGAGCTTCTCCACGAGGATCGCCACGAGGCGCGCGACGTGAAGCTCGAGAGCCTCCGCGAGGACCACATCAAGAGCGTCATCGACCGCAAGGTGAAGGAGGCCGCCGAGGTGGAGGACTACGCCCGCCGCAAGGTGGCCAAGATCGAGGACGAGGCCGCGCTCAAGGC
>CANQFP010000073.1 GCA_947599965.1 uncultured Atopobiaceae bacterium | reverse complement strand
GGATTCACGGGGACGCGAGGGCGCGGTGTGCTCGGCACATAAGCCCGAGCGACCGCGCGAAGACGGGGTGCACCGGCGCATCAGACGTAGACCTTCTCGAGGCGGAGGCCGAAATCACAGCACACCTCGTAGGAGATGGTGCCGCGAAGCCGCGCGAGCTCATCGGCGGAGATCTCGTAGTCGCCGTCCGCGCCCATGATCGTCACCACCTGGCCCTCGCGCACCGGATGGCTCTTGCGAAACTCCCGCGCGCCGTTCACCTCGACGGCGAACATGCACTGGTCCATGCAGATGTTTCCCACCTGCCGGCAGCGCATGCCGTCCACGAGCACCTCCACGCGGTTCGAGAGCGTGCGCGCGTAGCCGTCGGCGTAGCCGAGGGGGATGGTGGCAATCTGCACGTTGGCCCGGGAGAGGCGGTAGGTGAGCCCGTAGGAGACGCCGGCGCCGGTGGGCGGTTCGACGACCCGCGTGATGCGCGCCCGCACGCTCATGGCCGGGCGAAGATCCACGAGGCTCTCGCAGTTGGAGGCCGGGTAGAGCCCGTAGAGCCCGAGCCCCACGCGCACCATGTCGAAGTGCGTCTCGGGGTGGAGCAGCGTCGCCGCCGTGTTGTCGCAGTGGACGAGCCCGGGGTCGATGCCCTCGGCCTCGAGCGTGTAGATGAGGTCGGAGAAGCGCTTCACCTGGAGCTCGAAGTCCCAATCCCTCGGCACCTCGGCCGTGGCGAAGTGGGTGAAGGTGCCGGCGCAGGAGACTCCGCGATGCCATCCCACGGCCCGCCGAAACTCCACGACCTCGGCCGGCGGGAGGCCGATCCTCGTCATGCCGGTGTCCACGGGCACGTGGTAGCGGGCGACGACGTCGCGGCTCGCGGCCTCCTCGCCGAGGGCGAGCACGAAGTCCTCGTGGTAGGCGGAGGGTTCGAGGTCGAAGTCGACGATGAGGCCCACGGAATCGATGGGCGGTTCGGCGAGGATGACGATGGGTCGGTCGATGCCCGCCTGGCGAAGCCCGATGCCCTCGTCCACCGTCGCCACCCCGAAGTAGTCGGCGCCGTTGGCGGCCATGATGCGGGCGCACTGGGCGGCGCCGTGGCCGTAGGCGTCGGCCTTCACCACCGCCATGAGCTTCTGCCCGCGCTCGAGGACCCCCCTGAACGCCCGCGTGTTGTGGCGGATGGCGGAGCGGGAGACCTCGACCCACGCCCAGCGGGTCTCGGGGCTTGCCGGCGCGTCGACGCTCACAGCGCCTCCCCCTCGGCGGCGAGGATCTGCTCCTCGATGGCGTCCAGCGAGAGCCCGAGCTCCTCGGAGACGTCCCCCGCCATCACGCCGCGCGAGCCGCGGCGCTCGACGGCGAGGTGACCGGCGAGACCGTGCACCTCGCACCCGAAGGCGCAGAGCTTCGGCAGCGATTCGACGTCGCGCCCTCCGGTGGCGAGCAGCGCGCCGAGGACGCCGGAGAGCACGTCGCCCGTTCCCGCGGTGGCGAGCGCCGGCGGCCCCGGATTCGGCAGAAACGCGAGGTCGACGCCCACGCACGCGGTGGCAGCGCCCTTGGCGACGACGCAGAGCTCCGAGCCGCCGTCGGCCCAGACGATCGATCGCGCGGCCTCGAGCGCGGCGGCGAGCGACGCCGGCGGGTGGGCTGCCTGGCCCACCAGGCGCCCGAGCTCCCGACGATGCGGCGTGAGCACGAGCGGGGCGCTCCGGCGGATGATCTCGGGATAGCGATCGAGACGGTTCGATGTGAGGCGGGCGAGCGCGTTCAGGCCGTCCGCGTCCACGACGAGCGGGCGGTCGGTGGCGAGCAGCGCCTCGACGATGGCCTCGGTGTCGGCGTTGGGCTGGATCCCCGGACCCACGACCACGGCGGAGCGCTCGCGCGCGAGGCGCAGGATCTCGTTCTTCGCCGCGGCGGAGAACGTGCCCGCGCCGGTCGCGGGCAGCCCCACCACGGGGATCTCCACGAGGTGCGTGCGGCAGACGGTGGCGATGGGCTGCGGCACGGCGAGCGTCACGTAGCCGGCGCCCATGCGCGCGGCGGAGCGGGCGGCGAGCACGGCGGCGCCGATGTAGGGCACCGATCCGGCCACCACGAGCACCGATCCGCGGGTGTATTTATCGACGTCGGCCCGGGCCGCCTGGAGGCAATCGCCGTAATCGGCGAGATCGAGGCGCCAGGCCACGGGATCGGCCTCGAGCACGAGGTCGGAGGTCTGGGTGGCGAGCGGGGCCACCACGATGGAGCCGGTGAGCACGCGCCCGGCGTCCGAGAGCAGGCCGGGTTTGAGGCAGAGCATCGTCACGGTGACGTCGGCCACCACGGCGCCCGCGGGTGCGAGGCCCGTTTGGGCCGAGAGCCCGCTCGGCACGTCCACGGAGACCACCTTGGTCGAGCAGCCGTTCACCACGTCGATCCAGAGGTCGAAGGGAGACCGCGGCTCGCCCTCGAAGCCGGTGCCGAGCATGGCGTCGATGACGACGTCGGCACCCGCGACGATCTCGGCGAGCTCGTCGGCCGAGGGGCCGGGGCGGTAGGGCACGCCGGCCGCCACGGCGCTCCGGGCCACCATGAGCGCAAGGGAGCCCTTGATGGTGGAGGGCTCGGCGGGGCAGACGACGGTGACGTCGACGCCGGCGCGCTTGAGCAGCTCGGCCGCCACCCAGCCGTCGCCGCCGTTGTTGCCGGAGCCTGCGAGCACGCAGACCCTGCCCGGCGTCTCTTCGTTCACGGCCTCCTGGGCAGCGGCGTGGCCGGCACGACGCATGAGCTCGGCGAGGCTCACCCCCTCGAGGGTGAGGGCCTGCTCCACCCGCTTCACATCCTCGACGTTCAGCACCGGTTGCATGGAAGCCCCTACTCCTCGCTCGCCGATCGGCTCTCGGAGGCCTCCTCGGAAAGGCGCGCCTCCTCGGCCTCCCTCTGGGCCCGCTCGAGCTCGAACACGATCGAGCGCGCCTCCTTGAATGATGACGCAAGGGCCTCCCGCCCATCGCGGCGTTCGCGCTTGGCCGGTCGAACGTCTCGGGTGATGAGCGCGGCGTTGGCGCAGGCCACACTCTCGGTGTGGCTCAAGGAGAGCGCCACCTCCTCGACCCCGAGGGCGTCCGCGCGCTCCCGTGCCGCTCCCGCGAGCACGGCCTCCGGGCGCCCATCGGAGTCGACGGCCACCGAGACGTCCTTCCAGCCCACGCCGGAAAAGCCGCAGCCGAGGGCCTTCAAGACGGCCTCGCGGGCGGCGAAACGCGCCGCGTAGGATTGCTCCGGCCGCGCCCGCCCCTCGCAGTAGGCGATCTCGTCTTCGGTGAAGAGGCGTCGTCTCAGGCCCGGCGTGCGCGCGAGGGCGCGGGCCATGCGCTCCACCTCCACGAGGTCGACGCCTATGAGGAGCCGACCCATCTACTCCACCGTCACCGATTTCGCGAGGTTGCGGGGCTTGTCGACGTCGCAGCCCCGGGCGAGCGCGACGTAGCGGGCGAGGAGCTGCAGATGCACCACGTCCACCACCGGCGAGAGCCACTCCGGCGCCGGCGGCACGAGCAGGAGGTAGTCCGCGAGCTGGGCCACGCGCACGTCGCCGTTGGTGGCGAGCGCGATGACGCAGGCGCCGCGGGCGTTCACCTCCTGGAGGTTCGAGATGGTCTTGTCGCGCACCGGGCTCTCCGGCACCACGACCACCACGGGGTAGCCCTGCTCGACGAGCGCGATGGGCCCGTGCTTCATCTCCCCCGCCGGATAGGCCTCGGCGTGGAGGTAGCTGATCTCCTTCAGCTTGAGCGCGCCTTCGCGCGCCGTCGTCGAGGAGAGGCCGCGACCGAGGAAGAGCGAGGATCCGGCGTCGACGAAGGCCCGGGCGGCCACCTCGTCCTGCCAGGCGCGGGAGAGCACGATGCGGATGAGCTCGGGCACGCGCAGCATCTCGCGGTAGCGGGCGCGTACCTCCTTGAGGGAGATGGAATCATTGGCGCGCGCGAGGAAGAGCGCGAGCAGCGCCGAGGCCACGAGCTGGGCCGTGTAGGCCTTCGTGGAGGCCACGGCGATCTCGGGGCCGGCCTGCACGTAGATCACGCCGTCGCTTTCGCGGGCGGCCGTCGAGCCGAGGACGTTTGTGATGGCGATGACCTTGGCGCCCACGGCACGCATCTTGCGCGCCGAGGCGAGGGTGTCGGCCGTCTCACCGCTCTGGGTGATGATCACGCAGAGCGTGTGGTCGGTGGTGAGGACCTCCTCGTAGTTGAACTCGCTCGCACACTCCACGGTCGTGGGGACGCCCGCCCAGCGCTCGAAGTAGGCGCGGGCGATGAGGCCGACGTGCCAGGAGGTGCCGCAGGCCACGATGTAGATGCGATCGATGGCGGCGATCTCCTCGGGGGTGAGGCTGAGCTCGTCGAGGACGATGCCGGAATCGCCCAGCCGGCCCTCGAGGAGCCGCTCGATGGCCTCCGGCTGCTCGGCGATCTCCTTGGCCATGAAGTCGGGGTAGCCGCCAAGCGTGGCCGCCGAGGCGTTCCAGTCGATGTCAAAGGTGCCGGGCTCGGCGACGGGGGTGAGGTCGCTCTCGAAGACCCGGATCTCACCCGAGGGCAACAGCCTCGCGATGCCGCCCTCGTCGAGGTTGATGACGTGGGAGGTCACATGTGCGAGCGCCGTCACATCCGAGGCGGCGTAGGCGCCGTCGGCGGTGGAGGCGAGCACGAGGGGCGAGCCCTTGCGCGCGCAGAGGATCTCCCCCGGCGCGTCCGCCGAGACGCAGGCGATGGCCCAAGAACCCGTGAGGCGCGAGGCGGCGAGCGAGAGGGCGAGCGCGAGGTCGCCCTCGGCGGCGCCCGCGAGCTCCTCCTCCACGAGGTGCGCAATGACCTCGGTGTCGGTCTCGCTCTTGAAGGAGTGCCCGCGTTCGGCGAGCTCGGCGGCGAGCTCCTGGTAGTTCTCGATGATGCCGTTGTGGACGACGGCCACGCGCCCGGAGCAATCCCGGTGCGGGTGGGCGTTGGCATCCGAGGGTTCGCCGTGGGTGGCCCAGCGGGTGTGGGCGATGCCGATTGTTTGGTGGGCGTCGAGGCCCTCGCAGAGCCCCGCGAGCGCGGCGACGCGCCCGCGGCACTTCACCTCGAGGAGTTCGCCCGAGGCGTCCTCGAGCTCCACGCCCGCGGAGTCGTAGCCGCGATACTCGAGGGTGCGAAGGCCGTTCAAGAGGAAGGGAAGCGCCGGGCGATTTCCCGTGTATCCGACGATGCCGCACATGGGGGTCTCCTCCCACACCGAACCGTGAGCGCCCGAGGGGGCACGCTCGAAGTGTAGGCGTTGCTGCGCCTCCGGCGCGATCTCGACCGCTCGCTACTCGAG
>CANQFP010000072.1 GCA_947599965.1 uncultured Atopobiaceae bacterium | reverse complement strand
GTGCGCTTGGCGAGGTCGTTCACCATCGTCGCCTTCACGCGCTTCGAGAAGATGAAGTAGAAGAGCAGGAAGACGTAGAAGACGCTGTTCATGATGAAGACCGGCAGCTGGAACATGCCCTGCACCGCGAGCTTGATGCCCACGAAGCCGATGCCGATGGCGCTCATGATGATGGCGAAGGGCCGCGCGATCTTATAGCGGTTGATGAAGAACCAGAAGGCGACGCCCGCGAGGATCACCATGATCCAATCGAGGAACTGCGTCGCGTCGCCGGCGACGCTGTCGCGCTGCGTGAGCAGCAACAGGAGGATGTTCGCCGCGATCTCGATGGCGAAGTAGACCTGCACGAACCGCATGAATCCCATGGTGTTGGGGTCCGAGTAGCGGATCGCGTCGTAGGCGTTCTTGGCGGCGCGCGTGGCCGCCTTGTGGTTGGCCTTGGCCTCCTTGTTGGCCGCGCGGAGGCGCTTCCTGGCCGCCTTGGCGTGCTCGGGGTTGCCGGAGTGGCCGGCGATGACGTTCAGGCGGAAGGCCTCGTCGGCCACCTCGTCGGACTCCATGGCGACTCCGGCCATGGCGACGGCCTCGGCCGCGTCGAGCTGCGCGGCGCGGGTGATGCGGCTGCGCTCGGCCTTGCCGGTGGCGAAGGCGGCGTCGATCGAGAGCTCGACGCGCTCGAGCTTCTCCATGGCGTCGATGTTCTCGTCGAGGCGCTGCTTCGCCTCGTCGACGTCGCTCCTCATCTGCGCCGGCGACTCGGTCTCCGGCAGGTTCTCGATGGGTGAATCCTCGGCACCGGCGGCGCCGGAGCCCTCGGGCTCGGCGACCGGGGTCTGCCTCTCTTCGTCTCGTTCATCCATGGTTGGTGGACTACCTCTCATATCGCCTCTGGGGCGCCGATAACGAACATGGAGCAGGGTAGCATCGTTGGGCACGTATAGTTAGGGCATGGGGAGCGAAAGGCAGAGCTTGGGTGTGGGGCTTCGGCTCGTGGAGGCCGCGCTGCTCGCATTCATCGTCGCCACGCTCGGCTACGCGCTCACGGCGAACCCGAATGAGGTCGACTACGACCTCACCTTCCTGCGGATCCTCGGGATGGACGCGATCTCGGCCGTCTCCCTCTGGCTGATCGAGTGCCGCTCGAGCGCGGCGCGCGTCTTCATCCCGGTTGCCCTCGGCATCGTCTGCGGGCTCTCGATCGTGGACGTGGCGGCGGGCGGCATCACCGCCGATCCGTGGCTCGCATCGGCGCTCTTCGCCCTCGCCCTCGCCATCTGCGTCTACGTGCCGGCGTCCCCGCACGCGCGGGCGGTCCTCACGGAGCCCATCGCCACGAGCGCGAGCGCGAGTCCGGGCGAGGACGGCGACGCGGTTCCCATTCCGCGGCGTTTCTCCTGGCCCTGGTGGCGCGACCTCGGCATCTACTACTGCATCGCCTCGCTCGTGGGGCACTGGGGCGAGATCGCCTTCTGCTGGCTCATCGTGCTCGGCATCTTCCAAGGCGACTACGACTTCTCGAACGCGCAGCTCTGGATCCAGTGGCTCTACCCCTACCCCGCCGAGGGAATCGCGATGGTGCTCTGCGTCGTCGTGCTCTACCCCTTCAAGGAATGGCTGCTCAAGGCCTTCAAGGGGCACATCTTTCCCACGCTCGTCGTGAGCTTCTTCGCGATCATGGCCGTCTGTTGCGCGGTGGACCTCTTCACGGGACTCGCCGTGAACGCCGACTACCACCTCTGGGACTACCGCGACCTGCCCTTCAACTTCCTCGGACAGATCGTGCTGCAGAACACGCTCGTCTACAGCGTGGCGGCGACGATCGTGGTCTGGGTGGTCTATCCCCTCCTCGCCCGCTGCTTCGCCCGCGTCTCTCCGCGGGTCATGGACGGTGTCTTCTTCGGCCTCGCGGGCGCCTACGCCTTCCTCGAGGTCCTCTACTTCATCCACCTCACGCCGGCGGGCTTGGTCTTCGGCTAGCGCGGCGGCCGGCGCGCGTCGGCTGCGGCGAAAGGGGAGGGACCCGACGGTGCGGATCCCTCCCCTCGTGTGCGTCTGGTGACGTCGTGCGCCAGGCTACTTCTTGAAAAGCGGCTTCTTGACGGCCTTGACCGCCAACCCCCGAGCCAAGTCAACGGCCTGTGTCGGAGACAGGTTGACGCCGCCGATGACATGGTCGAGTTGCGGGTCGGTGAGCTTCATGCCGTCGAACTGACGATCGATCTGCTTCTTATCCATGGTGGCACCTCCTCGAAAGACGACGCTTCATCAACTGCTGTGTATAGTACCGTTTGCCCGCGAACCTCGCGCACGGAACTCGGCGAGGATGGCGCGCTCATGCGCTCATGCAGGCTCATCGCCCGTTCATACCTCCGTGCTGCGGCGAGCGGCGCTCACCACCACGATTCGCCCATGGCACGGCGCGCATCTCCGCATGAATGCCTGCTCACGCGACATGAATGTGCGCGGCAGCCATCCGGCCGGCCCGGTGGGCGGCGGCACGGCATGAGGTTGACGATAATGAACCGCGTTGAAAACCACCCGGCGCATCCGCGCGCCGGCACCGTGCTTCGGCACCGTCCGAAAGGAGCCCCGTGTTCTATCGGCTCAACAAGCGTTTCCTGCTTCGCGGCTGGGATCGCCTCCCCTACGGCCTCGTCGACCGCGAGAGCGGCGTGGTCTCGTTCGTCTACAAGCGCCACTGGGACGCCATCAACTTCGCCACGGGCACCATCGACTTCGCCCTCCCGCTCATCCCGCCCGAGGTGCGCGAGGCAGCCGAGGAGCTGGCCGCGGCCGGCATCCTGGAGGCGTGCGAGCGAGGCGAGGGCGAGCGGGATCGAGAGCAGGCCTACCGCGTCTTCGACAACCGCTTCATCCAGTGCGCGCACTGGTCCATCACCGGCAAGTGCAACTTCCGCTGCCGCCACTGCTTCATGGACGCGCCCGACGCCAAGTTCGGCGAGATCACCCACGAGCAGGCGCTCGACGTCATCGACCAGCTCGCCGAATGCGGCATCTACCAGGTGTCCCTCACGGGCGGCGAGCCGCTCGTGCGCTCCGATTTCCTCGAGCTCGTGGACGCCCTCGTCGAGCGGAACATCGTCATCACGCAGATCTACACGAACGGCGCACTCGTCACCGACGAGCTCCTCGACGCGCTCGAGGAGCGCGGCGTCTCCTGCGCCTTCATCATGAGCTTCGACGGCGTGGGCTGGCACGACTGGATGCGCGGCATTCCCGGCGCCGAATCCATGACCCGCAAGGCCTTCGAGCGCTGCCGCGCGCACGGCTTCCCCACCTCGGCCGCGATGGTGATCTTCGAGGGCAACAAGGGCGTGCTCCGCGAGACCGTGCGCGAGCTCGCCGACCTCGGGGTGTCGAGCCTGAAGACGAACCCCGTCGTCGACGAGGGCGAGTGGACGAAGAACGAGCTCGGAAGCCCCATCGACTTCGACGAGCTCTGCCAGGTGTATCTGGACTACATCCCCGAGTATTACGAGGACGGCCTGCCGCTTCCCTTCCTCGACCTTGGTGGCTTCTTGAACGTCAGCCGCGCAGCGCCCGAGAAGTACTGGGTGCCGGTGGAGAAGCCCTGCGGCAATCCCGAGACCACCGTGCTCTGCGGCAGCACCCGCACCGAGGTCTACATCGCGGCCGACGGCCAGGTGCTTCCCTGCATGGCGATGGCCGGCAACGCCGAGCAGGCGCGCGAGGGCTTCCCGAACCTCTTCGAGACGCCCCTCAAGGACTGCCTCACGAACTCGCACTACCTCACGTGCATCGACTATCGCGTGAGCGACTTCGCTGCCGCCAACCCCGAGTGCGCCGAGTGCGAGTATCTGCTGAGCTGCACCGGCGGCTGCCGCGGCGCGGCGCTCGACAGCGACCCGAGCCGCTACCTCGGGCCCGACCTCGCCACCTGCACGCTCTTCAAGCACGGCTGGGTCGAGAAGGCGAAGGCCGCGGCCGGCGCGGCGGTCGAGCGCTATCTGACCCCCATCTCGTAGGCGACAGGAGACGAGCATGTTCTACAAGCTGAATGACAAGGTCCTGCTCCGCGGCTGGCGGAAGCTCCCCTACGCCGTCGTGAACGCCGAGACGGGCGAGGCGGGCTTCCTCGATCGCACCGCCTTCGAGGCCGCGAGCCTCGCCACGGGCACCATCAACTTCGACCTCCCCCTCATCTCGAAGAAGGTCCGCGAGGCCGCCCAGGCGCTCGCCGAGATGGGCGTGCTCCACGAACTCGAGCCGAACGAGCCCACGGGGATCCGCCCCGAGCAGGAGTACCGCTTCTACGAGAGCCGCTACGTGCGCAGCATCCACTGGTCCATCACCGGCAAGTGCAACTACCGCTGCAAGCACTGCTACCTCTCCGCGCCGCACGCCAAGCTCGGAGAGCTCTCGCTGGAGGAGTGCCTGAAGATCGTCGACGACTTCGAGCGCTGCGGCGTCTTCGAGGTCTCCCTCACCGGCGGCGAGCCCCTCGTGCGCTCCGACTTCCTCGAGATCGTGGACGCGATCCTCGAGAAGGGCATCCGCATCTCACAGATCTACTCCAACGGCAAGCTCGTGACGCCGGAGCTCCTCGACGCGCTCGAGGCCCGGGGCATCCACCCCGAGTTCAACATGAGCTTCGACGGCGTGGGCTGGCACGATTGGATGCGCGGCGTCGAGGGCGCCGAGGCCGAGGTCGAACGCGCCTTCAAGCTTTGCCGGGAGCGCGGCTTTCCCACCGGCTCCGAGATGGCGATCCACGAGGGCTCGAAGGGGGTCCTCCGCGAATCCATCAACAAGCTCGGCGAATGGGGATGCCTGACCCTCAAGACGAACCCGGTGGAGCCGGTGGGCGAGTGGGAGTCGAATCGCCTCGGCAAGCCCATCGAGCAGGAGGAGATGAACCGCATCTACCTCGACTACATCCCCCGCTACTTCGAAGACGACCTTCCCCTCAAGGTCCTCAATCTCGGCGGGTTCTTCCTCGTGCGAAACGACGACCCCGAGCATTACTTCGCGGGCATCGACCGGGCTTGCACGGATCCCGCGTCGCAGGTGTGCTGCGTGAGCTCGCGGCTCCACGCCTACATCTCGCCCGACGGCACGCTCCTTCCCTGCATCCCCCTCGGGGGCAACGAGGAGGTCGCGTCGCGGTTCCCGAACGTGGTGGAGCTGGGGCTCGCCGAGGCCATGGAGGATCCCGCCTATCGAAGTGCCGTGGACTGCCGCGTCCAAGCGTTCATCGATGCCAACCCCGAGTGCGCCGAGTGCGAGTACCTGAGCATGTGCGCGGGCGGCTGCCGCGCACATGCCGTGAACGCCGATCCCTCGAACTACGTGGGCATCGACCCCGTCGTCTGCTCCTTCTACAAGAACGGCTGGTACGAGCGCGTGAATGCGGAGGCCAAGGAGGCCCTCGCGAGCTATCGTGCCCG
>CANQFP010000071.1 GCA_947599965.1 uncultured Atopobiaceae bacterium | reverse complement strand
TACGCCACGAGGTCGGCGAGGGTCTTCGAATCGAGGTAGCTCGAGGTGATGCGCCCGAGCTCCGTCCAGAGCGGAAGCGTCGGGCAGGAGGGCGCCTGGGGGCACATCGCGCCGCCCGCGCAGTCGAGGCACTCCACGGGTGCGAGCGAGTGCTGCTCCGAGACCCTGAGGATCTCGCCGATCGTGTAGTCGGCGGGCGCCTTCGCCAGGCGATAGCCGCCGCCCTTGCCGCGCCGGCTCTCCACGTAGCCCGCGGCCACGAGATCCGCCATCACCGGCTCGAGGTACTTCCGCGAGATCCCCTGCCGCTCGGCCACCGCGCCGAGGGCCACCCAGCCCTCGTGCCCGGCGAGGTCGGCCATCACGCGGAGCCCGTGGCGCCCGCGCGTCGAGAGTCGCGCGTTCATCGCGGCCGCTCCGAGCCGTCTTCGGTCGTGCTCGGCGAGGATGCGCCGTCGAGCATCTCGTCCAAGGTGCGCCAGGCGAGCTCCGCGCACTTCACGCGCGCCGGCATGTGGGCGATCGAGGCGAGGCAGGCGGCCTCGTCGAGCTCCTCCTCGGCCTCGTCGGGCGCGAGCTCACCGCGCACGAGCTCGCCGAACGTGTTGCAGAGCTCCTTCGCCTCGGCGGGCGTGAGGCCCACCATGAGGTCGGCCATCATGTCGGCCGAGCCCTTCGAGACGGCGCAGCCCTCGCCCGTCCAGGAGACCTCCGCGATGCGCCCGTCCTCGCCCACGCGCGCGTGGACGGTGAGGTCGTCGCCGCAGGAGGGGTTCACGCCCTCGTGGACGTGCGTCGCGTCGTCGAGCGCGAAGTTGTAGTCGGGGTGCTGCACGTGCTCCAAGAGCGCGGGGGTGTAGAGATCAGCGGCTCCCATGGAATACCTCCTGGACGAATTTCAATCCGTCTACCAGCTGCATCACGTCGTCGGCGTCGTTGTAGAAGGCCACCGAGGCGCGGTTCACCGAGGGGTGGCCGAGCCAGGCGAGAAGCGGCTGGGCGCAGTGGTGCCCCGCGCGGATGGCCACGCCCTTGGCGTCGAGCAGGCTCGCCACGTCGTGCGGGTGGATGCCCGCCACGTCGAAGGAGACGACGCCGTGGTGCTCGGCGGGGTCGCACGGCCCGAGCACGGAAACGCCCTCGAGCTTCGCGAGCTCGCCCATGAGAAGCGTCGTGAGCGCCTCCTCGCGCGCCGCGATGGCCTCGAGCCCCACCTCCTCGAGGTAGGTGAGGCCGACGGCGGAGGCGTAGATGCCCGCGGCGTCCTGCGTGCCCGCCTCGAACTTCTCGGGCACGGGGGCCCAGACGGCGCCCTCCTGCGTGACGGAGTCGATCATCTCGCCGCCCGTGAGGAAGGGCGGCATGCTCTCGAGGAGCTCGAGGCGCCCCCAGAGCGCGCCCACCCCGAAGGGGCCGAGCGCCTTGTGGGCCGAGAAGGCGTAGAGGTCGCAACCGAGCTCCTGCACGGCAACCGGCAGGTGCGAGACGGCCTGCGCGCCGTCCACGATGAGGATGGCGCCCATGGCGTGGGCGCGCTCGGCGATGGCGGCGACGGGCGTCTCCACGCCGAGCACATTCGACACCTGCGCGATCGAGACGATGCGCGTGGCGGGGCCGATCTTCGCCTCGATCTCCTCGGGCGAAAAGTGCCCCTCGGCGTCGGGGTAGAGCCAGACGAGCGTGGCGCCGGTGCGCGCGCAGATCTGCTGCCAGGGGATGAGGTTCGAATGGTGCTCGAGGATGGAGATGCACACCTCGTCGCCCTCGGAGAGCAGCTGCTCGCCGAGGGTCTTGGCCACGAGGTTCAGGCTCTCGGTGGCGTTTCGCGTGAAGACGATCTCGCGCGGATCGGCGGCGCCCACGCGCCGGGCGAAGGTGGCGCGCGCCTCCTCGAGCGCGGCCGTGGCCTCGACGGAGAGCCCGTAGAGGCCGCGGAGCGGGTTCGCGTTCATGGTCTCGTAGAAGCGCGCCTCGGCCTCGATCACGGCCGCGGGGCGCTGGGCCGTGGCGGCGCTGTCGAGGTAGGCGATGTCGGGGCGCGCCGCGAGCAGCGGGAAGTCGGCCACGAAGGGGTTGGCGGCGATGTCTGCCGCCCGGGCCGCGGAAAGCAGGGGAGCGGAGCAACGAGCGTCCATGGCTAATCCTCCTTGCTCGCCTCGTCGCAGAGCGTGCCGTGGATGAGGGCACCGGCGTCCGCCGCCTGGGCGGCGGCCTCGGGCCCGCGCGCGGCGCGCGTCCAGCCCACGATCTCGGCGAGCGCGTCGTTTCCGAGCGCGCTCGCGGCGTCGTCGACGATCGCCTGGCCCGCGAGGGCCACGACGTCCTCCTCGGAGAGCCCGCGGCTCGAGAGGAAGCCCATCTGCTCGGGCGAGAGCGAGCCGATGGTGGCGCCGTGGTCGCCCTGCACGTCGTCTTCGGAGCAGAGGATCACGGGGAGCGTCTTGTTGCGCACGCCCTCGCCCGCCACGAGCACGGTCTCGCTCTCCGAGCCCACGGAGCCCTTGCAGCCCCGCACGAGGTCGATGGAGGCGCGAAGCGTCTTGGCGGCGCGGTCGGTGAGAACCCCCGAGGCGCCGATCGCGGCCTTGGTGTCGCGGCCGAGCTGGCGCACGTCGTAGGTGATGTCCACGCATTCCTCGCCCTCCGCGAGGTAGCGAAGCTCGCTCGCGAAGGAGGAGCGCGCACCCTCGAGGTCGCATGCGACGGCGAGCGTCGTCTTCGCCGCGCCGAGGATCCACACGCGAAGCGTGAGCGAGGCGTCCTCGGCGAGCGTGGCGCCGAAGCTCTGCACGTGGATGGCGTCCTTCGGCCGGGCGACGAGGATGTCCGCCGTGGCCGTGGCGCCGGCCTCGAGCACGAGGCGGCAGGTGTTCGCCGTCGTGGCGGCCTCGCCGGCCGCGATGACGGTCACGGCGCCCTCGGTGCCGGCCTCGCAGAGGAGCGATGCGGCGCTCACGTCGAGCGGCTCGCCCGCCACGTCGCCCAGGAAGGCGAGGATCTCATGCGGCTCCTCGGCGCATGAGACGCCGCTCACGGGCTCGGAGGTGAGCTCGTCCAGCCAGCCTTGCGCCTCGGCGCCCGCGATGAGGCGCACGTCGGCCGCCCACGCGGGCGGCTCGCCCGCGGCACCCGCGGCACCAGCGGCACCAGAGCCCGCGGCACCAGCGTCCGTCGGCACCTCGAGTGTCGTCTCGTTGATGCCGAGCCGGTTCCACGTCTGGGCGCGGGCGGCGTCGACGCCCGTGAGCACGGTCGTCCGCTCGCTCATCCGATCGCCCCCTCCATCTCGAGTTTGATGAGGTTGTTCATCTCCACGGCGTATTCGAGCGGCAGCTCCTTGGAGATGGGCTCGGCGAAGCCGTTCACCACCATCGTCCGCGCCTCGTCCTCGCCGATGCCGCGGCTCATGAGGTAGGCGATGGTGTCGTCGGAGATGCGGCCGATCGTGGCCTCGTGGCCCACCTGCGCCGTCGCGCTCCGCACGTCCATGGCGGGGATCGTGTCGGAGCGGCTCTCGTCGTCGAGCATGAGGCTCTGGCACGAGACGGAGACCTTCGCGCGCTCGGCCGCGGGCGTGACCACGACCGAGCTCCGGAAGGTGGAGACGCCGCCTCCCTTGGAGATGGACTTCGTGGCCACCGAGGCGCGCGTGTCGGGCGCCGCCAGGTGCACCTTGCAGCCGGTGTCCAGATCCTGCCCGCCGCCCGCGAAGGTGATGCCCGTGAACTCGCAGGACGAGCGCGCGCCCATGAGCAGGCTCGAGGGGTAGAGGTAGGAGACGTGGCTTCCGAAGGAGCCGCTCACCCATTCGATCGCACCGTCCTCCTCCACCCGCGCGCGCTTGGTGTTGAGGTTGTACATGTTCTTCGACCAGTTCTCGATCGTGGAGTAGCGCAGGCGCGCGCCCTTTCCCACGAAGAGCTCCACGCAGCCGGCGTGGAGGTTGGCCACGTTGTACTTCGGCGCCGAGCAGCCCTCGATGAAGTGCAGGTCGGCGCCGGGCTCGACGATGATGAGCGTGTGCTCGAACTGGCCCGCGCCCGCCGCGTTCAGGCGGAAGTAGCTCTGGAGCGGGTAGGGCAGGCTCACGCCGGCGGGCACGTAGACGAACGAGCCGCCGCTCCACACGGCGCCGTGGAGCGCCGCGAACTTGTGGTCGGTGGGCGGCACGAGCTTCATGAAGTGCTCGCGGATCACGTCCTCCCAGCCCTCGTGCAGCGCCTCCTCGATGCCCGAGTACACGACGCCGAGCTCGGCGACCTCCTCGCGCATGTTGTGGTAGACGAGCTCGGAGTCGTACTGCGCGCCCACGCCGGCGAGGCTCGTGCGCTCGGCCTCGGGGATGCCGAGGCGCTCGAACGTGTCCTTGATGTCCTCGGGCACGTCGTCCCAGCTCGTGGCCTGCTCGGAGCCGGCCGTGACGTACGTGGAGATGTGCGCCATGTCGAGGCCCTCGATCGAGGGGCCCCAGTTGGCGGGCATGGGGGTGTGCTCGTAGATGTCGAGCGAGCGCAGGCGCAGGTCGAGCATCCAGGCGGGCTCGTCCTTCTTCGCGGAGATCTCGCGCACGACCTCCTCGGAGAGCCCGTCGTCGAAGCGCTCGTAGCCCTCCTCGCTCTTCACGAAGTCGTAGAGCGAGCGATCGACGTCGGCGACCTCGGAGCGCTTCCTCGGGGTGGCTTCACTCATCGCGCTCACGCCTCACCGCCCGTCTCGTAGGCCTCGAAGCCCTGCTCGTCGATGGTCTCGATGAGGGAGGGGCCGCCGTGCTCGACGATGGAGCCGTCCACCATAACGGCCACCTTGTCCACGGCCACGCGCTCGAGGATCCGCGTGTTGTGCGTGATGATGAGGAGCGCGCCGCCGCACTCGCGGCGATAGGTCTCGATGCCGCGGGAGACGATGCCGAGGGCGTCCACGTCGAGCCCGGAATCGGTCTCGTCGAGGATGGCGAGCTTCGGCTCGAGGAGCAGCAGCTGGAGCATCTCGACTTTCTTCTTCTCGCCGCCGGAGAAGCCCACGTTGAGCTCGCGCGTGAGATACGACGGATCCATGTCGAGCTCCTTCGCGAGCTCGCGCACGCGCTGGCGGAAGGCCCGCGCGCTCATCTTGAGCTCGGGGCGCTTCTGGCAGATCGTGCGGAGGAAGCTGTAGAGCGGGATGCCCGGGATCTCCACGGGCGCCTGGTAGGAGAGGAAGATGCCGGCGAGCGAGCGCTTGTCGGCGGAGAGCTCCGTGACGTCCTCGCCGTCGAAGGTGATGCTGCCGCCGTCCACGGTGTAGGCGCCGTCGCCCATGATCACGTGGCCGAGCGTCGACTTGCCGGCGCCGTTCGGGCCCATGAGCACGGCGCACTGGCCGCGGTCGATCTCGAGGTTCACGTTGTGGAGGATCTGTGCGTCCTCGACGGAGGCCGAGAGGTCCTGCACCTTGAGAAGCGCGTTCGGGCTCGCCATCTCGCCGTGCTCGGCGGGTGCCGCGGCGGGCGTTTCGGGTGCGCTAGCTGGTGTTTTCGTATCGCTCACGCTGGTTCCTCACGTTTCGCGGTTGGTGTGCCGTCCTGAAAATACCCCTTTTTCACAGGTATTCAAGGGGGCAACGGTCGGATTCGT
>CANQFP010000070.1 GCA_947599965.1 uncultured Atopobiaceae bacterium | reverse complement strand
CGCTGAAAGCATCTAAGCGGGAAGCGGGTCCCAAGATGAGTTCTCCTTTCGGTAAGGCCCCTCGTAGACCACGAGGTAGATAGGCTGCAGGTGTACACGTGGCAACACGCTTAGCCGAGCAGTACTAATTGGCCGAGCTCTTACCTTTTCCTCTGGGAACGACCCGGTAGGTGGGCGATTTCATTCTTGGAGGCGAAAGATCCGGCGCGCTGTGCAGCCCTCAGGGTGCATGGAGCGATCTTTGGCGCTGAGCGTCTCGGGCGAATCGGCGGTTATGGCAGGGGGGACACACCCGGACCCATGCCGAACCCGGAAGTTAAGCCCCCGAGCGCCGATGGTACTGCGGCGTCAGGCCGTGGAAGAGTAGGACGCCGCCGGTTCGCCCGGGACACTTGGATGAGAAGCCGACCTTCGGGTCGGCTTTTTTCATGCCGAGATTCGGCGTGCGCGAGCTACGCGGTGGCCGCCCAGAGCAGGCGGTCGCCCGAAACGCGCACGTCGAGCGCGCCGCCGTCACGGAGATACGCGAGGTAGGAGCGCACCGTGCTCCCCACGAGCGCGTACTGCTCGAAGCTCATCGCGAGGCCGAAGGAGCCGAAGACGCCCTCGATCACCTCATCCGTGCTCGTCGGCTCGGCGCAGAGCCCTCGGATGCGGCGCGCGATCTCGTGCACCTTCTCGATGTTCGCCTCGGCGAGCGGTGCGATGTCCGCGGTCGCGTCGGCGTGGGCCGGGACGAAGATCTCGGCTTTCATCGCACGCACCCGCTCGAGCGTCTCGAGGTAGGCGGCCACGTCGTAGACGAAGGTCACACCGTATTTCTCGAGCGTTGCCTCGCTCGAGAGGCAATCGGCGAGGAAGACGACGTCATCCGGCGTGCGAAAGCCCACCATCGAGAGGAAGTGCCCGGGGAGCTCGACGATCTCCCACCCCTCGGGTAGCACCTCCGCCGTGAGCGGCTCGCACTCGCTCGGTTGGGCGAGCAGGAACTTGTGGCGCAGGTCGCGCGGCGGATAGCCCCCGTAGAGGAGCGACGGCTCCAAGATCGGGTGGCGCGTGAAATCGCACTCCATCCCCGGCGCGAAGATGCGGCAGCCCGTCTGGCCCTGGAGGTAGCGGTTGCCACCGATGTGGTCGGCGTTGGAGTGGGTGTTGAAGATGGCGTGCAGGTGCCAACCGCGCTCGTCGAGGATCTTGCGCACGCGACGCCCGGCGTCCTTGTCGTTGCCGCTGTCGATGAGGCAGACCTCGTCCTCGCCCGTGCGGACGACGCCGATCTTCGCCGGGCTCTGCACGTAGAAGCAGCGATCGGTGAGTTGGACGAGCTCGTACACGCCCCTCGCCCCCTAACTGATGAAGCCGAGGCGCTCGAGCTCGAGCGCCACCCCGTCGTCGGCGGAGCTCTCGCAGACGACGTCCGCCGCGTCCTTCAGCACCTGCTCGGAGTTGCCCATGGCCACCCCGACGTCGGCCGCCTTGATCATGCCGAGGTCGTTCTCCGAATCGCCGAACGCGAAGACGCGATCGGGCGGTTCGGGAAGCGCCTCCACCATGAGCTCCAGGGCGAAGCCCTTGTCCACCTCGGGGAGCACGAGCTCGTGGAACTTGAAGCCGCTCGAGAGATGCACGAAGTTCTCCACGAGGTAGGGGCTCTGGCGATAGAGCTCCTCCTGCTCGCGGGTGATGATGACCTTCGTGAAGTTCAGGCTCGGCAAGAGCTCGCGCAGCTCCTCGAAGGTGTGCGCGATCGAGCTCTCGTAGAAGGGGTTCTCGTAGCCCTCGTCGAGCGTCGGTGGCAGGAAGATGATCGAGGCCTCGGGGCCCTCGAAGGCCATGGCGAGCCCGAGGCGCGTGGCCTCCTCGGCCATGCGCTCGACCTGCTCGGGGTAGAGCCGCACGTCGAAGAGGACCTTGTCGCCCAGTTGGGCGCGAGCTCCGTTCATGGTGATGGCGCCCGAAAAGCCGAGGTCGAGGATGTCCTGCTCCACGGAGTGCATGCCGCGCCCCGTGGCGAGGAAGGCGTAGTGCCCGGCGGCCACGAGCTCTCTGATGGCCTCCTGGACGCGCTCGGAGGGCAACTGCCCGACGACGTCGCCGACCTTGGTGCCGTGATGCTCGAGGTCGTGGTAGATGAGGGTTCCGTCCACATCGAAGAAGAACGCCGAAGCCACCGAGAAGATCCCTTCGCTCATACCATGCGCGCGAGCCTACTGCGCGTCGCCCTCGTCCGAATCGTCGGAGAGATGGAAGAGGCCGTCGAAGAAGCCGCCCTCCTCCTCGCCCTCTTTGGGCTCGTGGTTGTAGAACCGTTTCGACGTCGAGCGCTCGAGCAGGAGCGCCACCAACGCCGCGATGATGAAGCCGCCCACGAAGAGCGCGATCACGCCCTCGCGCGTGCCGAACAGCCAGTTGATGAACTCCACGGGCAGCCCTTCGAGAAAGCGCAGCTTACGGCCCCCTCGGGCTCGCCGCGCGGTCATGCGTGCAACAGGGGCGATTATACTGGTTGAGCTCCGAGAACCCTAAGCGCGCGAGCGAGCCTCGCCGCTCCAACGCCCTTCGATGAATCGAGGAATGCCCATGCTCGACATCAAGTTCCTGCGCGAGAACCCCGAGGCGGTCGATGCCGCGATGGCGTCGCGCAACGCCACGTGGGACAAGGAACGCTTCTTCGAGCTGGACGAGCTTCGTCGCTCCACCATCGCCGAGGTGGAGGAGCTCCAGGCCACGCGCAACCGCGTGTCCAAGGAGATCGGCACGCTCATGCGCGAGGGGAGGCGAGAGGAGGCCGAAGCCGCGAAGGCGCAGGTTCGCGAGGGCAACGCGCGCATCGAGGAGCTCGAGGCGAAGCGCGACGAGGCCGAGCGAGCGCTCAGAGACCTCGTGGCGGCGCTGCCGAACCTCCCCAGCCCCTCCACGCCCATCGGCAAGGACGAGAACGACAACCCCGAGGTGCGCCGTTGGGGAGAGCCGCGCGAGTTCGACTTCGAGGCGAAGCCGCACTGGGATCTCGGCCCCGAGCTCGGCATCATCGACTTCGAGCGCGGCGTGAAGCTCGCCGAGGCGCGCTTCTACCTGCTCGGAGGGCTCGGCGCCCGGCTCGAGCGCGCGCTCATCAACTTCTTCATCGACCTCCACACCTCGATCGGCTTCAAGGAGTGGTGGCCGCCCGTCATCACCAACTACGCCACGCTCTTCGGCACGGGCCAGCTCCCCAAGTTCGACGAGGACCTCTACCACGTGCGCCCCGATCTCTACCTCATCCCCACGGCCGAGGTGGTGCTCACCAACATCCACCGCGACGAGATCCTCGAGGCGAGCCAGCTCCCGCTCTGGTACACGGCCTTCACGCCCTGCTTCCGCGAGGAGGCCGGCAGCGCCGGGCGCGACACCCGCGGCATCATCCGCGTGCACGAGTTCGACAAGGTGGAGATGGTGAAGTTCGCCGAACCGGACGATTCCATGGACCAGCTCGAGTCCATGACGGCCGAGGCGGAGCGCTGCCTCCAAGAGCTCGGCCTGCCCTATCGCGTCGTCTCGCTCTGCACCGGCGACCTCGGCTTCGGCGCCTGCAAGACCTACGACGTTGAGGTGTGGCTGCCGAGCTACGGGGCCTATAAGGAGATCAGCTCCTGCTCCAACTGCTGGGATTTCCAGGCTCGTCGCGCCAACATCCGCTACCGCGATCCGGCGAACTTCAAGGGCACGCGCTACGTGCACACGCTGAACGGCTCCGGCCTCGCCGTGGGACGCACCATGGCTGCCATCATCGAGAACTACCAAAACGCCGACGGCACCATCACCGTCCCCGAGAAGCTCGTGCCCTACATGGGCGGCGTCGAGGTGATCGGCCCCGAGGCTTAGGGCGAGCGAGGCGCGTCGCCCGGGAAGGCCCCCGGAAAACCGCAGGGAGCGTGGCCATGATCTTCGAAGAGCTCGCGTGCGCGGAGGGCCTCACCGACGCCGAACGACGCATCGCCGACTACGTGCTCGCGCATCCCGACGACGTGCCGGCCATGGATATCACCGCCCTGGCCGATGCCGTCCACTGCGCCCCGGCCACCATCGTGCGCTTCTGCCGGAAGCTCGGCTGCGGCGGCTACCGACAGTTCTGCCTCGAGCTCGCCGCCGATCTCGAGCGCCGCCGAGCCCACGGCTCCTTCGTGGACGTCGACTACCCCTTCGCCTCCGGGCAGGTGTCGGCCGAGGTCACGGGTTCGATGGCCTCGCTCATGCATCGCGCCATCGACGTCTGCTCCCAGGAGCTCGACGTGAAGACCGTCGAGGCCATCGCGCGCGACATCCGCGGCGCCAGAAACGTCCTCCTCTACGGGGTGGGGGAGTCGCTTCTCAAGGTGACCCTTTTCGCGAACATGCTCATCAGCCTCGGCATCACCTGCACCATCGCCGACAGCTACGGCGAACGCGTGGCCTCGACCATGGCTGCGAAGCCGAACGACATCGCCATCGTCGTCTCCTACACCGGCCGCACGCTCACGTTCAACCACATGCGGAACTGCCTCGAGATTCTCAGGCGCAGGCAGTGCAGGACCGCGCTCATCTCCTCGGCGAGGCCGCCCGAGGAATTCGACTACTACCTGCGCATCCCGCCTCTTGAGGACGAGCAGAGCAAGATCTCGAACTGTTACTCCCAGACCTCCATCAGCTACATCCTCAACTGCATCTACGGCCTCGTCTATGCACTCGATTTCTCGACGAGCCGCGCGTACCGCGACGAAGTGAAGCGACTCACCCTCATGGACGGCTAGGCACGGGCCATGAGCGCGCTCGTGGGCTAAAAGTATTTTCATGGCCGGAGGCCTTGGCGCGGGCTTCTCGGGAAATGTTTTCCGACTTGGCTCGTAAGCCCCTCTACCAGCGGAAAAAGCTCCTACAGTCAGCGGCAAGGCCCTTTGATTCCAGGAGCTCAACCATGGCCATGGACGAATTCGACGAGGATCTCCAGGCACTCTCGATGCGCCTTCGCATGGGTCGGGCTGCCAAGCACCTCACGCAAACCGAAGCGGCCCACCGGGCCAAGATCAGCCAAGCCGCCCTCTCCCTTCAGGAGAAGGGGGTGAGCGAGCCCGGCGCCATCGCCGTCAAACGCCTCGCCGCCGTCTACGGCGTCTCCAGCGATTGGCTCCTCGGTCTCACCGACGCCATGGAGCCCCGCGCTTCCTGAGGCGCACCGTGCCCAGCGATCGGTCTTCCGACTATGAAGATGCTCACCGTCTATGAGATGACTGATGAACGATCAGTTCTCTCATATTGGATCGCTCCAGCTCAAAAGGCATAGCGATACTTTGGCTTGCTCATCCGTGCTCGAGCCGTCTGAGGGGCGTCTTTCCCGCGCGTATGCGAGGAGGCGGGCACAGGGCACCGTGCTTCGGACGACTGCCCGGTCAGCAGCCGACCGAGGAGCGAAACGAGAGATGAAAGAGAGGAAAGGAGAGAGGAATGGCAGAAGGCTCGTCCTTCATGGATAAGTTCGCCGCGGTCTCCACGGCCATCGGCAACCAGATCCACTTACGGTCACTTCGCGACAGCTTCTCGTCCATCATCACCCTGTTCATCTTGGGTGGTGTGGCCGTGCTGTTCAACAACGTCATCTTCCCCGCCATCATGCAGGGCGACATGCTCGCCGCCTGGCAGACGTGGGGCAACGC
>CANQFP010000069.1 GCA_947599965.1 uncultured Atopobiaceae bacterium | reverse complement strand
GGCGTCGCGGAGGCAGGCGCGATCCCAGCTGCCGCTGTCGTTGAAGTTGTCGCTGCTCAGGATGTCGGTCTCGCTGGCGTCGATACTGCCGCTCCGCACGAGCGCGGCCGCCTCATCGCGATCGGAGAGGCTTCCCTGGCTGTAGCTCACGTTTTCCCGCTCGGCGAGGGCCATCCAGCTACCGTCCTCGGCTGAGGCGTTCGGCGCGTCGCCGAAGTCGCTCACGAAGACCGGGAGCTCGTTCTCCACGGCGTTCTCGAGGCGAACCCGCAGGTCCTGCCCGTCGGAGATGCCGTCGCGAGCGTCGAGGCCGTAGAGCACGTTCTCGCCCGCTGTTCCGGTGAGCGGCTGCGCGGCGATCTCGCTCGCATCGATCCCCGCCGGCGTGCCGACGATCACCACGGCGTCGGGATCGTTCGCGCGGATGGCACCGATCACGTCATCGGCGTAGGTGCGCACGTCACACCATGGCACGGTGTTCACGCTCTCGTTGCAGATCTCGTATATCACGTTGCCCTGGGCACCATAGCGCGAGCTCACCGTGGAGAAGAAGTCCCGGGCCTCGTCGACGTTGGCGAGTGGGCTCGCGTCGTTCAGCACGTGCCAGTCGACGATGGCGTAGAGGCCTTCGCGCGTGGCGGCGTTCACGCCGTCGCCCACGAGATCGAGCAGGTCGGCGGGGGTGTTCCCGTTCACCTGGCCGCCCTCGGCGCCGGTGTAGAGCTCGAGGCGCAGGCTGTTCGCGCCGGTATCCGCACGCAGGCTGTCGAGCGCCGGACTGCCGGCGTAGGCCTCCAACCATCCGAGCCCGTGGCTGGACGCGCTCTTGAGCTGCAGGGGCTCGCCCGCCTCGTCCACGAGGCCGAGACCGGAGACGCGCGGAGCGCCGTGAAGCTCGAGCGGGGTCGGGGCGTCCTCCACCTCGCCGCCCGCGAGCACGGTCGTGGCGTTCGCCACCTGCTGGATGGGAGTGTTCGCAAGATCGACCGAGGAAACGCCCGCGGCGGAGAGTGCGCCGGTGATGCCGAAGATGCTGAGGAGGGTTCCCGCGCCCGCCATGACGAACGCGATGAGCGTGCCCGTGAGCACGTCCTTGGAGCGTACGCTCTCGATACCGTGGCGGACCATGATCGCGCCCCTTCTCGCGTTTCGGCTTCGATCCGGCTCCGCCCATTGCCGTATCCTTGCGTTACGCGGCAGGTACCCCGTGATGTTTTCAGGTAAAAGACAGGAAGGCGGGCTGTGGAGTTTTTGAGTCAGATGCGGCCCGTGGACTGGTTCCTCCTCGTGCTCGTCATCGTGCTCACCGCCGTCACCGTCTACGTGATCGTCGTGATCATCCGCGCGATCGTGGAGGCCGTGCGCGAATCGCGCGAGGCCAAGGCCCGTAACGAGGCGGAACGCGCCCGGCGCGAGGCGGAGGCGGCTGTGCCCGAGGATCACCTTCTCGATGACGCCGCGCCGAAACTCCCGGAGGATTCCGAGGCCGATTCCGAGCGCTGAATCGCCGTCGGCCGGGGCGCCCGTGGGCGTCGGGGGCCTTTGTTACACTTCAATTACCGAGTTTCAGAGACCCGTTCCACGGGACGAATGAGTCAACCGACGTGATGGGGGCGATCGTGGGCGAGCTTCGCGTGCTCGAAGTGAAGCAGAGCGTCTTCGCGGAGAACGATCGGCGCGCGGACGCGCTCCGCGAGCGACTGAAGAACGAAGGCCTCTACCTGCTGAATCTCATGAGCTCCCCCGGCTCCGGCAAGACGACGACCCTCGCTCGCACCATCGTGGCGCTCCAAGGCCGGCTCTCGATCGGTGTCATGGAGGCCGACATCGATTCCGATGTGGACGCGCGCGCCATGAGCGAGCTCGGCGTGCGCACGATCCAGCTCCACACGGGCGGCATGTGCCACCTCGACGCCGACATGTGCGCCCAGGGCCTCGAGGGTCTCGAATCCGACGGCCTCGACCTCGCGATCCTCGAGAACATCGGCAACCTCGTCTGCCCGGCGGAGTTCGACACCGGCGCCGTGAGAAACGCGATGATCCTCTCCGTGCCCGAGGGCGACGACAAGCCGCTGAAATATCCGCTCATGTTCGAGGTATCGGACGTCGTGCTCATCAACAAGATCGACGTCCTCCCCTACTTCGACTTCGACCTCGAGCGTTGCCGCGAGCGGATCCTCATGCGCAATCCGAGCGCGCGGATCTTCCCCATCTGCGCGAAGACCGGCGAGGGCATCGAGCCGTGGGCCGCGTGGCTCGAGGCCGAAGTCCGAGCATGGCAAGGCAAAGAGCTGCAACGATAGCCGCGAATACCCGGAAAAGGAGCGACGATGGCGGACCAGACCAAGCGCGACCGTCTTGAGCCCTACCAGCCCGAGGGCGCCGGCCTCTCCGAGGCCATGAGGGAGCACGCCGCGAAGGCGATGGCCTCCACCTCGAGCAACCTCGAGGAGCTCTATGGCACCTGGCCCGCGAACCATCGCGGCGAGAAGAACGCGCGATCGAAGATCCTGAAGCTCGGTCGCAAGATCACCGATGTCGCGAAGCACCAGCTCGGCGGCATCACCACAGACGACCCGGAATATTGGGGCCTCGCCGAGCTCGTCACCGACGAGATGGCCGATGTGGCGCTCCACATGAAGGTGCGCAAGCACTACACCTTCGACGAGCTCTGCACGCTCTGCAACGTGCCCGATGACGGGCGCGAGGCGTTCCAGAAGCTCATCGACGACATGGCCTACATCGGCCTCCTCGAATACAACTACGGCGACTACTACGACCACGACGGTCGCGTGAAGCCGCAGGGTGAGCGCCACTACGTGCTTCCCATCTTCGTCCCGGGCATCGCAGAGCTCCTCAACATGGAGGAATCGCCCGATCCCGCCGATCGCACGAGCAAGCGCCTCCAAGATCACCCCGACGTGGGGCCGTTCTTCGAGCGCATGACCTTCATCCCACTCGCCGGCATCACGCAGATGGTGCCGCCGGGGGGCTCGGGCATCGGCATGCACGTCATCCCCATCGAGAGGGCCATCGAGATGGAGAACGAATCGGTGGACCTCGAGCACATCTCCTACTGGCTGAAGAAGTACGAGGGCAAGATCGGAGTCGGCCGCTGCTCCTGCCGGGCCCAGCGCAAGGTCGAGGGCGACGGCTGCGCGGACGACGACTTCGGCTGGTGCATCGGCCTCGGCGACTTCGCCGACTACTGCCGCGAGACCGGCAAGGGCCACGACATCACCGCCGACGAGGCCATCGCCATCATGAAGCGGGCCGAGGACAACGGCTACATGCATCAGGTGACCAACATCGACGGCGAGAACAAGATCTTCGCCATCTGCAACTGCAACGTGCAGATCTGCAACGCGCTCCGCACGAGCCAGCTCTTCAACACGCCGAACATGAGCCGTTCGGCCTACGTGGCGCACGTGGAGAAGGAGAAGTGCGTGGCTTGCGGGCGGTGCGTGGAGTACTGCCCGGCGGGCGCGCTGAAGCTCGGCCAGAAGCTCTGCGACAAGGCCGGCCACGAGCTCGAGTACCCGAAGCAGGAGCTCCCCGACGAGACCAAGTGGGGCCCCGACAAATGGGATTACGACTATCGCGACCACAACCGCGTGAACACCCATGAGAGCGGCACCGCTCCTTGCAAGGGCGCCTGCCCCGCGCACATCGCCGTGCAGGGCTACCTCGAGCTCGCGAAGGAGGGCAAGTATCGCGAGGCCCTCGAGCTCATCAAGCAGAAGAACCCGTTCCCGGCGGTCTGCGGACGCGTGTGCAACAAGCCCTGCGAGGACGCCTGCACCCGCGGCACCGTGGACGATCCCGTCTCCATCGACGCGGTGAAGAAGTTCATCGCCGACCAGGAGCTCCACGCCGAGAACCGCTACGTGCCGCCGGTCGTGGTCGCGGCGAGCATCCACCGCGACCACTGGGACGAGAAGATCGCCGTCATCGGCGCCGGCCCCGCCGGACTCTCCTGCGCCTACTACCTCGCCACCATGGGCTATAAGCCCACGGTCTTCGAGAAGAACGAGCTCCCGGGCGGCCTTCTTCAGTACGGCATCCCGAGCTACAAGCTCGAGAAGGACGTCGTGGCCGCCGAGATCGACATCCTGCGCGAGCTCGGCGTAGACATCCGCTGCGGCGTCGAGGTGGGCGAGGACGTGACGCTCCAGCAGCTCCGCGACGAGGGCTACAAGGGCTTCTACATCGCCATCGGCTGCTCCGCAGGCAAGCTTCCGGGCGTGCCCGGCGAGGAGGCCGAGGGCTGCCTCACCGCCATCGACTACCTCGCCGAGGCCAACTGCGGCCAGGCGCCCTACACGGGACGCGTCGTGGTCGTGGGCGGTGGCAACGTGGCCATCGACGCCGCGCGCGTGAGCAAGCGCAACGGCGCCGCTGACGTCGAGATGCTCTGCCTCGAGCAGCCGGACGAGATGCCCGCGAGCGATCTCGAGGTCGAGGAGGCCATGGGAGACGGCGTTTCCATCTCTCACGGTTGGGGCCCGAAAGAGGTGCTCGTCGGCGAGAACGGGCAGGTCACGGGTATCGTCTTCAAGAAGTGCACGCACGTCTACGACGACGGCCGCTTCAACCCCCGCTACGACGAAAACGAGACGAAGACCGTCGAGTGCGATCGCGTGATCTTCGCCATCGGCCAGGCCATCGTCTGGGGAGAGCTCCTCGAGGGTTCCGCGGTGGAACTCGGCCGCGGCAACGGCCCGCAGGCCGACAAGCTCACGTTCCAGACGGCCGAGCCCGACGTCTTCGTGGGAGGCGACGTGCTCACCGGCCCGAAGTTCGCCATCGACGCCATCGCCCAGGGGCACTTCGCGGCCGAGAGCCTGCACCGCTTCGTGCAGGGCGGCCACATGACCATCGGACGCAACCGCTGGGAGTTCGCGCAGCTTGACACCGGAGACATCACCGTGCCCGAGAGCTACGACAACTCCTCGCGAAACGCCGTTCCGCTGGATCCGGCCATCGATCCGAACGGCTTCCAAGACCCCACGCTCGATTTCACCGAGGATCAGGTGAAGGCCGAGGCCTCGCGTTGCCTCAGCTGCGGTCGCGTGATCGTGGATGAGAACAAGTGCATCGGCTGCGGTATGTGCACGACGAAGTGCGCCTTCGACGCGATCCATCTCGAGCGCGACCACCCCGAAGCCACGCACATGGTGAGCTCGGAGGATAAGTTCAAGTACATCCTCCCCTACGCCGCCAAGCGCGCGGCGAAGATCGCGACGAAGGGGCTCCGGAGGGGGAAGAAGGCCGCGAAGCCGGCCACGCAACCGGCCACAGAGCCGGAGGCCTAGCGCCCGCACAGGCGCGGGCTCGAAGGCAGCAGCGACGCAGTCGCAACGTGGCACATTTAATGAAAAATCGGACGCGGAAGGCGGCCCCCGATGCATGAGCTGGGGGTCGTCTTCTACGTCATCCGTGACGTGAAGGCCGTGGCTGAGCAACACGACGTCACGCGCGTGGAGAGCGTGACCTTGCAGATCGGCGAGGTGTCCGGCGTGGTGCACGAGCTTCTGCGCGACGCTTGGCAGTGGGCCGTGAAGAAGGAGCCGCTCATGGCCGACGCTGAGCTCGAGATCGAGACCATCCCCGCAGTAACGTTTTGCGAGGACTGCAAACGCGACTACCCCACCGTGGAATTTGGCAAGACGTGCCCCCACTGCGGCAGCGAGCACACCTTCCT
>CANQFP010000068.1 GCA_947599965.1 uncultured Atopobiaceae bacterium | reverse complement strand
ACCTCCACGAGGAGCTTCTCCTCGAAGGGGTCGCCCACCTGCACGGCCGGGCGCTTGTTCTCGGCCGCCTCGTCGAACTCCTGGGAGGCCAGGGTCGAGGCGCCGCCGATGCCGTCGCGGCCGGTGGTGGAGCCGAAGAGCACGAGGTGGTTGCCCACGCCGGCGCCCGCGCCGGTCTGCAGGTCCTCGACGCGCATGAGCCCGAGGCACATGACGTCGATGAGGCAGTTGCCCTCGTAGCAGTCGTCGAAGTAGATCTCGCCGCCCACGGTGGGCACGCCGAGGCAGTTGCCGTAGCCGCCGATGCCGGCCACGGCGCCGTCGAGCAGATAGCGCTGGCGCGGCTTGGCGAGCGAGCCGAAGCGCAGGGAGTTCATGCTGGCCACCGGGCGCGCGCCCATGGCGAAGATGTCGCGGACGATGCCGCCGACGCCGGTCGCGGCGCCTTGGTAGGGCTCGATGGCGGAGGGGTGGTTGTGGCTCTCGGCCTTGAACGAGAGCGCCCAGCCCTCGCCGAGGCTGATGACGCCGGCGTTCTCGCCCGGGCCCTGGAGCACGCAGGCTCCCTCGGTCGGGAACTTCTTGAGCTCGTTCTTCGAGTGCTTGTAGCCGCAGTGCTCGGACCACATGAGCGAGTAGATGGTGAGTTCCGTGAGCGAGGGGACGCGGCCCTGGCACGCGCACACCATGTCGTACTCGTCGAGGGTGAGGCCGAGTTTCCGGGCGATCTCCGGCGCCTCGGCGGGGTCGAGGAGCTCGGGCATGCCCACGGGAGCGGGGTCGTTGGCGCTCGAGAGGTCGGCCGCGTTGGTGACGGTGGGGGCGATTCCCTTATCTTCAGGCATGGCTACCTCGGTGTTTCTCGGGTTCGAAGGATCGAAGGGGCGGGAGCTCGGCGGGAGCGCAGCGGGAGCGCGGCGTGCGGCGTGCGGCGTGCGCGGGCGCCTAGGCCGTCGCCGCGACGCGCTTGGCCACGGCGGTGAAGAAGGCGCTTCCCACGCGCGAGCCGTTCACGCCGTCCGTCACGCGCTCGGGGTGCGGCATGAGCCCGAAGACGTTGCCCGCCTCGTTGCAGATGCCGGCGATGTCGTGGAGGGAGCCGTTGGGCGCGGTCTCGCCCGGCACCACGGTGCCGTCGGGGCGGCAGTAGCGCACGACCACGCGGCCCTCGGCCTCGAGCTCGGCGAGCGTCGTGTCATCGGCGTAGTAGCTGCCCTCGTTGTGGGCCACGGGGATGTCCACCACCGTGCCCGGCTCGAGGTCGAGCCACTGGCAGACGCTCTTCTCCACGCGAAGCGGCACGCTCTTGCAGATGAACTTCAGGCCCTTGTTGCGCACGAGCGCGCCCGGGAGCAGGCCGGCCTCGCAGAGCACCTGGAAGCCGTTGCAGATGCCGAGCACCGGCAGGCCGTGCCCCGCCTCGGCGATCACCGATTCCATGATCGGGCTGAAGCGCGAGATGGCGCCGCAGCGCAGGTAGTCGCCGTAGGAGAAGCCGCCCGGGAGCACGATGGCGTCGAAGCCCTCGACGCTCGTCTCCCGGTGCCAGAGGAAATCGGCGCGGTAGCCCAGGTAGCGCAGGGCCCGCACCACGTCTTGGTCGCAGTTGGAACCGGGGAACTGCACGACGCCAAAGCGCATGTCGAACCTCCCTCTCGCTTGAGCCGACGTTCGCTAGACCTCGCGTGCGGTGACGGAGAAGTCCTCGATCACGGGGTTGGCCAGCAGGCGCTGGCACATCTCCTCCACCTGCTCGCAGGTGACGCCGTCCTCGGCGGTGAGCTGGATGAACTTGCCGATGCGCACGCCCGTGACGCCCACGTAGCCGAGGTTGGCGAGGGCGTGGAGCGAGTTCTCGCCCGCCGGGTCGTGGATGCCCTCTTTGCCGGTCACGTGGATCTCGAAACGCTTCATGGGTTCCTCCCGAGGTAGGGGCCGGAGTGCCGCGCGCGACGAGCCGTCGCGGAGGCCGGGCTAGAGCTTGGTGACGGTGTTCTTGCCGCGGCCGCGCTTCTTGTTGCCGCGGAGCGCGGTGGCGGGGTTCAGGCTGTCGACGGAGGGGCTGGGGCCGGCGGCGTCCTCGGGCACGGGGCGCCCGCGCCGGCGCGCCTTGGCGGCCTTCTTGGCCTGGCGCTCCTCGTAGTCCTCGTCGATGATCTCCTGCACGCGCTTGGTGTTGAAGTGCGAGACCATCTCGTCGGTCTCGCGGCGGATCGGGCGGATGCGCAGCCAGTCCCAGACGAAGCCGCCGATGATGAAGACGTAGGCGAGGATGAGGGCGATGAGGCCGGGGGTGCCGCTCACGCCCTGGAAGACCACGAAGAAGACCCAGGCGAGCGCCGTGGAGGCGAGGCCCAGGCCGAGGAGCAGCCACCAGATCTTGCGGCGGCGCTTGTAGACGGGGTCGTGCTCCATGATGATGTTGGAGGCGCCGGTATAGCGGTCGGCTTCGGCGCGATCCTTGCGCTTCTGCTCCTTGCGCTCCTCCTTGGTCATGGACTTGTAGTCCTTGGTGCCGCCCTTCACCTCGACCACGTGGACGGTGGCGGCGGATTCGCGGGCCGGCTTGGCGCGGCTCGCGCCCTTGCGCGTGTAGCCGCCGGTCTCCTGGCCGGTGGCGCGCCTCATCGTGCGGTCGTTTCCTGGGTTTCTCTGGCTCATGGATGCTCCGGGGTCACCGGCGGCTCGAAGATGGGCCGGCCGGGTTGGGGGTGGAATCGGTCACGGGGCCGCGGTCGCGGCCGAGGGGCAGGCCGAGCACCGTGCCCACCAGCTCGGTGAGGGCGCGGTCGGCCCGGACGTTCTGCCGGTCGATGAGGTGCAGCGTCACCTCGGGAAGCAGGGCGTGCAGGGCCCTGAGGCTCTCGGGGCGAAGGCCGCCGGGCAGGTTCTGCCGGAGGGCGTTGCGCGTCTTCGGCGCGGGCTCGGAGCCGCGGCGATGGTGGCCGTGGCGAAGGGCTCCCTGAGAGGGCGCGGGGGCACCCTCATGCCGCGCGAGCTCCCACTCGCGTGCGTCCTCCACGCGATCGAGCCACACGTTCGCGGAGCGCCGCGTCATCGGCCCTCCTCCAGAGGGGCGCCGAGGGGCGCGAAGGGCTCGCCGACGATCTTCTCGTAGGCCTCGGCGTAGCGCGCCGACGTGCCGGCGATGACGTCGGCGGGCAGGTGGGGCGGCTCGCCCTCGAAATCCCAATGGGCCTTCAGCCAGTCGCGCACGTACTGCTTGTCGAAGGAGGGCTGCACGCGGCCCGGCTCGTAGCCCTCGGCGGGCCAGAAGCGCGAGGAATCCGGCGTGAGCGCCTCGTCGATGAGGGTCACCTGGCCGTCGATGAGGCCGAACTCGAACTTCGTGTCGGCGATGATCACGCCGCGCCCGGCCGCGTAGTCGGCCGCCGCCGCGTAGATGGAGAGCGAGAGCGCGCGGATCTCCTCGGCGAGATCGAGGCCCACGATCTCGGCGCAGCGCTCGAAGGAGATGTTCTCGTCGTGGGCGCCCTGCTCGGCCTTCGTGGAGGGCGTGAAGAGCGGTTCCGGCAGCTTGGAGGCCTCGGTGAGCCCCTCGGGGAGCTCGATGCCGCAGACCGTGCGGTCGCGATCGTAGGAGGCCTTGCCGCTGCCCGTGAGGTAGCCGCGGACGATGCACTCGATGGGGATGGGCTCGGCCTTCCTCACGAGCATGGCGCGGCCGCGCAGCCATTCGCTCCAATCGGCAAACTCGGCCGGGAAGTTCGCCGGGTCCATCGAGAGCAGGTGGTTCGGCACGAGGCCCGAGAACTTCTCGAACCAGAAGGCGCTGATGCGCGTGAGCACCTCGCCCTTGGAGGGGATCGTGTCGGGGAGGATGAAGTCGAAGGCGCTGATGCGGTCGGTGGCGACCATCAGCAGCACGTCGCCGCAGTCGTAGATGTCGCGTACCTTGCCCGAGGCGTCGGGGCGGCGCGCGGGCGTGGACTGGGGTGAAGTCACGGCGATGCTCTCCCTCTTCGCTTCGCCCGAAGCGCTCGTCGCACGCGGGACGGGCCCCGCCCCCGGCGGGACCTCCCGGCCGGTGGCGCGAGGGGCGTTTGGGGCTCGTAGCTGCGACGTCTGGAGAGCGGATGTATGCGGCTACCCTCGCTGCCACATCAAGGCGGCGACCGCCTCGAGGCTGGCTCGATCTCTCAGCGCCATTGTAGACGCTCGGGGCACGGCCGCGCCCTCCCCGCGCGCGAGCCTCGCGCCGAGTCCACAACCTAATTCGCCGTGGCGGGGATCCGTCCGTGGTGGCGCGGGATGTGGATGGTGAACGTGGAGCCGCGGCCCACCTGGCTCTCCACCGAGACGTAGCCGCCGTGGCGATGCACGATCTCGCGCACGAGCGCGAGGCCGACGCCGAGGCCGCCCGAATCCCGCTCGCGGCTCGCGTCCGAGCGCCAGAACCGCGTGAAGATGCGCTCGAGATCCTCCTGCTCGATGCCCATGCCCGTGTCGGTGACGCTCACGAGCACGTCGTCGCGATCCTGCCCCACGGCCACCACGACGTTGCCGCCCTCGGGCGTGTAGCGCATGGCGTTGGAGAGCAGGTTCACCACCACCTGGCGCATGAGGTCGCGGTCGACGTCCGCGAGCACCTGGGGGCGCTGGGTGTCTTGGCGGAAGCGCAGCGTGAGGCCCTGGTCCTCGAAGAGCTGCTCCTGGCCGGCCACGATGGTGCGCACGAGGCCCACCATGTCGGTGACCTCGGCGTTCACGGGGGTCGTGCCGTTCTCGAGGCGCGAGAGGCGAAGCATTGCGTCCACGAGGCGCGAGAGCCTCCTCACCTCGCCCGCCACGAGCTCGAGGTGCTCCGAATCCGCGGGCAGCACGCCGTCTTGCATGGCCTCGACGTTCACGATGATCGACATGAGCGGCGTGCGCAGCTCATGGGCCACGTCGGAGGTGAGGCGGTGCTCGGTGCGCAGATCCGCCTCGAGCTTGGCGGCCATGTCGTCGAAGGTGGCGCCGAGCTCGCCCAGCTCGTCGGTGCCGGAGAGGCCGGTGCGCGCGGCGAGGTTGCCGTTGCGGATGTCGCGCGCCGTGGCCGTGATGCGATCGATGGGCCGCGCGATGCTCCGACTGATCACCATGCCGACGATCCATGCGAAGACGATGGCCGAGCCGGCCGCGAGGGCGACCGCGATGTAGGTGTTGGCGAGGAAGGCCTCGCCGGTGCTCGTGACGAACGGTTCGTCCGCGTAGGTCCAGACGCGGATCGTGCCCACGTGGCGCCCGGCGGCGATGATCGGCGTCTCGACCACGTCCTCCTCGTCGCCATCCGGCTGCACGCTCGCGAGCGGGTCGGTGGTTCGGATGTCGTCGAAGAGGAGCTCGTCGTCGGCGTCGAGCACCTGGATGTTCACGTCGGTGGTCTCGGCGTTGCGCATGACGATGGCGCGGAGCGCGGTGTGGTCCCACGTGCCCTTCTCGGCGTAGTCCTCGCCGAGGGCGTTCGCCGTGATGGTCGCGAGCTGGCGAACGCTCGCCGCCGAGTACTCGAGGAACGCCCCCTCGAACTGGATGCGCAGCACGAGCACGAGGATGACCACCGTCACGAGGGCGGTGATGACGAACATCATCATGAGGCGAAGCGAGAAGCTCATGCGCTCGCCGCGAGCCGGACGCGTGCTCGCCCAGCGCGCGCTCGTGGGGCCCACCGCGCCCGACGCGCCGCTCGCGCCGCTCGCGCCCTCGGCGC
>CANQFP010000067.1 GCA_947599965.1 uncultured Atopobiaceae bacterium | reverse complement strand
TGTCGCCACGCAATCTCCACGCTCCTCGCCGCCCACCCGACGGCCCCGCAATTCGAATCCCCCCGCGGGGAAAGAGCCCTCATAAGAAGACGGGGGTAGGCAGGCGATCGGGAAAAGGAGCGGACCATGCTCGACGAGAAGCACGAGGCGATCGTGGCCAAGGCATCACGGCAAGACATCAACGGCTGGCACTACGTGAAGATCTCCGGCACCCCCTATGAGCTCGGCTACCAGCACGGCTACCTGCTGGCGGACGCGCTCAAGGAAGCGCTTCGCGTCTACGACTACATGACGCTCCAGACCTTCGGGATGCCCTATTCGTTCTTCGCGGAGAGCGCCGTGAGGCTCCACAAGGACAAGATCCCGGAGTATCAGCTGGAGGAGCTCCGGGGCATGGCCGAGGGAGCCACCGACGGCGGCTGCGAGATCGACCTCGACGGGCTCATCGGCTGGAACGCCTGGATGGAGCTCACGGACTACTGGTGGCCGCTCGTGGCCGCGAACTACGCCAACAATCCGCCGAAGACGGGCCCGAAGGGCTCCCACTGCTCGGGATTCGTGGCCACCGGCTCCTACACCAAAGACGGACGCCCCGTCATCGCCCACGAGGCCTTCGACGACTTCTGGGCCGGCCAGAACTTCAACGTCATCGAAGAGGTGGACCCCGAGCAGGGCAACCGCTTCATCATGCAGACGGTTCCCGGCTACATAGCCTCGATGATGGACTTCTACGTCACGAGCGGCGGCATCGCCATCACCGAGACGACGATCGCCGGCTTCCGCGGCTACGACGAGGGCAAGATCCCCGAATATGTGCGCGCTCGCGACGCGGCGCAGTTCGCGAACTCCATCGACGAGTTCGTCGAACGCATCGAGAAGGGCAACAACGGCGGCTACGCGAACATCTGGATGGTGGCCGACGCGAAGACCGGCGAGGTGGCGCGCTACGAGCAGGGCCTGCAGTTCCAGCAGCTCGTGCGCACCAAGGACGGCTTCCTCTTCGGCTGCAACGCCGCCGACGATCCGCGCGTGCGCAACCTCGAATGCGTGGACAACGGCTACAACGACCCGCGTCAGCAGACGGGCGCGCGTCGCCTGCGCTTCAAGCAGATCATCCCCGATCTCCGCGGTCGCGTCGATGCCGACGAGGCGAAGCTCATCCTCGCCGACACCTTCGACCCCTATCTCGGCTACGACTGCCCCTCCTCGAGGAACATCTGCGCCCACTACGACGCCGATCCGCAGTACTTCGCCGACGACCCGGGCGGCGTCTGGAACATCCCGTTCTATCCGGCGGGGTCCGTCGACGGGAAGTGCGCGGAGGCCGCGGACATCGACGACGTGCGCATGTGGGCGCGTTTCGGCCGCGCAGACGGCGTGCCCTTCGACGCCGACGCCTTCCTGAAGGCGCATCCCCAGTGGGATTGGCAGGCGGGCTACCTGAAGAGTCGTCCGCACGAGCCCTGGACGCACTTCTAAACCGCGAGCGCACCACCTGCTTCCGCTAGAGACGGGGCGCCGGAGCCGCATGGCCCCGCCGCCCCGTCTCGCGTGCGCAGCACGTCCCTGGCGCCTACGGCGTGACCTTCGGCTGCGTCGCCTCGCTCACGGAGAACGACGTGCCGTGCGAGGGCAGGAGCAGCTCCTCGAGGGCGCGCGTGTAGGCTCCCTTCTCCTGCCTTGGGGTCACGAGGCACAGCGGCATCCGCGGCACCTTCTGCGGGTCGAAGGGCACGGACACGCAGTTGGGCATCCAGTCGTCGACGCCTTGGATGCTCGGCATCACGACGACGCCGCCCTCTATCGCGAGCGCGTTGTAGATGCCGAAGATGGAGAGCGCCATGGTCCTCGGCTCGAGCACGTTCCCATAGCCCTTCGCCTTCACCATCTCGAGGTAGCTCTGGTTGAAGAACGGGAAATTCGGCGAGATGTAGACGGGGATGTTGCCCACATCGTCCACCGAGAGGAGCTTCTTCTGCGCGAGGCGATGGTTCTTGATCATGAGCGCGCCAACCTCGACGTTGTCGATGGTGTTCACCTCGAACTCCTCGAGGTTCGTCTTGCCGACCGTGATGAAGGCGTCGGCTTGGCCGAGGTCGAGCGCCTCGATGCACTCGTCGTAGTTGCCGTAACCCACGTTCGCGGGGATCTGCGTGCGGGCGTAGATGAAGTTCGCGATGCGCTGGCTGAGCGACGAGAAGTTCGCCGTCTTCGGGATGCAGAGCATGAGTTGGATGTGGCGGCGCGCCTCGACGCCCTTGCCCTCGGCGAACTCCTCGAGATCGCGAACCTCCTGCAGGGTACAGCGGGCCTTCTTGTAGAGCGACGTGCCGTAGGGCGTGGGCTTGAGCCCGGAGGCCCGGCGCACGAAGAGCGAGCGCCCGAGGGAGCGTTCGAGATCGTTCACGGATTTCGAGACCGCCTGGGGCGATACGCCGAGCGCGTTTGCGGCGGCCGTGACGCTTCCCCGTTCCACGGTCGTCACGAAGCACTGAATCTGTCGAAGGGAGAACACGGTACCCCGCTTACCTCGCGTTTTCATAGAATATGAACGTTGACTATAAACACGATGTTGATATCGCGATCGTCGAGGGTTCGCCGTTCAACGTTTGTTTGAGGAGCACGCCGTCGGGCGCGCGTTTCAGCGCACTGGCCGCAATCCCCGAGGATTCGCCCCCCAGCCGCGAGACGTGTACGGGGCCCCTCCGAAGCGAGGCCCCGTCGGCTATTCATGGGTTGTGCGCCGGGTTCGCCCGGGCGAGCGTCACTCGGACGTGGCGGGAATGGGATAGGAGAGCAGCTGGTCGATGGTCACGAAGGAGAAGCCCTCGGACTTCAGGTACGGAAGCGCGATGGAGAGCGCCTCGACCGTCATCGAGCGGTCTCCCCCGCCGTCGTGCATGAGGATGATGTCGCCCGGTTGCGCGCTCTCGATGGCCTGGACGATGGCGTCGACGCCCGGACGCCGCCAATCCTCGGTGTCGATGTTCCAGCCGATCTCGGCCGTGATGTAGGGCTCGAGGATCTCGATGGTCTCGCCGTAGAAGTTGCCGCCCGGGGAGCGAATGACCTTGGAGGCCTCCTGGCCGGTGGCGTCGGTGATGGCCTGGCGGCCCATCTCGACCTCGTTCACCTGCTCTTCGGGGGTCATGTAGGTGAGGTTCACGCCCTGGCCGGAACCGCTGGCGTGGTCCCACGTGTGCGTGCACACCTGGTTGCCGTTCTCCACGGCCTCCTTGACGAGGTTCTCGTGGCCGGCGATCTGGTTGCCGATGGTGAAGAACGTGGCCACGGCCCCGTTCTCCTTCAAGATGTCGAGGATCTGCTGGGTCGTGGTGTCCCAGGGGCCGTCGTCGAAGGTGAGGGCCACGACCTTGTCGTCACCGGTATCGGCGTTGTATTTGATGTAGCCCGCGTTCACCGGTTCCTGCAGGACGTTTTCCTGCACGAGCCCGGAGACTGTGCCGGTGACCCGCTGCATGACGCCGTCCTGGCCGGCCGAGTACACGTGGATCGCGCCCAGGGAATCCGAGTTCTGCGTCTCGAAGGGAATCGAGACCTCCTCGGTCGTCGTCTCCTCGGTCACGTCGCCGCCGTTGGAGATCTGCACGACGTCGTTCGCCGCGAGCACCGAGGAACCGTCGGCGGGTTCGCTATCGATCGTGGCGGTGAAGGGCTCGCCGCCTCCCTCGGTGAGGAGGCTTCCGTCGATGGCGAGGAGGTTGCCCGGCGCGGGGTTCGCGTGCCCCTCCTCGATGAGCTGCTCGACGGTGGTGCCGGGTTTCACGGAGAGCTCGACGCCGTTCACGGTGACGTTGATCACGCCGAAGGTGTTCCAGAGGAAGTAGCCGAGGCCGCCCGCGATGGCGAGCGCGCAGACGACGGCGATGATCACGGGCGCCTTGGAGCGCTTGCGCACGGGACGCTGATGCGGCGCGCGCATTTGATAGCCCTCGGCGCGGTTCGTGATGATGGGGTTCTCGAGCTGCGGGCGCGTCGCGGCGCTGTGGGAGGCGGCGCGATGGCTGCCCGCGTAGCTGCGCCGATTGCCGTAGGACCTCTGCTCGGATTGCGCGTGTGCGCGAGGACGCCCGGCGGCCGACGGCGGATAGGAACCGCCCTGGGAGCGCGTGACCAACCGTCCGCTCTCGCCCCGGCGAAACTGGCTCCCCTGGCTGAAACTGCCCTCGGGCTTTCGGGCGTTCGGATCGCGATGCTGGTTCTCGCCACTCACGGCAATCTCCCGTTTCAAGCTCGTCGTTGGTGCGGTTCAGGCGCGTTTTCGCAAGCGTGGCCCCGAGGCCGTGCTCGCCAAGGGTAGTGTAGCGATCCGTTCGTGGAGGTTCCGTCAATTTCCGCCACCCGAGGGAGCCGTTCAACCTCGAGGCGTTAAAGCCTTCGTTCGCGGGGCAAGCACCTAGGCGGACTGATCACGGCCAGCTCCATCGAAGACGATCGATCCTTCGTCGCCTCGAGGCCGGTGTCGGTTTATCCGGGCCGCAGAGGGCGACCCTCGAGGGAAAGGACGTCGCCAATGGAACTCAAACAAGAGACGCTCGCCAAGTTCAAGGACGCGTTCCTCAAAGACGAGACGCTCCAGGCAACGGAGCGCGCCGTCTTCAGGAACGGCATCTTGGCCTCCGCCCAGAACGACAACGTCATCGACGAGATGAGCTTCGTCTTCTCCGTGGACGTCGACCAGGAGGCCGTCGCCAACCAGAAGCAGTCGGGCCGTTGCTGGATGTTCGCCGCCTTGAACACGCTCCGCATCGACATGGAGAAGCGCCTCAAGCTCAAGAAGGGCAGCTTCCAGCTCTCCCAGAACTACAACTTCTTCTTCGACAAGCTCGAGAAGGCGAACTACTTCTACGAGCAGATCATCGCCTCGGCCGATAGCTCGCTCGACGACCGCCGCGTGACCTTCCTCCTCTCCACGCCCCAGCAAGACGGCGGCGACTGGCCGATCATCGCACCGCTCATCGAGAAGTACGGCGTCATGCCCCTCACCGCCATGGGCGACACCTCGTGCTCCGTCAACTCCTCCGAGATGGACACGGTCCTCAATCGCAAGATGCGCCAGGACGCCCTCCAGCTCCGCACCATGGTGCGCGACGGCAAGAGCGACGCGGAGGTCGCCGAGGCCAAGGAATCGATGCTCGGCGACATCTACAAGATCTGCGCCGTCTGCCTCGGCGTTCCGCCCGAGACGTTCGACTTCGAGTATCGCGACGTCGACGGCAACTTCCACGGCGACTACGGTCTGACGCCGCAGGAGTTCTACAAGAAGTACTGTCGCAGCGTGAGCGATTTCGTGGCCGTCACCAACGTGCCCACCGACGCCACGCCCTACAACCGCATGTTCACGATCGACATGGCCAACGAGGTCGAGGGCTACGAGCCCGTGCGCTATTTGAACGTCGAGATGGACGTCTTGAAGGACCTCACCATCAAGCAGCTCCAGGGCGGCGATCCCGTCTGGTTCGGATGCGACGTGCTCCAGAGCTCCGATCGCTACAAGGGCATCATGGCCATCGGCCTCTACGATCTCGAGGCGCTCTTCGGCATCAAGGACACCATGAACAAGTCCGAGCGCTATCTCATGCGCGAGAGCCTGCCCACCCACGCCATGGTCATCGGCGGCGTCAACATCGTCGACGGCAAGCCCACCAAGTGGAAGGTCGAGAACTCCTGGGGTTCCGAGGCCCACGGCCAGAAGGTCGGCTTCAACGGCTACTTCATCATGAACGACGAGTGGATGGACGAGTACACCTACGAGGTCGTCATCC
>CANQFP010000066.1 GCA_947599965.1 uncultured Atopobiaceae bacterium | reverse complement strand
CGCCGATATCGTCTCGCGGAATGTGCCTCGTGAAGCGCGCTTCGGCCTCGTCGTGGACGCCTGCGTGGCCCTCGGTCAGGCACCTGCGAAGCAGCGCTGGCAGGTTCGCGACCTCCTCGAGGATGCCCGGCACGGCATCGGCTTGGGGTGAGCGTGTCAGACGACTCGGTTCCTCGGATCATGCCCATTCCAACCATGCCGATGGTTCGTCCTAGAACTCCTTGCGGGCGTACCAGGCTTGGGCGATGAGGTAGCTCGCGAGCCAGGCGATCGCCGTGAGCGCGGCCATGACGGCGAGCGGGGACACGTCGGCGAGCCAGGCCGGCAGGGCGGCGGTGCCCGGGATGTCCTCGGAGAACGCGATGCCGATGCAGATCACGAAGGCGCAGGCGCCGAGCACGATGAAGCGGAGCGACCCCGCCATGCCGTAGCGCAGGAGCACGGGGATGACGGCCGCCGTGACGATCATCATCGCGCAGTACGTCGTGGCCACGCCCTCGAGGGCGCCGAGGAGCTCGGCTGCCTTGTCGACGGGGACGACGGTCGGATCGCTCAGCTGCCATTGGGCGACCATCGCGATCCAGCTCACCGCCACCGTGAGTGCGAAGACGAGGACCGCCATCGCGAGGAGCGCGAGGTAGCGACCGTTCACGATCTGGCGGCGCGAGATGGGGAGGCTCGCGCGGAAGCTCTCCCACGAAGCCGAATCGTCCGTGCCGGCGGATATCACCATCGCGCCGCTGATGAGCGCCGATCCGATGAGGCCGGCCACGATCGGCGGGCCGTACATCACGCCGCAGACGAGCCCCAAGACGGCGAGGATCGGCAGGAAGCGCTTCATGTTGCCCACGAGGGCGTAGACGTCGATGACGGTGGCCGCGTTCACAGGGCTTCCCCCTTCTGCGAGATGAGGAGATAGGCGTCGATGGTGGCCGGCTCCACGCGGATCGTCGGGAACCATTCGCAGAAGAGCTGCCGATCGCCCACGAGGAGCTCGGTGGAATAGGCCAGGCGACGCCCGACGAGCGAACCCGGCGCGAAGAGACCGCTCGCGAGCACCTGCGCGAGCTCCTCGGCGGTGAGGCGCGCGATGCCCATCTGGCCGGAGATCGCGTCCTTGTCGAGCGTGAAGGCGATGCGGCCGTCGTCGATGCCCACCACCACGTCGGCGAGTTCCTCGAGGTCGCTCGTGATATGGCTGGAGAAGAGCACGCCCCGGCACTCGTCCTCGTCGAGCCAGGTCCGCACGAGCTCGAGGAGGGTGTCCCGGGCGATGGGGTCGAGTCCGGCCGTGGCCTCGTCGAGCACGAGGAGCCTCGGGCGGTGGGCCAGGGCGAGGGCGAGCTGCAGCTGCATGCCCTGGCCCCGGGAGAGTGCCCTCATGGTCCACACGCGATCGGGCAAGCCGAGCGCTTGGCGAACGCGCTGGAACGCGGCGAGGTCGAAGCCGGGGAAGGCGTGCTCGTAGATGGAGACGACCTGCTTCAGCGTGAGCGTGGGCAGAAACGGCATGGTGTCGAAGACCACGCCCACCTGGCCGCGCGCCCGCTCGCAGGTCTCGTCGCCGGCGACGGGCGAGAGCCGCTCGCCCATCACCATGCAGGCACCGGCGTCCGCGGAGGCGATGCCGAGGAGGCAGCGGATGGTGGAGGTCTTGCCGGCGCCGTTGCGTCCCACGAACCCCACGACCGAGCCCTCGGGCACGGCGAGGTTCACGTCCTCGAGCGCGAAGTCGGGGCCGAAGCGCTTGCACAGGCCTCGGGCCTCGGCGAGAAGCGGCGCTTCGGCGAAGGCCGATGGCGCGGGGAGCGGCGGCATCGGCGCGGGCATCGTCTGGCGCCCCTCGCGGTCCAACAGCGCGTTCATCGCGCGCCCCCTTCCACGTCGCTCGTCTCCTCGATGGCGATCTGGCCCTCGAGGAGATCGATGAGACCCTTCACGTCCTCGTGCGTGAGCCCGAGCGTCTTCGCGTCGGCGAGGAGGGCCGCGAGTCGCTCCTCGAGCTCCTGCTGCTCGCGCTCGCGCAGGAGCTCCACCTTCACGCCGGCCACGAAGCTCCCCTTGCCGGGCACCGTCTCCACGAAGCCGAGCGCCTCGAGATCCGCGTAGGCGCGCTTCGTGGTGATCACGCTCACGCGAAGCGCGCTCGCGAGGTTGCGAATGGAGGGCAGCGGTTCTGCCGCCACGAGCTCGCCCGTGAGGATCTGTTCACGGATCTGATCCACGATCTGCTGGTAGATGGGCTTGTCGCTCGCATTCGAGACGACGATCTGCATGGACGCTCCCCTCGACGGCCTCCGTCCTTGCGTACCTATTGTATATATACGATATTTCCGATCAAGCGCCTACCAGACAGGAGGAACGTCCCCACTGTCTGGACAGGGCGGCGCGGTGCTGTGGAGCCCCTCGCGAGGTGCCTAGCCGAGGGCCACGCAGGCGTCCACGACGAGGCCGACGGCTCCGATGAGGACGAGCGGCACCATGCCCGAGATGAAGGCGGGGATGGGCTGCAACTCGTAGTAGGCGAGGTAGCAGCCCATGCCGATGAGCACGGCCGCCGCGACCGCCACGATGGCGACGACGCAGCCCACGCTCCCGACGGCGCCCACGCCGGCGAGCGCGTTCACCGCCGAGAGCTCGAAGGTGGCCCACGCGACGATGAGCAGGAGCTCGGTCGTCACCTGTCGCTGGAAGAAGCGCGAGGTCACGAAGAGCAGGAGCCCGTAGACGCCGGCGCCGATGAGCCAGACGGCCCAGCCCGGAAGCGCGATCTCATCTGGCGGCAGCGCACCCATGCCGCTTCCCAGGAGCACGACCGCGTACACGCCGCACGCGAGCGTGGCCACGAAGCCGACGACCTTGAGGAGCATGGGGAAGTCGCGGACGGGATTGAACGCCACGCACCACCACGCGAGGTAGACGCCGCAGCAGACGGCGAGCCACACGTTTCCGCGCAGGATCTCGGAGATTGCCTCATCCATGGGGTTCAAGTGTAGTGCGGCGCGTGCCCGCTATACTCGTTCGCGGAATGCGCTGGATGGGTTCGGGCGACGTCACACCTCGAACCTGGTCAGGGTCGGGAGACAGCAGCCATAAGGGGCCTCTGGCGGGCGCCCGCTCCCATCGAGCGCATTCCCTTTTTCGTGCGCTGAGCAGCTGGAACGTCTCGACATGAGAGGAGCCCGTGGACTTCGTCAACGCCATCGTGAGCCTGCTCCAAGACCCCATGGCCGCCATCCAGGGCTGGATCGCCGCCGGGCCCCTCGTCGCCTACGGTTTCATCTTCCTCATCGTCTTCGTGGAGACCGGCGTCGTCTTCATGCCGTTTCTGCCGGGCGATTCGCTCCTCTTCGCGGCCGGCTTCTTCGCGCACAACTCGGAGCTCGAGATCCTCGCGTTGCTCGCCGTCGTGTGGGCGGCGGCCATCGTGGGCGACCAGTGCAATTTCATGATCGGCCACTTCCTCGGCACGCGCATCATCGAGAGCGGCAAGATCAAGGCGCTCACGCCGGAGCGCATCGCCGAGAGCCGCGGATTCATGGAGAAGTGGGGCGGGCTCTCGATCTTCCTCGGCCGTTTCTTCCCCTTCATCCGCACCTTCGTGCCGTTTCTCGCCGGCATGGGCGGCATGCGCTGGCACCACTTCTTCGGATTCAACGTCCTCGGCGGCATCACCTGGTCGACGCTCTTTACGATGCTCGGCTATTGGTTCGGCGACATCCCCGTGGTGCAGGAGCACTTCGAGCTCCTCGTCGTGGGCATCGTGCTCGTGAGCGTGATCCCGACCATCGTCGGCGTGGCCCGGGCGTGGATCAAGAACCGTCGCACCGAGGACGTCCTCGCCGAGGAGGACCTCGGGGCGAAAGCCCGCGAGTCCGAGGCCGAGCGCGGCGAGGACGAGGTGCGCTAGCAGCGCGAACGTCCCTTCGCGCTTGCGCCGAATTGTTGTGAGGGGCGCCCCTATACTGGGATCGAAGCCCCATGCCTGCGAGGAGCGTCGATGGAATCGCTCTATACGAAATACCGTCCCCAGACCTTCGCCGACGTCGTGGGCCAGGTCCCCGTGGTCACGACGCTCGAGCGCGCCGTGCTGAACGGCACGCTCTCCCACGCGTACCTCTTCTGCGGTCCACGCGGCACCGGCAAGACCACGATGGCGCGCATTCTCGCGAAGGCCCTCGTCTGCGAGGCGGGGCCGGGCGTGCTGCCCGATGGCACGTGCGAGCAGTGTCGCTCCGTCGCCGAGGGCATCCACCCCGACGTCACGGAGATCGACGCCGCGAGCCGCACGAAGGTGGGGGAGGTCCGCGAGGAGATCATCTCCAAGGTGGATTTCGCACCCGTGCTCGGCCGCTCCAAGGTCTACATCGTGGACGAGGTCCACATGCTCTCCACGGCCGCGTTCAACGCGCTGCTCAAGACCCTCGAGGAGCCGCCCGATCACGTGACGTTCATCTTCTGCACGACCGATCCGCAGAAGATCCCCATGACCGTCCTCTCGCGGCTCCAGAGGTTCACGTTCTCGCCGCTTTCCGATGCCGACATCCGCTCTCGGCTCGAGACCATCTGCGCGGCGGAGTCCTATCGCGCCGAGCCCGAGGCGCTCGACCTCATCGTGCGCAACGCCGCGGGCGGCATGCGCGATGCCATCTCGACGCTCGAGCAGATCGCCGTCTTCGGCGACGGCGAGATCTCGGCCGAGGTGGCGCGCGACCTCCTCGGCCAGTCGTCGGAGGACGTGCTCGCGCGGCTCGTGGAGGGGCTCGCCTCCCGAAGCACCGGCGAGCTCTTCGGCGTCGTGGCCGAGGCGGTGAGCGGGGGGCGCGATCTTCGCCAGCTCGTGGCCGAGCTCACGCTGCGCGCCCGCAACCTCTACGTGGTGAAGAGCGTCGGGCTTCTGCCCTCCCTCATCGAGGGCGCGGCCGATGGCGGTGCGGAGCTGGAGCGCGAGGCCGAGCTCTTCGAGGACGCCGATCGGCTTTCGCGAATCCTCATCGAGCTCTCCGATGCCGAGTGGGCGCTGCGCCGTGGCGGAGACCAGCGGCTTCAGCTCGAGGTTGCCCTCGTGCGCATGGCGCGCCCGGAGTCCGATCTCACGTTGGAGGCGCTGAACGAACGCCTGAATCGCCTCGAGGCGAGACTCGCCGGCGGTGCGGCCCCCGCGACGCCCGCTGCGCCGGCTCGTGCCGCGACCCCGGCTGCCGCACCAAAGGTGCAGGCCCCCGCGCCCAGGCGGGCTCCCGCGGCTCCGGCTGCCGCGGCGCCTCCACCGATCGCAGCTCCCGCGCCGGTTCCGGCGTCTGCGTCGGCCCCCGCTCGCGTGTCCGCGCCGCCTGCGCCACGCGCGAGTGCGGATGACGACGCCTGGGCCGAGGTGGTGGCGAGTCTTCCTCCCAATCAGGCCGGGCTCCTCGCCAATTCCCGCGTGCAATCGGATGACGGGTCGCACCTCCTCATCGCCGTGGCCGACGATTCGCCCTTCACCGCGTCGATCCTCAATCGCCCCGACGTGCAGCGGGATCTCGAGGCCGCCTGCGCGCCCGTCTTCGGGCCGCGGCGGGTGGAGGTGGTGATGGAGAAGCCGGGTGCCGCACCTTCGGGGCATGGCGCGTCGAGCGCTCCTCCCGCTCATCTCGAGCCACGGCCCACGCCCATCGCCCGTCCCGCGCAGGTTCCGGCCCCGCGGCCCGAGCCGCCTGGCCCCGCTCCCTCCTCAGCGCGGCAGGCGCCCGCGCCGGCACCCGCACCGCGGCCCGCGCCCGAGCAATCGGCTCCGGCACGCGTGCCGGTGGAGGCGCCAGAC
>CANQFP010000065.1 GCA_947599965.1 uncultured Atopobiaceae bacterium | reverse complement strand
TCCATCACTTTGATGTTGCCGTCGGGCTGCACCATGATGTTCTGCGGCTTGATGTCGCGGTGGATGATGTCGTGGCGATGCGCCACGGTGAGCGCCTGGCAGATCTGCGAGGCGATCTGCGCCACCTTGCGCGGCTCGAGCGCGCCGTGGTTCTTGAGGCCGGTCTTGAGATCGGTGCCCCGCAGGAGCTCCATGACGATGTAATACGTGTCGCCGTCCTTGCCCCAGTCGTAGACGTTCACGATGTAGGGGCTCGAGAGGGCGGCGGCCGCCTGGGCCTCCTGCTTGAAGCGCGCGGCGAACGACGGGTCGTTCGCGTATTGCTCGAGCATGATCTTGATGGCGACGCTGCGCTTGAGCGTCTGGTCCATGCCGCGATAGACGCTGGCCATGCCGCCGATGCCTATCTTGTCGAGGACCTGGTAGCGGCCTCCGAGCACGCTGTGTGGCATGGTGTTAGGCATGGATGGCTCCCCTGCTCATCTGTACCTCTCCTACGATAGTCCGACGGACGGGTGTTGCCGTCGGAGAAGTGATGTGAAACTTCGCGCTCATTGCCCGGCTCCCTGGGATTGCACGTAGAGGCTCTCCGCCAGCACCTGGCCCGCGACGCGCGTGGCGTAGCTGCGCACGTCCTCGCCCGCCTCGCCCTCGATGAGGACGGAGATGGCGATGGTGGGGTGCTCGTAGGGTGCGTAGCCGATGAAGAGCGAGTTCGTGTGGTCGCCCTCCTCCGCCGTGCCGGTCTTGCCGGCCACGAGCGCGTCCCAGATCTGCCCCGCGGTGCCCGTGCCCTCGGTGGTGACGTCGAGCATGGCCTCGCCGAGGGAGGCCGCCGTGGCCGGGTCGATGGCCTGGCCGAGCGTGCGGGGCTGGGTGGCGCTCACCTCCACGCCCTCGGGCGAGAGCGTGCGGGCGACGAGATAGGGGTTCATGGCGATGCCGCCGTTGGCCACTGCGGCCGCGATCACGGCGTTCTGCATGACCGTGGTCTGCGGGCCGGCCGGGCTCGCGTGCTCGCCCACGGGCTGGCCGCAGCCGGCCCAAGCCGTCTCCCACTCGCTCATCTCCGAGGGGTCGGGCATGAGCGAGGGCAGGCACGAGAAGTCCTGGCCGAGGGCGGTGCCGTAGCCGAAGCCGCGGGCGAAGCTCACGAGCGCCTCGGGCCCGAGCTGCACGGCGAGCTGGCCGAAGACGGTGTTCGCCGAGACGGCGAGGGCGTAGCGCAGCGTGATCTCGCCGTAGGCCTCGTCGTCGATGTTGGTGACGGGCGCGCCGCCGATGTCCTCCGTGGCGGGCGCGTCGTAGACGCTCGAGAGGTCGGCGATGCCCGACTGCAGCGCCGCCGCGAGGGTGACCACCTTGAACGTGGAGCCCGGCGCGTAGAGGAGCTGCGTCGCGCGGTTCAGGAGCTCGCCGTCGGTGGAGCCGCTCGCCATGATGTCGCCGATCCCCTCGTAGGTGAAGCCGGGGGCGCTCGCCTCGGCGAGCACGGCGCCCGTCGAGGGGTTCAGGAGCACGATCGCGCCCTTGCGGCCGGCGAGCGCGTTCTCGGCCGCCGCCTGCATGCGCGAATCGATGGTGAGCTGCACGGTGTTGCCCGGCTGCTCGATGCCGGCGAGCGAATAGAGCGCCGAGACCCAGTTCGAGTAGTCGGCGTGGCCGGTGAGCACCTCGTTCATGGAGTTCTCGATGCCCGTCGAGCCGTACTGCGTCGAGAGGTAGCCCACCACGTGCGAGGCGAGCGCGCCGTTCGGATAGCTGCGGTAATAGAAGCCGTCGTCGCCCTTCACGCTCTCCGCGAGCGTCGCGCCGTCGGAGGTGATGATGGCGCCGCGCTGCACCTGGGCCGAGCGGGCGATCGTGTGGTTGTTGTTCGGCATGGATTGGTAGGTCTCGGCCATCACCGTCTGCACGAGGGTGAGGTTGCCCACGAGCACGGCGAAGATCACGGAGAAGAACGTGATGAGCACCGTGAGGCGCTTGCCGAGGGCCACGCGGCCGAGCACGCCGGATTCGGGCGTCTCGAGGCCGAAGGAGAGGCGCGCGTGGAGCGTACTCGCGGCGCCCGTGCGCGAGGCGGCCCCGGCGGCGCGCACGCGGCCGGCGCGCTCCCCGCCCCCGCGCGTGCCCACTCCCGCGAGGAGCGCCTCGCGGCCCGTGGCCTGGTCGCCCGCGCGCAAAAGCAGCGCGACGATGATGAAGCTCGCGAGGAGCGAGCTTCCGCCCTGGCTCATGAAGGGGAGCGTCACGCCCGTGAGCGGCAGGAGCTTCGTCACGCCGGCGATGATGAGGAAGGCCTGGAATCCGATGGCCGAGGTGAGGCCCACGCAGGTGAAGGCCGCCATGTCGCTCTTGGCGCGGGCCGCCGTGGCGAAGCCGCGCACGCAGAAGAGCATGTAGAGGAAGATCACGGCCGCGCCGCCGAGAAGCCCGAGCTCCTCGCCGATGGCGCTGAAGATGAAGTCGCTCTCCACCACGGGGATGAGCGTGGGCAGGCCGCGACCGATGCCCTCGCCGATGAGCCCGCCGTCGGCGAGCGAGTAGAGCGACTGCACGATCTGCAGGCCGGCGTTCGAGGGGTCCTGGAAGGGGTCGAGCCAGATGTCGAAGCGCACCTTCACGTGGCTGAAGAGGTGGTAGCAGACGAAGGCGCCGAGGCCGAGGAGCACGATGGAGACCACGACGTAGCCCACGCGACCGGTGGCCACGAAGAGCATGATCACGAAGATCGTGAAGAAGAGGACGGCCGAGCCGAGGTCGCGCTCGAAGACGACGATCGCGAGCGAGATGGCCCACATGACGAAGACCGGCGCGAGCATGCGCAGGCGCGGCAGGGTGAAGGGCCCCACCTTGTGCTGGGCGATGGAGAGCAGCTCGCGGTTATCGGCGAGGTAGGCGGCGAGGAAGAGCGTGACGAAGACCTTCGCGAGCTCGCCCGGCTGGAACGAGATCCCGAAGATGTTCAGCCAGAGCTTGGAGCCCGACTGCTCCACGCCGAAGAGCATGGGCAAGAGGATGAGCACGAGGCCGATGACGCCGAGCGTGTATTTGTAGCGCGCGAGGTCGTCGATGTTCCGCACGATCGCGAGCACGCCGATCATGCAGAAGACCGCGAGGTAGAGCCAGATGACCTGGTTCACCGCGAGGTCGGGCGCGAGGCGCGTGACGAAGGTGATGCCGATGCCCGAGAGCACGAAGACCACGGGGAGGATCGCCGGGTCGGCGCCGGGCGCGAGCAGGCGCACGGCCACGTGGGCGGCGAAGAAGGCGAAGAGGAGCCCGATGGGCACGGCGAGCGTGGTGAAGCTGAGCGCGACGCCGGTGTTCACCACGTAGAGGGCGTAGATCACGAGCACCGGCACGGCGCCCGCGATGAGGAGCAGGAGCTCGGTGGTGCGGCGATCGGCGCTCGTGCGGACCTTCTCGGCGGCCATGGTCACTCACCTCCCGCGGAGGCGGTCGTCGTGACGGCGCTCGCGCTCGGGGTCGGGCCCGCGCTCGGCGCGCTCGTGGCGGCCGGCTCCCGGCTCACGGTGGCGGAGCCACTCGCCGAGGTCGAGGTCGTGGGGTCGATGGGCTGGCCGTCGGGCGTCTCGGTGGGCGCGGTGCCCACGGCCGAGGCCGTCTCGTCCGCCTCGGCCTGGTCTGCGGCCAGCTGCTCGCGATAGCTCGTGATGGCGGCGAGGGCGTCGTCCCGGCTTCCCACGGGGATGCCCTCCGCGAGCTCGTGCTGGAGGTTCTCCGGCAGCTCCGTGGCCTCGATCTCGCTCACGTAGTTCAGATTCGAGAGCGAGAGCCCGAGGATGTCGCCCTCGATGCCCTGGTAGACGGCCACGTAGCCGCCCGCGCTCGAGAGGTACCAGGAGCTCCCGATGAGCAGCATGCTGCAGATGACCACGGCGGCCACGAGGATGACGCCGCCGAGGGAGAAGAGGAGTGCGGTGCGCCGGGCGTTGGAGTGCGCCGCCTCCTCGAGGCCGTCCGAGACGATGTCGATGACGACGCAGGTGACGTTGTCGTGGCCGCCGGCGACGATGGCCGCCGTCACGAGCGCGTCCACGCACACGGAGGGGCTCGCCGTGGAGACGGCGATGTCCTCGATCTCGGCGTCCTCGATCATCGAGGAGAGGCCGTCGGAGCAGAGGATGATGCGCTCGCCGGCCTCCACCTCCACGTCGAAGCGGTCGGCGTACATCTCGGGGTCGGAGCCGAGGGCGCGCGTCACCCAGCTGCGGTTCGGGTGCGTGCGGGCCTCGTCGGCGGTGATCTCGCCCGCGTCCACGAGCTCCTCCACGAGGGAGTGGTCGTGGGTCACGCGCACGAGCATGCCCTTGTGCAGCAGGTAGAGGCGAGAATCGCCCACGTGGGCCACGGCCATGCGGTCGTTGGAGATGACGCAGGTCGTGCAGGTGCAGCCCATGCCCTCGCGGCCCTCGCCTTGGGCGGGCCCGGCGATGACGGCGCGGTTGGCGGCCTCCACGGCCTCGCCGAGCGCCTGCGCGTCGGCCTCCTTGGGCGCCTCCTCGGCGAGCGTGCGGATGGCGATGGAGCTCGCCACCTCGCCCGCCGCGTGGCCGCCCATGCCGTCGCAGACGGCGAAGAGCGGGGGATCCACGAGGTAGGAATCCTCGTTGTGGTCGCGCACCGAGCCCACGTCGGAGCGGGCGGCCCAGGAGAGGTGGGCGTTCTTGCCCTCGGTGGAGGTGGCCTCGGGGCGGCCGGAGAGGTCGAGCACCGGCCGCGAGACCGGAGCTGCCTGGGTCACATCGCTTGTCGGGCGGCCTCTCACGGCACCCTCATCGACGGCTGACCCGCAGGACGGCGTCACCCACCTGCACGTCGTCGCCGTCGCGCAGCGTGACGGGCTCGGTGATGGCGCGGCCGTTCACGAGCGTCCCGTTGGTGGAGTGGAGGTCCTCGAGCACGAGCGCCGGCCCCTGGAGCGTGAGGCGCGCGTGGGTGGCCGAGACGTAGGGCTCGTTGATCTGGATGTCGGAGGAGGGGGAGCGGCCGATCACCACGGGCCCGAGCATGTCGATGTGCAGGCCGCGGAGGTTCTTCGGGCCCTTCTCGAGGTCGAGGGTCCAGATGGCCGGATCCTTCCGCTGGCCGCGCACGAGGCCGATGCCCGTGCGCATGACGGCGAAGAGGAAGAGGTAGAGCAGGACGACGAGGACGATGCGTCCGATGAAGAGGACGAGGTCAATCACGGGCGCCCTCCCCTGTGCGGCGGCCGACGCTCACTAGCCCTCGCGAAACTCGAGGTTGGTGAGCCCGAGCGTGATGACGTCGCCGTCGTGGAGCGTGCATTCGTCCACGTCGACGTCGTTCACGAGGGTTCCGTTCGTGGAGTTGAGGTCGGTGACGATCCAGTGCGCGCCGTCGAAGTCGATCTCGGCGTGGCGGCGGCTCACGTTCGGGTCGCGGAGGATGATGCCGCCGCTCGTGCGCTCGCGGCCGATGATGGCGCGGCTCGTGCGGATGGGATAGGTCTTGCCGCTCTGGCGATCGATGAGGAGCGCCGAGGGGGCCGGCGGCTCGGGCGCGGAGCCGGGGTCGGGGATCCTGAGTGGCGCGGGCCGGGCCGGCTGCGCGGGTTCCTCGTCGAGATAGGGCGAGGGGGGTTCGGCCTGCGTGAGGCCGGAGCCGACACCGTAGGAGCCGTAGGGCACGTCGTCCATGGGCGGGATGACGTCGAGGCCGGAGATCGCGGGGACCTGCGGGACGACCGGCGCGGCCGGCGCGGCGGGCACCTGCGGAACCTGCGGGATCGCCGGCGCCTGTGCGTGCTGCGGCGCGGGCTTCGGCGCGGCGGGGGCCGGTGCGGGCG
>CANQFP010000064.1 GCA_947599965.1 uncultured Atopobiaceae bacterium | reverse complement strand
AATGCTTCTAAACCCTAAACAGGTAGCCGACGCCGCGGACGGTGACGATGTGCGAGGCCACCTGCGGGCCCACCTTGGAGCGCACGCGGCGGATGTGCACGTCGACCGTGCGCGTGCCGCCGCAGTACTCGAAGCCCCAGACGCGATGGAGCAGCGCCTCGCGGGAGTAGGCGCGGCTCGGATGCGTGGCGAGGAACGAGAGCAGCGAGTACTCCATGAGCGTGAGGTCCACCGGCCGCTCGTCCACGAGCACCTGGTAGGTGGCCAGGTTGATGGTCATGTTGTCGATCGAGACGAAGTCGTCGGGCGAGGTCTCCTCCCCCGGCCAGAGCAGGTGCGTGAGGCGCGCCTCGAACTCGGCCTCCGAGGCGCCCGCCACCATGAAGTCGGCGCGGGTCTCCACCGGAAGGCGCAGCTTCGCCAGATCGTCCTCGGAGCAGATGACGAGCTGGGCGAGGGCGTTCTCGTGCGCGTAGTTCTCCACGCGCTCCCGTGAGGCGTCGTCGACGCTCGCGAGATCCAGCGCCACGAGATCGAAATCGTGGCCCTGGCCCACGGCCTCGGTGAAGGCGTCGGGGTGGGTGAGGAGGGCCGAGACGTCGAGGGTCTGGGAGAGCGTGCGCATGCTGTCCTGCAGCGCCGCGGAACGGGAGACGAAGAGCACGTTCTTATGGTGCATGGCGCCCCTCCCCTCCTCGCTCGAGCACGATCGGCTCAGGTGAAAAGACTACCACAGGCCCCCATGACCGATTTGAACCTGCTTTGCCTCGAGCATCCAGGTCGCCATGACACAACAATGGAGTAATCGCAGATTCGGCAAATGACGAGCGAGGCGTTTCGAGATGCCCGAGAAGCGGAACGCCGCAGCGTCAATCCGTGATGTTTCCCAAGAACGCACGCGTGCGTTCGTTTTGCGGGTGGTCGAACACCTGCTCCGGGGTGCCCTCCTCCACGACGACGCCGCCCTCCATGAAGACGACGCGATCGGCCACGTCGCGGGCGAAGCCCATCTCGTGGGTGACGACGATCATCGTCATGCCGGAGTTGAGCGCGAGATCGCGCATGACGTCGAGGACGCCGCGCACGAGCTCGGGGTCGAGCGCGCTCGTGGGCTCGTCGAAGAGGATCACGTCGGGATGCATGGCCACGGCGCGGGCGATGGCCACGCGCTGCTGCTGGCCGCCGGAGAGCTGCGAGGGCATGAAGTCCATGCGGTCGGCGAGCCCGACGGCGGTGAGCTGCTTCACGGCCTCCGCCTCGGCCTCGGCCTTGGAGCGCTTGAGGACCTTGGTCTGCCCCACCATCACGTTCTCCTTGGCGGAGAGGTGTGGGAAGAGGTTGAAGTTCTGGAAGACCATGCCGATGCGCTTGCGGTGCTCGTTGAGGTTGGCCTTGGTGGTGCCCGTGATCTCGTCGTCCTCGATGAGGATGTGGCCGGCGGTGGGGGTCTCGAGCATGTTGATGCAGCGCAGCATCGTCGACTTGCCGGAGCCCGAGGGGCCGAGCACGACGACGATCTCCTCGCGCCAGACGTTGAGGTTCACGTCCTTCAACACCTGGTTGTCGTCGAAGGTCTTGTTGAGGTGCTCGATGCGCACGAGGGGGTGCTCGCCCTCCTTGAAGGCGTGCGTGGAGAGGTCCTTGTCGTGCTCGTAGGCGAGGCTCGCGGCCTCATCGGCGGGAAGCGCCGGCGGTACGTCGAAATGCGGCTGCGCGTGGCGACGGCGGGCCATGGCGATCACGCTCCTTCCCGAGCGAGCGGCAGGTACGCGGGCTCAAGGGCCGCGGGCTCGTCCGCCTCGGCGTGGGCGGCCTGGGCGAGCGCGTCTTGGGCGAGGTCGAGCTGCAGATCCTCCTCGGTGAGCTCGCCGCCCTTGGGCCTCGGCCCCTGGCCGCTCTCGGAGCGCGCGATCCGGCGCTCGACCACGGTGATGGCCTTGATGAGCGGCAGCGTGACGATGAGGTAGAAGATGGCGGCCGTCATGTAGGGGGTGATGTTTCCCGTGATGGCGGTCATGTTCTTCGCGTACATCATGAGCTCCATGACGCCCACGCTCGAGAGCAGCGACGTGTCCTTGTAGCTCGTGATGAAGTCACTCGTCACGGTGGGCAGCACGCGGCGCACGGTCTGGGGCAGGATGATCGAGATCATCGTGCGCATGTGGCCCATGCCGAGCGACGCGGCGGCCTCGTACTGGCCCACGGGGATGGATTGGATGCCCGCGCGGAAGATCTCCGCGAGGTAGGCGGAGCTGTTGATGGCCATGACCGCGCAGCCGAGGATGTAGACGTTGATTTGTATCCCGAGCATGGGCAGGCCGAAGAACGCGATGTAGATCTGCAGGAAGAGCGGCGTGCCGCGGAGGATGTTGATGTAGGTGACCGCGATGGCGCGCACGACGATGAATCGGCTCATCTTCATGAACGCGAAGCAGAGGCCGAAGAGGATCGCGAACGGATAGGCCACGAGCACGATCGCGAGGCAGACGAGCCAGCCCGGGAAGAGCGCCGCGAAGGAGCTCACGAGGATCTGGGGCTTGAAGAACATGCTGAGGAACGGGTTGGAGTTCCAGGCCTCGACCCAAGGCTGCTGATCGAGCCAGTTCACGAGCCCCTGCACGGGCGTGTTCGCGATGACGGAGATGGCCGGCGAGGAGGGAAGCACCTGCTCGCCGAGCTGGTTCTCGTAGGTGCCCTCGATGACGTAGTCGCCGTCGGCGTTGGGGAAGGCGACGCCCGTGACCTCGAGGCGCACGAGCGAATCCTCGGGGATCGGCTCGTCGAAGACGATGGCGAGCGTGGTGCCGTCGGGCGTGGCCACGGCGGCGACGTCTTGGCGGTTCAAGCCGTCGAGTACGGTCACGCGGGTGCTCGAGCCCTCGAAGGTGCCGCCCTCGGGCATGGTGAGGGTGATGGACTCGAGCTCCTCGCCCGCCTCCACGCGCCCCTCCCAGGTGAGCCGGGTGGGCAGGCCGCCGATGACGTGGTCGCCACCGTCCTCGTTCGGCCGGGCCGTGGTGGAGCTCACCGTGAGGGCCTGGGCCGGCGTGGGTGCGACGACGGCGAGGAGGCCGATGACGCCGAGCGCGAAGGCGCAGACGAGCAGGGCATAGCGCTTGACCCGCGCTTTCGCGGTGGCCCCTGGGCCCGCGGCCCGCAACCTCGTCACGCGCGACGTTTCCCTGGCGTTCATTGGTTCCTCCCCGGAAAGCAGGAGATGGCCGCTTCGGCCATCTCCCCCCAGATCTCCCTGGCGCTCGATCGAGCTAAATCACACCTTGGTCGGCAAAGCGAGGGGCTCTGGGGTTCCCAGAGCCCCGCAGCGCGGTTAGGACGCCTGGCCGAACCACTTCTCCTGAAGCTGGGCGATGGTGCCGTCCTCCTCAAGCTCGGCAAGCGCCTTGTCGATGGCCTGCTTCAGGCCGGGGTTGTCCTTGGAGACGACGATGCCGTACTGCTCGCCCGTCGGGATGGCCGCCACGACCTCGAGGTCGGTGTAGCTCTCCTGGCAGTAGTAGGCCATGACGGGATAGTCGGCGATGACGGCATTGTAGAGGCCGGACTGCAGGCCGGTGAGGCACTGGATGACGTCGGCCAGGGGCACGGTCTCGGCCTTGGTGAGGTTCTCTTGGCTCCAGGCCTCGCCGGTGGTGCCGGACTGGACGGCGACCTTGGTGCCCTCGACGTCGAGGGCGGCCTTCACCGCGTCGAGGCGCTCGGTGCCGGCGACGTCCTGGCTGACGTCAAAGCCGGGGATGGAGCTCGCGGCGCTCTTCTGCATGACGATGGCCTGGTTGGAGTCCATGTAGGGCTCGGAGAAGTCGATCTCCTCGAGGCGCTCGTCGGTGATGGTGAAGGAGGAGGCGCCGAGGTCGACGGTGCCGCCCTGCTTCACGGCCGGGATGATGGTGTCGAACTGCACCTGCTGCCACTCGACGGTGAGGCCGAGCTTGTCGGCGATGGCCTGGACGAGGTCGACCTCGAAGCCCTCGGCGTCCTCGGCCGTCTTGCCCTCGGGCACGCTCTCCATGGGCGCGTAGGCGAGATCGGACTGGACGATGAGCTTGCCGTCGGAGACGGTCTCGATGTCGACGACGTCGCTGGCCGGCTCCTCGGTGGCCGTTTCGTCGGCGGCGGGCTCGGCGGTCTGGCCGCCGCAGCCGGCGAGCACGGCCACGCAGCAGACGGCGAGCAGCGAGCAGAGGAGGGTGAGGAGGAGATGGCTCGGCTTCTTGACGCCGGCTTCCTCGGTGGCGAACCACTTCATGTGAACTCCTTCAATCGATGCGGGAGCGCCTCGGGGCTCCCCGTTCGTGCCTTCGGATGAGCACAGTCTAGCGTCGTCGTTTCATATTGCAAGCCTTTTACGCGCATTTTTTCGCATGGTTGCGAGATTTTATGCAGTTTAGAGATTTGTCATACCTACTCTATGCATTGGGTCGATCTCCGCGCACACGAAAAGCGGCCGCATCCGCAGCCGCGAAAAAAGCACCAGGCCCCGCGCTCGAACACGGGGCCTGACCTCGTTGGTTTAGCTCAGCCCATCGCCGAGCCCAGAAGCATGAGGACTAGTGCCTCTCGGGAACCCTCCACGCCATGGTACTCACCTTTCTCCTCAAAACCCCTGCTCGGACCTCGTGCTCCCCCGTGGAGTCGAGGCCCTTGTTTCTATTCGGTTACGAGTGTACATAAGGTTTCTGTTTATTTCAAGTGTGTTTCGAGATTTTCTCGACTTTATTTCCCAAACGCGCTCAGCGGTCGTCCCCGCGAGGCTGAACGGGGAGCGACCGCTGAGGCCAATTCGTTTGGAAAGCGGGGTTACGCTGCGGTTTCGATGCCCTCGAGCGTCTCCGTGCCGCCGTCAAGGCTTGGCATGGGCTTCAAGAGCTGATACAGCATCGCCGCGAGTGCTCCGAGCGCCACCACCGTCCAGAACCCGAAGTTCCCGAGCGCGAAGAACTCCCAGAGCTGGTTGATGATGAGGCCGACGACCCAGCCGAAGGCGCACTCGTAGGCGATGGCGAACCAGAACCAGCGTGAATCCTCCATCTGGCGCCGGATGGTGCCCACGGCCGCGAAGCACGGGGCGTCGAGCATGTTGAAGGCCACGAAGGCGAACATCGCGCCCAGGTGCACGACACCGGCGGTGGTGAACATCTGCGCGAAGCTCGCCCAGAGCACGGTGGAGCCTTCGCCCACCTCGCCGAGACCGTAGAGCACGCCGAAGGTGGAGACGAGGTTCTCCTTGGCGATGAGCGCGGAGATGCTCGAGGCCGCTGCCTGCCAGGAGTCGAAGCCGAGCGGCGCGAAGATCCACGCCACGGCCGAGCCCACGCCGGCGAGCACGGAGTAGTTCATGTAGTTCTCGGGAGCGTCGGGCATCTCGGGCAGGAACCCGAAGGCTCCGCTGCCACCCTCCCAGCCCGCGAGGCCGAAGTTGGAGAGGAACCACACACCCACGCAGGCCACGAAGATGATCGTGCCCGCCTTGGATATGAACGCCCACACGCGCTCCCATACGTGGAGCAGGTAGCTCTTCAGGGCGGGCAGGTGATAGTCCGGAAGCTCCATGACGAAGGGCGCGGGCTCACCGGCGAAGGGCTTCGTCTTCTTGAGCATGATGGCGGAGATGATCACGCAGGCCACACCCAAGAGGTAGAAGAGCGGGGCGATCCACCAGCCGTCGACGCCGCCGATGAGCGCGCCCATGAGGAGCGAGATGATCGGCAGCTTGGCGCCACAGGGGATCATCGTCGTGAGCATGATCGTCATGCGTCGATCGCGCTCGTTCTCGATGGTCTTGGTGGCCATGACGCCGGGCACGCCGCAGCCCGAGCTGATGAGCATGGGGATGAAGCTCTTGCCGGAGAGGCCGAAGCGGCGGAAGGCGCGATCCATGACGAAGGCCACGCGGCTCATGTAGCCGCAGTCCTCGAGGAAGCA
>CANQFP010000063.1 GCA_947599965.1 uncultured Atopobiaceae bacterium | reverse complement strand
CCCGGCTGTGTTCGAGCACGCCGGCCACCACCTTGCCGTGGAGGGTCTGCGCGTCGGCGTGGCCCTCCCCCGTGACCACGAGATCGACCGTCTCGAGGTAGGCGTCGAAGTCGACGAGGTCGAGAACGCCCTCGATGCCCGAGCGGATCTCGGCCTCGAGGATCGAGAGGCAGGCGAAGGCGAGGCCGCCCGCGGCTCCCGCGCCGCCGACCTCGGCCACGGAGCGCCCGGTGGCCTCCTCGAAGGCCCGCGCGTAGGTGCGCATGCCCGCCTCGAGCTCCTCGACCATGGAAGCCGTGGCGCCCTTCTGGGGGCCATAGACGCGCGTCGCGCCCTCCTGCCCGAGGAGCGGGTTGTCCACATCGGAGAGGAGCGTGAAGCGGCATTCCTGAAGACGCGCGTCGAGCCCCGAGAGATCCACCGCCGCCACGCGCGCAAGCGAGGCGCCCGCGGGCACGAGTTCCTCGCCCGAAACGCCGAGGAAGCGCGCGCCGAGGGCGGCCGCGAATCCCATGCCGCCATCGTTGGTGGCGGAACCGCCGAGCGCGAGCGTGATGTCTCGGCAATCGGCGTCGAGGGCGGCGAGCACGAGCTCACCCACGCCGAAGGTGGAGGCCGCGAGTGGATCGAGCGTGCCCTCGGCTTTGACGATCCCCGCCGCCTCGGCCATCTCGATGAAGGCTCGACCCGAGGCGTCCTTCGCGAAGCGCGCGCGAACGGGCGTGCCGAAGGGCCCGGCGACCTCGGCTTCGATGATCTCCGACGAGCTCAGCGTGCGGGAAAGGCAATCGAGCGCGCCGTCGCCGCCATCCGTGAGCGGAAGGCGCACAGCCTCGACGTCGGGAGCCGACGCCTCGGCCTCACGTGCGATGATGGCCGCCACCTCGGCGGCCGAGAGGCTGCCCTTGAAGGAATCCGGACAGACGAGGACGCGCACTACTCGCCCTTCCCCACGGGCGCGTAGAAGGTGGCGAAGTCGTCCAGCCGCAAGATGCCCACCTGGCCCTGGCCGTGGCCGGCGGCGGCGCAGGCGTCGATGCAGATCTTGTCGGCCACGCCGCCCGTGGCCTCCGAGGCGCCGATGAAGAGCATCTGGCCGTGGCCGTCCTCGTCGAGGGCGCCTCCGCTCGCGCCGTTTGCCATGGTGATGCAGTAGATGCTCGGGGTGTGGCCGGCGATGACCACCGGACCCTCGCCCTTCTCGTTCACGAGCCCCGTCGGCTGGCCCCAGAACTCGTCGCGGATCCACGTGAGATCCTCGTCGGACTGGGCGTCGAGCATGGCGCGAAGCGCCTCCTCGTCCCAGACGCCGTCCTCGGGCACGGGTCCCACCCCGGGGCGGATGCCCGCGTGCACGAGCACGTAGATGCGATCGGGCATGGGCACGATGGCGTAGCGAGGCAGCTGGCGGATCCACTCGATGAGCTCCGTGCGCTGGCTCTTCGAGAGCTTGTGCAGGCCCTTCATCGTGGTGTGGCCGCCGTTCAGCATCCAGAGGAACTCGTCCTCGAGGTTCATGCCCTTCTCGGCCATGCAGGTGAGCAGCATGTCCTCGTGGTTGCCGAGGAGGATCGTCACGTTGGGCAGGCTCGCGCAGACGCGAATGGAGCCGATGGGATCGGGGCCGCGATCGGTCATGTCGCCGAGCATGTAGAAGGTGTCGTCTGCCGACGGCCGCACCTGTTCGAGCACCGCTTCAAGCGCCGCCCGATGTCCATGCACATCGCTCAAGAGATAGGTGGCCACGACCCCTCCTGCCCCAGTCCGACCCCACAGGATGGCAGAAACCGAGGCACGTCGTCGCGCTCGGCCGGCCTTTCCTCGCCTATCGGCGCCCCCGTTTCGCGGGGACGGCGCCGGAAGGCTCACGAGACGAGGGCCCGCGTGGCGAGGGTCTCGTAGGAAACGCCGCCCTCCGGCGAAGGGACGCTCCCATAGAGCCGCACCTCCCCCGCCGAGGCGAAGAAGGAGGGTTTCTCGAACTCGAGGGCCGTGAGCTGGGCGGCCGCGATGCGCTCCACCTTGCGCGCAAGCGTCACGTGCGGGCGGAACTCCGTGTGCCCGAGCGCGAAGCCCTGCTCGCGCAGGAGATCGACGAGCGCCTGGTGAAGCTTCCTCAGCTCGTGGACCTCCTCCACGTGGGCCCAGACGATGCAGTTGTTCGGCTCGCGCGTGGGAAAGTAGCCGAGACCGCGCACATCGAAGGAGAAGTCGTCGGCCGCAAGCGAATCCAGGGCCGCCGTGGCCCGCGCGATGGCCTCCTCGCTCGCTTCCTTGCCGAGGAAGGCGAGGGTGAGGTGGCGGTTCTCCGTGCGCGTGATGGAGGCGGAGGGCGCCAGGCGCGCGATCTCGGCGGCGTAGGCGTCGAGGTGATCGGCGATGCCCGCGGGAATGGGAACCGCGATGAAGAGGCTCATGGTCGGCGTCCTTTCGACGAGCCATGCGAGGGTCCGCGGCGCTCACGCGAGCCGCCTTTTGCCCGTATCGGATTCTCCCCCAACGCCCGAGCGGGTAGAATGCGCAGAGCTTCATGCGCGGCCGAAGGCGAGCTCGCGCGGGGCATGCGGAGAGCGAGGGACCATGGCGCAAGACACCTCCATCCAGCCGGAAGGGCGCACGGTGGAAAGCGAATCGGCGACCACCGACCACGCGGCGAACCACGCGGGCGCGCTTCCCGTCGTGCTCTCCCTCGCCATCCTCGCCATCCTCGCCCTCCTCACGTTCGCCACGACGAGCTGCGTGGCCTCCGTCATCGAGGTACCGCTCTACAACGAGCTCACCCGGAGCTATTCCGGCGGCGTGAGCTACGACGACCTCGACACCTACGATCTCCTCGAGCAGCTCTACGGAAACGGCTACGATTTCGAGGTCGACCCCTACGGCGACAGCTTCTATCCCTGGATCTAGGCGAGGCGGGCCTCAATTCCCAGCCGGCGCGAAGGAGGGCTCGTGTCCAAGGCCGACGACGCGTTCGTCGCACTCTGCGAAAACATCCTCGAGAACGGCACCACCACCGAGGGCGAGCTCGTGCGCCCCCACTGGGCCGACGGCACGCCCGCCTACACCATCAAGATCTTCGGCGCCGTGGCGCGCTACGACCTTCGCGAGGAGTTCCCCGCGATCACGCTGCGCCGTACGGCCCTCAAGAGCGCCATGGACGAGATCCTCTGGATCTACCAGAAGAAGTCCAATCGCGTGGCCGATCTCAAGAGCCACATCTGGGACGAGTGGACCGACGAGGAGGGCACCATCGGCAAGGCCTACGGCTACCAGATCGGCCGGGTGTCCCACTACCCCGAGGGCGATTTCGACCAGATGGACAAGGTCCTCTACGACCTCGCCCACACGCCCTTCTCGCGTCGCATCATGACGAGCACCTACACCTTCGCCGACCTCTCGGAGATGGGGCTCTACCCCTGCGCCTATGGCGTCACCTACAACGTCACCCAGCCGCGCACGGAAGACGACGAGCCCGGGCCGCTCGTCTTGAACATGGTGCTCAACCAGCGCTCGAACGACGTCCTCACGGCGAACAACTGGAACGTCGCCCAGTACGCGATCCTCCTCATGATGGTCGCGCAGGCGAGCGGCATGGTGCCCGGCGAGCTCCTGCACGTGATCGCCGACGCGCACATCTACGACCGCCACGTCGAGATCGTCCGCGAGCTCATCTCGCGCCCGCGCCATCCCGCGCCCAAGGTGCACCTGAATCCCGAGGTCTCGAACTTCTACGACTTCACCGTCGACGACCTCGTCGTCGAAGACTACGAGTGCGGCCCGCAGGTGCGAAACATCCCCGTGGCCATCTAGCGGCGAAGACGCCGAACCTCCCCCATCGAGACCGCACGGAAGGCGCGCATGGACGGCCACCCCACCTACAAGCTCATCGTCGCCGTGACCGAGGATTGGGCCATCGGCAAGGACGGCGGCATGCTCATTCGAAACCCCGCCGACCTCAAACGCTTCAAGGAGCTCACCACCGGCCATACGGTGATCATGGGGCGGCGCACGCTCGAGAGCCTTCCCGGGGGCCGCGCCCTCCCGAACAGGGCGAACATCGTGCTCACGCGCACCGGCGAGGCGGATGTCGATGGCTACGCCGTCGCCCGCGGCCTGAAGGAGGCGAAGGCGCTCGTCTCCGCATCCGAGGACGTGGCCTACGTCATCGGCGGCGAAGCGGTCTACCGCTCGCTTCTTCCCTGCGTGGACGAATGCCTCGTGACGATGCACCACGTGAGGAGGCCCGACGCCGACACGTGGTTTCCCGATCTCGACGCCATCGAGGGCTGGACGATCGCACGAAAAGACGCCGGCGGAGTGACCCCCGACGGCGTCAAGTTCGACTATCTCACCTACGTGCGGGAATGAACCCGAGCTTTCTACTGGTAGTCGGCGATGTCGATCCAGCTGAGCAGGAACTCGCGATTGTCCTCGCGATGACGCGATAGCTCGCTCGCGGCCACGATGGAGAGCCAGTTGCGCACGATCTGCTTCGGCGTGTCGCTCTTCTTGCAGTAGAGGTCGAGGTACTTCTCGGCCGTCGTGTGATCCTCGAGCTCGAAGAGCAGGTAGCTCATCGCCGCGTCGGCGGCCCCGGAGCCCTGGGTGGCGTGGGCCCAGTCGCAGGCGTAGAGCTCGCCGTCGTCGCCCACGATCACGTTCGAGGGGTTGAAGTCGCCGTGGCAGACCTCCACCTCGTTCGGCATGCCGTCGAGGCGCATCTCCAGCTCGTAGCGGGTGGTGGCGTCCAGGATGTCCGTCAGGCTCTTGATCATGCGGGTGTACTTGTCCTTCTGGCGCTGGAGCAAAGGCGCGCGGAAGGAGTGGATGCGCACCTGGAAGTCCACGAAGAGCTTGAGGTACTTGTCGAGCTTCTCGGGGTGCTCGGCCATGAGGTCGTCCAGGGCCTTGCCGGCGATGCGGGTCGTGGCGAAGGCCCAGTCGCCGTCCACGCGCTTCACCCACACCGGCTTCGGGGAGTTGATGCCGGCTTCCGTGACGCGGGCGAGGTTCAGGGCCTCGTTGAAGATGTCGGAGACGGGCTTGTTCTCGTTGAAGACCTTGATCATGCAGTCGCCTTCGCGATAGACGACCTTGTTCTGGCGCTTGACGATCTCCTGCTTGGCAGCCATGGCTTCTCTCCTTGGACGATGGCCGGCGAATGGGCGTGGTTAGGCCTCGTAGCTCTGAGCGGGGCGCCCGTAGAAGGCGTCGAGGTAGAGCTCCCTCATCTCGCTCATGAGCGGATAGCGCGGGTTGGAGACGGTGCACTGGTCGTTGAAGGCCTGCTCCACCATCTCGTCGAGGGTGGCGAGGAAGTCCTCTTCCTCAACGCCGAGCTCGGCGATGGTGAGGGGCACGCCGCAGTGCCTTACGAGCTCGTCGATGGCGGCGAGGAAGTTCTCGAAGATCTCGTCGTCATCGGCGCCGCCGATGCCACAGTAGCGCGCGGCCTCCACGTAGCGCTGCTTGGCGTGCGGGTAGGCGTACTGGGAGAACGTCCCCATCTTCGTCGGCACCTCGGCCGCGTTGTAGCGCATGACGCGGGTGAGGATGACGGCGTTGGCCACGCCGTGCGGGATGTGGTGGAAGGCGCCCAGCTTGTGGGCCATGGAGTGGTTGAGGCCGAGGAACGCGTTCGAGAACGCGATGCCGGCGAGGCAGCTCGCGTTGGCCATGCGCTCGCGGGCCTCGGGGTCCGCCGCGCCCTTGTCGTAGGCGTTTGGCAGGTAGTCGAAGACGAGCTTCATGGCCTGGAGCGCCGAGGGATCGGAGAAGTCCGTGGCCATGATCGAGACGTAGGCCTCGAGCGCGTGCGTGAGGACGTCGAGCCCGGAGGCGGCCGTGAGGCCCTTGGGCTGGGTCATCATGTTGTCCACGTCGACGATCGCCATGTTGGGCATGAGCTCGTAGTCGGCGAGCGGCCACTTCACGCCGGTCTCGGCGTCGGTGATGATGGCGAAGGGCGTCACCTCGCTTCCCGTGCCGGAGCTCGTGGGGATGCAGACGAAGTAGGCCTTCTTGCCCATGTCGGGGTAGGTGTAGATGCGCTTGCGGATGTCCATGAAGTCCATGGCCATGTCCTCGAAC
>CANQFP010000062.1 GCA_947599965.1 uncultured Atopobiaceae bacterium | reverse complement strand
CGGCCGAGGCGCACTCGCGGGCGGCGGAAGGGGTTAGGTGGCAGGGAGGTGCGATCTCTATTCCTGCCCGGTGTCGGGTGTCTCGATGTACTCGCCGGTCTCGTCGTCGTAGCCGTCGCCGTCCTCGTCCACGTGGGTGGACTCGCCGCCCGTGCCGTCGGGCGCGGTGAGCGAGACGAGGGCGGCCGCGTCGTTCACGACCGTGGAGGGATCCCAGGCGTGGAGGCTGTTGGCCGTCGAGGTGGGGTCGTAGACGGCCACGGAGCCGTCGGAGTTCTTCGCCACGAGGACCACCCAGTGCGGCGTGGTGCCGAAGGCGCCGCCGGAGGTCTGGATGAGGATGTTCGCGCCGCCGTCGAGCGCGCCCATCATCGTATCGGTCACGGAGTAGCCGGGCTCGACGGTGATGGCGGTGGCGTTGAGGCCGATGGTGGAGGCGAAGGAGCCGCTCTGGCCCTGCGTCTGGCTCTCGTCGCCGGTCTGGCTCCGGTCGCTTTCCTCGATGTAGTCGCCGGTCTCGTCGTCGTAGCCGTCGCCGTCCTCGTCGACGTGCGAGGTGGGCGGGGTCGTGGTGGCGCCGCCGGTGAGGATGCTCGCGTCCATGAAGGCGTCGCCCGTCGCGCCGCCCATCTGCGTGATGGCGCTCGCGAGGGTGGCCGGGGTCTGGTCGGTGGCGCCGAGGAGGCCCATGCGCGCCATGGCGAGCGCCGTGGGGCCGGAGCCCGTCACCGCGAGGAGCGAGCCGGCGTAGTCGACGTAGCCCCAGCGCGGATCCCACGTGTAGAGGAGGGGCGCCGTGCCGCGCGAGACGGATTCATCGTAGGCCGAGGCGCCGTGGGCGGCGGAGGGATAGTTGTAGACGAAGGAGGTGGACGCGGGCTCGTTCACCATGAGCTGGATGAGCTCGGTGGGGTATTGGTCGGCGTGCTCGGCCACGTAGGTGCTCTGGTAGTCGCTCGTGACCATGGCCTCCACCTGCGTGCGGAGATCGCCCTCGAGGCTCTCGGAGACGTTCTCCGCCGGGTCGAAGCCGCCCTGGCCGCAGCTCGCGGCGCAGCTGATGAGCGTGATGACGAGGATCACGAGGAGCGCGATGATCACGCCCACGACCACCATGAACGTGGTGTCGCGGTTCTGGCGTTGCTTGGCGAAGTTGATGTTGCGGTTGCGCAGGGGGTAGCCGCCCTGGGGCACGTCGAGGCGCTTGCCGCGTGAGCCGCGCGAGCCGTTGCGGCTGCCGGAGCGGTTCATGGAATCGGGCCCGCGCAGGCGCCCGCCTTCGAGCGAGCTCTGGCCGCGGTTGCGGCGGTTGCGCTCGGAGCTCCCGAGGGCGCCCATGTCGCGGCGGCTGCGCTGCGAGCGGGAGCCGTCGTAGCGCTCCTCCGAGCGCGAGCGCTCACGGCTCGTCGTCTGCCTCGCTCGGCGCTCGCGGTCGCTTGGGCGATAGGGCCTCTCCTGCATGATGCCTCCCGGAGCTCGAGGTGCGTTTCCGCGTCGGTTGCCTGCATGATAGCCAACCCCCGCCGCGCGTGGGGAAACGCCGCGCCTGAGCTGCCGATTTCGGGGGCCGAGGTGGAGAGGCGGGCGTGTCCGCGCCGCCTCGCGCGGCGCTTTGACAGCGCGCCCTTCTGCGAGTAAGGTTGCTCTGCTCATGCAGAAAACATGCAAAGACCGCCGTATTCATGCGAATTGATGAGCGGAATAAGCATGTCTTATACGTTAGGGAGACGTTCGTGAACCGCAGCCGCGACGCCCGGCAGGCCATGATACGCGAGATCGTGCGCGCCAAGCCGATCCGCACCCAGCAGGCGCTCGTGGCCGAGCTCAAGAACGACGGCTTCCCCTGCACCCAGGCCACCGTCTCGCGCGACATCGCCGAGATGGGGCTCTCGAAGCTCTCCGACGGCAACTACATGCTCGCCGGCGATCTCCATCTCCGGCGCATGCTCTCGAGCATGGCGCTCGCCATCACCCGCGTGAACAACCTCGTGCTCGTGAAGGGCTCGCTCGGCTCCGCCCAGGCCATCACGGCCGCCATCGACGAGGCGGAGCTGCCCGAGGTGGCGGGCACCATCGCGGGCGACGACACGATCCTCGTGGTCACCGTCTCAGACGAAGCGGGGGAGAGCCTCGTCAGCCGCTTGGAGAAGCTCCGATGCGTGAGCTAGCGCCCCCGCGCCCCCCGCGCGTCCGACGACGCGCGCCCGAGCGCCCCGAACACCCCGTCTTCTCGTCCCATACCTCCTAGAACGAAGGATCACGCCATGGTTGAATCCCTGAACGGCCTCGGAAGCGCCCTCGCCGCCTCCGACGGCATCGGCGCCGAAACCCCGAGTGCGAAGGCCGCCGCCCCCGCCCCCTGGGCGAAGGGCTCCAAGGGCAAGGTCGTGCTCGCCTACAGCGGCGGCCTCGACACCTCCTGCCTCATCTGCTGGCTCGTCGAGCAGGGCTATGAGGTGGTCGCCGCCATCGCCGACGTGGGCCAGCCCGAGGACAAGGACTTCGCCCGGCTCTGCCGCCGCGCGCTCTCCCTCGGCGCGTCGAGCGCCTACGCGATCGACATGAAGGAGGAGTACGCCGAGGAGGTCTGCACCTGCGCCATCAAGGCGAACGGCATGTACGAGAACCGCTATCCGCTGCTCTCCGCCCTCTCGCGCCCCATCATCTGCCGCCATCTCGTGGCGGTCGCCCACGCCGAGGGCGCCGTGGCCATCGCGCACGGCTGCACCGGCAAGGGCAACGACCAGGTGCGCTTCGAGCTGGAGTGCAAGGCGCTCGACCCCGCCCTCGACGTCCTCGGGCCCGTGCGCGAGTGGAACCTCACGACCCGCACCTCCGAGATCGAGTTCCTCGACGCCCTCGGCATGAAGATCGAGGTCACGAGGGAATCGCCCTACTCCGTGGACGAGAACGTCTGGGGTCGCGCCATCGAGTGCGGCGAGCTCGAGGATCCCTGGAACGAGCCGCCCGCGGGCTGCTGGGTGATGACGCGCGAGATCGCCGACGCGCCCGATGAGCCGGCCGAGGTCATCGTCTCCTTCGAGGCCGGCAAGCCCGTCGCCCTCGACGGCGAGCCCGTGGGCATGCTCGAGCTCATCCGGACGCTGAACGCGCTCGCCGGCGAGCACGCCTTCGGCCGCATCGACATGATCGAGGATCGCGTCGTGGGCCTGAAGTCGCGCGAGTGCTACGAGCAGCCCGCGGCGCTCGCCCTCATCAAGGCGCACAAGGCGCTCGAATCCCTCTGCCTGCCGGGCGACCTCCTCGCCGTCAAACTCGACCTCGAGCACCAATGGGCGAAGGCGGTCTACGGCGGCCTCTGGTACACCCCGCTCAAAAACGCCCTCGACGCCTTCATGGCGAACACGCAGAAGACGGTCTCGGGCGACGTGCGCCTGCGCTTCTTCAAGGGCACCTGCACCGTGCTCGGCCTCAAGAGCCCGAACTCCATCTACGACTTCGGCCTCGCCACCTACGACGAGGGCGATACGTACGACCGCGGCGCGGCCAAGGGCTTCATGGATCTCTACGGCCTGCCGAACACCGTCTGGGCGGAGCACGTGAGCTCGAAGGAGGCCGTTTCCGAGGGCGCCTACGAGGTCGCCGTGCCGCTCGTGGCGGGCGCGGAGCCGAGCGGCGCCGAGGTGAGCGTGCAGGTGTTCCGTGACTGACGCCCCGGCACGCGGCGCGGCTTCCGGCGGCACGCACGCCAACGGCGCGGCTTCCGGCGGCGCGACGCCCCTCTGGGGCGGCCGCTTCTCCGCGGCCCCCTCGGGCGATCTCGCGCGCTTCGGAGCGTCGCTCGAGGTGGATAAGCGCCTCTGGCCCTTCGACATCGCGGGCTCCAAGGCCCACGCGCAGATGCTCGCCGCCAAGGGCATCATCTCCGACGCCGACGCCGAGGCCATCGTCTCCGGGCTCGACGCGGTGGGGGAGGAGATCGCCTCGGGCGCGTTCACGTTCGATCCCACGGTGGACGAGGACATCCACATGGCGATCGAGCGGCGCCTGACCGAGCTCATCGGCCCAGCGGGCGGGCGCCTCCACACGGCCCGCTCGAGAAACGACCAGGTGGCCCTCGACGCCAGGCTCTTCGCCAAGCACGCCGCGGGTGAGCTCGCGGGCGAGGTGCGCGCCCTCATGGAGACGCTCCTCTCGCGCGCCGAGGCCGAGCGCGAGACGGTGCTTCCCGGCTACACGCACCTCCAGCCCGCCCAGCCCGTGCTCCTCGCGCACCACCTGCTGGCCTACTTCTGGATGTTCTCGCGCGACCTCACGCGCCTCGAGGCGGCGGCCGCCGCGGCGGACGCGAGCCCGCTCGGAGCCGCGGCCCTCGCCGGCACCACCTACCCCATCGATCGCGAGATGACGGCCTCGATCCTCGGGCTCTCGCGCGTCATCGAGAACTCGCTCGACGCCGTCTCCGACCGCGATTTCGCCCTCGACCTCATCTACGCCGCCACCGTCTGCATGGTCCACCTCTCGCGGCTCTGCGAGGAGCTCGTGCTCTGGAGCTCGGCCGAGTTCGGCTTCGTGCTCATGGACGACGCGCACTCCACGGGCTCCTCGATCATGCCCCAGAAGAAGAACCCCGATTTCGCCGAGCTCGTGCGCGGCAAGACGGGGCGCGCCGTGGGCGATCTCGTGGGCCTCCTCACCACGCTCAAGGGCATCCCACTCGCCTACGACAAGGATCTGCAGGAGGATAAGGAGCCGCTCTTCGACGCCGTGGACACGGCGGCGAACGCGCTCTCGGCCGTCCGCGGCATGGTGGCCACCATGGAGATCCGCACCTCGCGCATGGCCGAGGCGGCGGGCGAGGGCCTCATGGCCGCGACCGATCTGGCCGACTACCTCGTGGGAAAGGGCCTGCCCTTCCGAGACGCGCACCGCGTGGTCGGCGGCCTCGTGGCCGCGTGCGTGGGAGCGGGAAAGACGCTCCAGGAGCTCACGCTCGCCGAGCTCCGCGAGGCCTCGCCGCTCTTCGACGCCGACGCGCTCGAATGGGTGAAGATCGAGAACGTCGTGGCGCGTCGCACGAGCTCGGGCGGCACGGCCCCCTCCGCCGTGGAGGCGCAGATCGCCCAGGCGCGCCGCAGGCTTGCCGACTAGCGCGGCCGAGCGCGGCCGGGCCCCGTCCATCTCCCGCGCTCGCGGAATACTCCCGGCGCCTTCGCACCGCGCGGGGTATGAGCGTTCACAGAGTTCCTTGCGCATGAATCACGAGGTGTGAACGTCAAAGCACGTGGGAGATGATCCTCGATGTCGGAAGCCGCCCCGAACCCGAGCGCTGCCAGCAAGACCCCAGCGAACCAGGCGGCCCCCACCTACGACCACCTCGCCCATCCCGACGCCGAATCGATGGAGCTCCGCGAGGCCGATCCCACGGCCATGAAGGATCCCTCCACGCAAAACACGGGCTTCGCGAAGACCCTCTCGATCTTCGACATGGTCGTCTACGGCCTCATCTTCATGGTGCCGATCGCGCCGTTCTCCATCTACGGCAACGTCTTCCAAACGTCGAACGGCATGCCCGCGCTCGCCTACCTCATCGGCATGGTGGCCATGCTCTTCACGGCGCTCTCCTTCGGCGTGATGGTTCGGCTCTACCCCTCCTCGGGCTCGATCTTCACCTACGCCTCCAAGGGCGCAGGCCGCGGCATCGGCTTCGTCACCGGCTGGCTCATGCTGCTGCAGTACCTCATCTGCCCGAACCTCATGTACATCCTCGCCGGCGTCGCGCTCCAGGAGTACTTCCCCGAGATCCCGGTCTGGGTGTGGTGCCTCGTCTTCATGGCGTTCGTGACCTTCGTCACGCTCCGCGGCGTCGAGACGACCATCATCATCGACCGCTTCGCCCTCGTGGCCGAGCTCATCGTGCTCTTCCTCTTCATCGGCTTCGGCCTCGCCTACATCGTCGGCCACCCCGCGACCAGCCACTTCACGGCCACGGCCATCGTGGACCCGCCGAAGTTCTCCTTCAGCGCGATGATGGGCGCCGTCGCGCTCTCCGCGCTCTCCTACGTGGGCTTCGGCAGCGTCGCCACGCTCACCGAGGAGGCCAAGGACGGCCCGCGCGGCGTCTCGAAGGCGATCATCCTCATCGTCCTCATCCTCGGCTGCCT
>CANQFP010000061.1 GCA_947599965.1 uncultured Atopobiaceae bacterium | reverse complement strand
TACGTCTTCCTGCTCTTCTACTTCATCTTCTCGAAGCGCGTGAAGGCGACGATGGTGAACGACCTCGCCAAGCGCACCGGCATCTACGACAAGGAGGGCACGGCCTATCTCGAGCACGGCTGGCCCCTCGTCCGCAACCTCATCATCTACTTCATCGTCTTCTCCATCGCCGGCCACTGGATGGAGGCCGGCATGTGCCAGTTCATCCGCCTCGGGCTCGTGGAGGGCGAGTACGACCCCACGAACACGATGCTCTGGCGCGACTGGCTCTATCCCTTCCCGATGGAGGGCGCCGCGGTGGTGCTCATCGCGCTCTTCCTCTACCCGCTGCTCCAGTGGCTCAAGAAGAAGATCCAGGTGCCCGTGCTGCCCTACGTGATCAGCTTCCTCGCCAACGCCCTCATCTGCACGGCCATCGAGTTCTCGATGGGCCTCATCGTGAACGCCGACCTGCAGCTCTGGGACTACACGAACAACTTCGGCAACATCATGGGCCAGGTCTGCCTCCAGAACGCGCTCGCCTTCGGAGCCGCGTCGTCGATCATCGCCTGGTGGGTCTACCCGCTGATCCAGCTCTGGGTCTCGCGCGTGCCCGACGCGATCATGAACATCGCCTTCGTGGTGATCGCGGCCTTCGGCGGCATCCTCTGGTCGCTCTACCTCTTCGATCCGCCCGAGGCGATCGAGTACATCCCGGAGGAGACGCTGCCCGCGGCCGAGCAGCAGATCCAAGACATCGACACGTCGCTCGACTTCCTGCAGCTCTCGCTCGACGGGGTCGAGGGTGAGATCAACGCCTCGACGGGTGCCGGCATGGATGGGCTCCAGACGCAGGTCGAGCAGATCCAGAGCTCCATCGACGCCATGAACGCGCAGCTCGAGGCCATGGGAGCCGCGGCGCAGTAGGCATCGCGCATCGCCTTTGAGACGAAGACCCCCGGCAGGCCACCAGCCCGCCGGGGGTCGTGCATGTTCCCGCCTGCGGTTTCGGCTACGCGAAGGTGAGGATCTTGTCGAAGCCGGTCATGGTGAAGACCTCCATGATCCCGTCGGAGACGCCCGTGAAGACGAGCGTGCCGTCGAAGAGGCGCTTCTGGAGCGCGACGATCGCGCGCAGGCCGGCGGAGGAGACGAAGTCGCAGCCCGAGAGATCGACGAGGATGTCGTCGATGCCGTGGTCGACGAGTTTGTCGGTGAAGGCGCTGAACTCGGGGGCCGTGTTCGTATCGATGCGCCCCTCGACCTTCACGATGGTCGTGCCGCCGGACTTCTCTGCATTCAGATTCAAAGTGGCCATGGTTCCCCATCCGTTGGATTGCGTGTGAGCGTACGCCCTCAAACGTAGCAGACCCGCCCGCCTCCGCGCGCGGGAACCGATTCCGTTCGGCGAGGATCGCGCTTCGCATCCACGTCGTGCCACCTCGATTTCGTGACCGTGCCTCGCCCGCATGCAGCCGTTTTCGCGGCGTGGTAACACGGTGTGATCGCCAATGGGCTAGGGTGGGGGGAGTGGTGAGCGAGGAGGTCGATACCATGGCCGAGGCAGACGAGACGCTCGAGGAACGGGGCGGGGGTTCATCCGACGTGGGGAGGGTGATCCTCACCGTCATCGTGACGTTTCTCCTCTATCTGGTGATCAGCTGGCTCTTCTACCTCTTCCCCGAGCACCAGGAGGGCTTCCCCCGCTCGCTCGCCCAGTACGTCTCGCCCGTCATCTGCCTCTACCTCGGGTGGCCGGCGATCGCGGGATGCTTGGGAGCGGAAGCGCTGCTCATGCTCTTCCTGCAACCGGTGACGCCGCTGCTCTTCTGGATCGCGATGGGCGCGGAGCTCGTGTTCAACGCGCTTCCCTACGTGGGCTGGTATGCGATCTTCGGCCGGGGCGAGCATCCCTTCCCGCGTCTCGAGCGGGCGATCGAGCTCGTCGTCACGCTCTGCCTCCTGGCCTGCTCCTCGCTCATCTGGTCCACGGTGGTCGTGATCTTCTTCTTCGAGCAGGCGCAGGGCTCGGATCTCATCGATCTCTGGAACTTCTGCTTCTTCATCACCTTCGACCTCGCGAGCCTGCTCGGGGCGCTCCTGCTCCTCGGGCTCGATCGCAGCTCGATCGTGCCGAGGGCGCCGCGCTTCGTCCGCGCGAGCTACGAGCAACACCCGCGCACGAACCTCACGCAACGCCTCATCCTCGTCTGCACGCTCTTCATGACGTTCATGGTGATCTTCTCGTTCCCGCCGTACCTCGCGGACGCCGATTTCTCGAGCCTCACCTACTACGACGTCGTCGTCATGCTCGTCTCGAACTTCCTCTTCGCGGGCGAGACGGCCTGTTTGCTCTGGATCTTCGTCTGCGGGGTGCTGTGGTATCTCGAGCGTCGCATCACGCGGCCGCTCGAGATCCTGGCCGGCGTGACGCGGAACTTCCCCGAGGCGCTCTCCGACTATCAGGAGGCCGCCGAGGACGGCAAGGATCCCACGCGCATCGAGGAGGCCAAGCACACTGCGGAGGCGCCGGTGCCCCTCGAGGGGCTCGAGCCCTCCGGCGAGGTGGCCGATCTCGTCGCCGACACCGACACCATGCGCTCCTCGATCGTCAACTACCTCGACGAGCTCAAGACCGTCACCTCGGAGAACGAACGCGTGAAGGCCGAGCTCGACATCGCGTCGAGGATCCAGCAGGGCGCCGTGCCCCACGACTTCAAGGAGATCGACAGCCGCCTCTCCGTGCAGGTGGCGGCCTCGATGACGCCCGCCCGCGACGTGGGCGGCGACTTCTACGACGCGTTCATGATCGATGCGACGCACCTCGGCGTGATCATGGCCGACGTCTCGGGCAAGGGGATGCCGGCGGCGCTCTTCATGATGCGCGCGCTCGCCGATCTCCGCGAGCAGATGCACTCGCATCCCGACGACGTGGGCAAGGCGCTCACCCTCGCCAACCAGGCACTCTGCGTGAACAACGACGAGATGCTCTTCGTCACGGCCTTCATCGGCATCCTCGACGTGGAGACGGGCGTCTTCTCCTTCGCCAACGCCGGCCACAACCCCGCCTGGCAGCTCGGCCCGGACGGCACGTGGCTGAAGGCGCGCAAGGGCCTCGTGCTCGGGGTGATGGACATGGTCAGCTACAAGACGGAGACGCTCCAGCTTGCGCCCGGCGGCGGCCTCTTCCTCTACACCGATGGCGTGACGGAGGCCATGAACCCCGAAGACCAGCTCTACAGCGACCCGCGCCTCGACGAGGTGCTCGCCAAGACCGAGGAGTCCGCCGATGGCGAGGCCCCCTCGGGAGAGCTCGTGCAGGCGGTTCTCTCCGACGTCCACCACTTCGTGAACGGCGCCCCGCAGTCGGACGACATCACGGCGCTGGCGTTCCGCTGGCTGCCGGAATGACGCCGCGGCTTTCCATGGCACCCAATCCAGGCCCGATCCCGGAGGCTCGAGTGGCGAAGTACGCTACGCCTCCACGATCGGGCCCATCTCGGGCACTCTGAAAAGCCTCGCTTGCGTTTCGAGTTCCTGCGATCCCTCCGACACTCGGAGGGATCACTCGCCCATCGTCTGGAAGCGCTCGTTGATCTCCATGAGGATGGGGACGATGACCTGCAGGTCGAAGGAGCTGGTCGTGCCGCCGCGGACCTCTGCGAGCTGCTCGTCGGAAACGAGCTCGCCTTCGGTGCGCGCCTTCAGGAAGTTGAAGACGTCCGCCGCGGCCCGGTTGTTCAACCAGCAGCCGTTGCGGTTCAGGAAATCCCGGAAGGCGTCCAGATCCTCGCACGCCCGCACCTTGGCCAGAAAGCCGGGGGAGAGCTGCGGCAAACCGTCGTTGCCGATGGCCATGTTCGTGCGTCCACGTCGTCTGGTATCGCTCATCGTCCGCGTTCCTCCCGTCGAGCGTTCCTGCATCTCAAGTATCGGCGTTCGTGCACGGGAAGTGGCCGGTGAGCACGCATGCGATCCCACGAGCGACGTTCATGCATGATTGAGTCGCATTGGTGCAGCGATCTCGCGACGATTGCTCAGTGCGCGGAGCGGACGATCTGCGCGAACTCGTTCAGGGGAAGCGAATGGGGCCGATGGAGGTTCTTGAGCTGTGCGCGAACCTCCGGGACGCGCCTGGCCGAGACGCTCACGACCGTGCCGTCGTCCAGCTCGGCGCTCTCCGCCGTGAGGGACCTCAGGTGCCAGGCGTTCACGAGGTAGCTGCGGTGGATCCGGATGAAGGGGAGCGCGCCCGCGTTCTCCGAGGAGACCTGCTCCTCGATCTGCCCGATGCTCTCGCTCACGTCGATCGATCCCTCGCGGAGCAGGAGGTGCGATTTCCTGCCCCTCGCCTCGACGCAGAGGATCTCGTCGAAGCCGAGGAAGACCAGCTTGCGGTTCATGTCGTGGACTTCGAGCAGGCGCTCGTCGAGCGTGCTTTCGCTGTCCACCAGATCGAAATCGGTGCCGACGCCCGACCTGCCGCTCGAGAGGTCGGTCGCGCTTCCCCGGGAGAGCGGAAACGAGAGCTCGAGGTATTGCACGCGGGGCAGATCGCCGACGAGGAGCCAGTTGAAGACGATCCGCAGCGGCTCGGAGACCATGGAGCTCTGATCGCCTCGCTCGCTCATGATGAGATGGGAGCTGAAGACAACGAGGCACTCGTTCGGGCCGAACGGGTGGACAGCGAAGGATTGGTTCGTGAACACGATGCGCAGATCGAGCGAGGCGAGCGTGTCGCAGAACCGCTCGTAGGCCTCGGCGCCTCCTCGGATGTCGTCGAAGATCCCCCCGAGGAAGAGGCCCTCGTGGACGAAGAGCGAGGAGTTGGCCTTGCCGTTGCCGTCGAACATCGAGTAGGTGAAGGCGCGCGTGAGGTCGATGAGCCCGTCTTGGACGGTCTCCTGGAAGCAGCCCCGCTGTCGCTCCATGGCCCGCTCGACGTTCGGCGTGGGCTTGGATCCTATGAGGGTGGCCATGAACCGCGCTCCTCCCCTCGGCCGACCGATCGTCGGCTCGACTCACGGGATGCTCTGACGATGATGCGAGAACATCTCCGTTTCGATGCCGCGCCGTTGCGATGTGATGACGCTTCGGCGCGTCCGTCCGAGTGAGGATTGTGACAAAACTTCGCCGTTCGAGCTCGGTCTGGGTGAAATGGGGGAGGAGCCCCTCGGTCGTGATGATGAGCTCGCCGTCGCGAAGATGGGATTCGGATAGACACGAGTGCGCGAAAAGGCGCTATGAACGCGATGTACGTGCACGATGCGCACATGAACGTGGCATCCGGGAACTCGAGTGTGTCCGTCTCGGCACCAATCGCTCGAAGTTGGCTTATGTCCGGGTGTCGCCGACGATAATCATGCTGCCATGAGCGATCAGAACCCACCGGTGAAGGAGAAGCGAAATGAACGAGAGAGCCACTGCGTTCTGCGAGGCGGTTTCCGCCGACGATGCGCTCCATGCGGAGCTCGTCGAAGCCATCGAGGGCGTTGATGTCGAGGACATACCGCTTCGGGAAGCACGCGTGGCCGCGGCCGACGCCATCGCCGATTTCGCGGCCGCGCACGACCTCGATCTCGCCGCGGCCGACATCCTCGACGCCCAAGACGATATCCTCGCCGAAGGCGAGCTCTCCGAAGACGAGCTCAAGGCCGTCGCCGGTGGCACCCAGTGCGGCTGCGCAATCATCGGCATGCTCAAGGGCTGCGGGTGCTTCCTTGCCGGCGGCTCGAGCCACGGCACGACCACGGTGAGCTGCGAGATAATCGGCTGACGCGCTCGTCGCGGTACGCATCGGCACGTTGAGCTCATTCAGAACGCGCTTGTCCGCGTTATGGCTGTCGCCGAGGCGTGTAAATCGCCCTTTGGACCGCGGAGGTGCCTCAATCGCGCGTGCTTCTTGGCGGTGAGGCGGCTCAATCGCCCGCCTTGCGCGATTTAGGGCACCACCTGCTACTACGTGCGCGATTGGAAGGCCTCCACGCCAACGTGGCGGAGATCGCGCGGGCGATTGAGGGGCCTCCACGGCAGGAAGGGCGATCGAGAGGCCTCGACGACATCGTCTGTGCGATTGAGGGTCGTCGGCGCCAACTCGACGATGCCCGCGATCGCCACGGCACGCGACTGGCGGTCACGCGAGCCGTTGAGGGGACCGAAACGCCGAACCGG
>CANQFP010000060.1 GCA_947599965.1 uncultured Atopobiaceae bacterium | reverse complement strand
CCCGAGCAGTTGGGGTTCGCCGAGACCGATCTCCGCAGCGACATCTTCAGCCTCGGCCGCGTGCTGGGCTTCATGGCCACGGGGCTCTCCCCCACCTCTCCGGAATTCCAACATCAGCTCGAGGCGCCTTCGCCGAACCTCCGGCCTTGGGTCGAGGTGTGGAGGCACGCCTGCGCCTTCGATCCGGCACGGCGTCCCCAAAGCGCCGATGAGCTGGAGCGGGAGATCCTGAGGGCATCGCACACGACGCGTGCGCCCCTCACGAGCGCAGGGCGTGCCGGCGACGCACCGCCGGATCGCTACTACACGTTCGACGTGATGAGCGTGGATGAGAGGGGCATCGGGGGCATGCTCACCGAGCTCGACGGGCCACCGGACGAGCAGCCGCCCCAGGCCATGAGAAACGCCCATGGCACGCCTCCCGTGCAACGGCCACCCGATCCTCGTTCCGTCTCCCTGCCGCCCACCGCAAGCCACGGTCGTAGCGCCACCACGGCTCCACCGTCAGGTGCCGCGGGTGCCGGCCGGAAGGTCGCCGTCGTCTGCGTCGCGGCCTTCTTCGGCCTCTTCGCCCTGGCGTTCTTCATCACCAGCTTCAGCGGCGCCGCGGAGAGCATCCCGCTCTGGCTGAACATCGTCTACGGCCTCGCCATGGGCATCCTCGGCAATCTGCTCCCGGGTTGGGAGATCGCGAACGCCATCCTGGGTCGCGGCGTCTACGAGGATGCCGAGCGCCCCGCGAAGCTCTGCGTGAAGCGCGTGCTCATCCTCTGGGCCATCTGCTTCGGCATCCTCTTCGCCACCGGCATCGTGAACCAGCTCTTCCCCGTGCCCTAGCACGAAGTGCCCAAAGTGCCCGAACGGGCATATAGCGCGGCGTCCGTGCGACGTAGGGCCGCTCGCACCGTAGAGCCCCACGGGAAACGACGATCCGAGCGCCCCCCTCTTGTCCGTGCGCCCTCGCGACTATGGTAGCCTAACTCGGGTTTAGCCTTGAACGGACTCGAAGGCGAGCCATCCACGGGAGGGTGGATTCATGGTTTCTTGGAGAAGGGCCCTTCCCCTCATCGGCGCCGCATGCGTAGGCACGGCGCTTGCCTTAGGCTTGGGCACCGCCTACGCGGACGCTGAGCCGCAAGAAGGCGCCTCCGCTCCCGTCGCCGCCACGGACGCCACCTACCCCACCGTGGCCATCTATCGTCTCTACAACCGCTGGACGGGAGAGCACCTCTACACGCCGAGCAGCTCGGAGCGGGACGCCTGCGTGGATGAGGGCTGGGCGGAAGAGGGCACCGGCTGGTACGCGCCGCGGAGCTCCGGTACGCCCGTGTATCGCCTCTACAATCCCTACGCCGGCTACCATCTCTACAGCTCCGACCTCGACGAGGTGCGTTCGCTCGCCTCGCTCGGCTGGCGGGTGGAAAACGACGGCAAGGCGTACTTCCTCTCCGGCGGCGAGGAGCCGATGCTTCGGCTCTACAACCCGAATTCAGGCCTCCATCTCCTCACGGAGAGCACGGACGAGTATCGCTTCCTCGAGCAATGCGGATGGGTTCCCGAGGGGACCCGGCTCTACGCATCAGGCGTTTCGCGAGGTAGCGCCTCTTGGCCTATGGGCGAGTGCGCCATCGCCACCGAAGAGTCCGAAGGGGCTCTGGAAGCCTCCGTCTCCCTCTCCGGCGTGGGCGAGGGTGCCGCCGCGAGGCTCGTGGCCCTCGCGGGCGACGCGAGCGTGGGCTTCGGCCTGCGCGCGGGCGGAGATCCCGCGGAAAGTCCCGTCGAGTTCCTCGTCGAAAACGCCCTCGGCGACGATGCCCAGACCGTGAAGCTCGTTTCCTGCGGCTTCGGCGAGCTCGGTTCCACGTATCGGCTGCTCATGGAGATCCAGCCCACGGGCGTCGTGGACGTCTACGTGAACGGCGTACGCGTGAAGAGCGTGAAGAACCCGGGCCTCGCCGGATCTGCGGTGGAGCTCCGCCTCGAGGCAGCGGGCGCGTCGGTGGGCGATGAGGTGCAGGCGACCTTCAGCGACGTGAAGCTCAAAGACCGGGGCCGCTATCGCGCCGATGAGGCGTACGGCTGGAGGACGAGGATCGCCGATGACGCGTGTGGCGTTACGGCCGACCTCTCGCAGTTCCCCACTACCGTCTCGCTCGGGGGTACGGTGAGCGACCTTGCGGATGGCGAAGGCGCCCGCACGATGCGCGGCGTGGGCTCCGTCTCCCTCACGCGGCGATAGCGGACGATCCCAAAGCTCCGGATTTCGAGCGGCTCACGAATCCCTGCCATAGGGCACGTCCTCGGGCATCGCTTGGACGCTGATGTCGCCCGCGTCCCACCTTCGCGAAAGCCACTCGTTGAGCGCCTCCGCTCCCCCGAGCACCGCCTGCTCCCGCTCCGCTTCGTCGAGCTCGTCCCACCCCTCCGTGGACTGCGCCACGAGGGCGCCCTGTAGGCGCTCTGAGAGCAGGTTCGCGCGCAGCTGCTCCTTGAAGGCGACCTCGTCCATGCCGTAGTTCTCGAGATAGGCGCTCCACGCGTCGCTCGAAACGAAGCCGGCCTTCTGCTCCTCGAAGGCCGCTTCGAGCTCCGCGTCGGAGAGGCCGAGGCCCCGCGCCTCGCATTCCTCGGCGATGAGGGCCTCGTCCACGCGACGGGTGAGCACCTGCTCCCGCAGTGTCTCGGGCTCATAGCCCATCGAATCCAGAAACTCGTTCCACGCGTCCGCGCTCTCGAGCCCCATGGACTCCCGAAGATCCATGATCTCCTCGGTCACCTCATCCTCGGGTATGGTGACCTTGCCCACCTCCGCCGCGACGAGCCCGCTCGAGGAGGCGGCGCTCGAGGCGTCCTCGGCCTCCGGGGCACCGCCGAAGCCGCTCGCCAACCCCCAGACGCAAAGCAGCGCCACGACGGCCACGGCCGCGACCGCGACGCCGACGAGGGCCGGACGCCCCGCCTTCTCAGGCACGTGCTTCGGACGTGGCATGCCCGCGCCTAGACGTAGGGCCGCGCGACGCCGATGACGGTGCCGGGCGAGTAGACGTTCGACGTGCGCACGGAGGGAACGTTCGCCTCGAGGATCGTGTCGTTTCCGAGGTAGATGGCCACGTGCCCGCGGTAGAAGATGAGATCGCCTCGCTGGCGCTCGGAGAACGGCACGTGCTTGAACTTGCCGGACTCGGCCATCCACACCGCGTAGTGGTCATGGCCGGGCGTGTAGTAGTGGTCCCACGGATTCATCGGGCTCATGTCCATGCCCGTGGCGTAGAGGCACTGGAGCACGAGGCCCGCGCAATCCACGCCCACGCCCGGCGCGCAGGAGTAATCCCACACGTAGCGCGTGCCGAGGTAGTCGTAGGCACGGCCGATCATGGCGTTCAGGCAATCTTCCTTCGTGGCCGCCTTGCCGATGTGCGACTCGGTGCGATAGCCGAAGATGCCCTCGCCGAGATGCGGGAACCACACGGATTCGCTCGACACTTGGTAGTAGCCGGACGGATTCTGGAAGCCGTAGTAGGAAGTCGGCTCCTTGTAGCTGCTCCTCACGAGCGTGAAGCGCTGCTGGTCGCCGTTCATCGGCATCTGGAGCTCGACGTTCGCGCCCTCGGCGATGCCCCTTCCCGCCACGCCCAAGCGCAGTCCCGACGCCACGTTCGTGAAGGAGAAGCCCCGCCCGCCTTCGTAGGCAATCTTCCAGCGCTGGGAGGGGGAGCCCGTGCGATCGCACTGCTCGACGTTCGCGAAGAGGCCGCCGGATCCTCCGCGCGGGGCGACGACGCGCCCGATGTCGCAGAGCCCGAACTCGCATTCGTTGTCACCGTACATCGTGACGTAGAAGGTTTGGGCGAAGGTGTCGTTGGCGCTCCACACCTGCACGTTCGCGCCCGCCGCCACCGAGGCTTTGTTCACGTCGAGGGACTTCGACGTGTCCGCCAAGGGCGCGATGCGCCAGTAGCCGGATTCGAAGAGCGGCACCGTCGTGAAGCGGATCCCCATCACCTCATCGTCATCGGCTTCGCACAGTCGTAGCTGCGAGGTACTCCCTTCGTCCTGCACGAGCCCGATTGCGAGGTCGGATCCCGAAAGGCGAAGAAAGAAGAGGCCCCCGCCTGCCGGCACGAGCTGGAAGTCCTGCGAAGACGAGCTGCCTCGCCCCTGTTGCACGATGGCGGCGTCCGGCGCGGCCTCCTCGGCCGTGAGCACGAGGCCCGAGGACAGGTTCTCGAAGCGATAGGTGCCCGTGCCTTGGCGCTCGGCCAGCCAACGCTGCTCCAAGCCGCTTCCCGGGAGCACGCCCGTGAGCGAGGTTCCCGCTGAGGCGGAGCCCCCGGGGACGCCGACGACGACCCCGGTGTTCGTGCCAAGGTCCAGCCGATAGACGCCATCGGCGATGGGGTCTGCCCTCTCGAACGAGAACCGCTGGCTTTCGCTCCCAGAGGCGCTGGCCATGCCCAAAGACGCTCCGGACACCGCGCTGCCGCTCATTGCGAGCGAGCGGCCTCCCTCAGCCGAGACGAGGCAAAACGTCCCATCGTCTTGGACGTCGAGGTCCCAGCACGTGAACCCCCCCCCACCAATATTCGAGACGCGGACTTGGCCACCCTCGGCGCTCAGCGCCTTGCCCGAGGAGAGGGACGTGAGCTGGGCATGGCCATCCTCGTCGTAGGCAAGCTCCCACGCTTGGTCGGATTTGCCGCTCACGCTCGCAATCGAGACGTTCGTCCCGTCGGACCTGAGCGCGAGCGAGGGATCGGAGGCGGGCACGATGGCGTAGATGCCCTCGTCGAGGGGACGCCACGGCCGCTCGCCCTCGGCCCACGCCGTCGTCGCAAGAGATCCCCACGCGATAAGAAGCGCGAGGAAGAAGCCCATGATGCCCGTTCGCCGTGTCATCCGAAGTCGCTCCGCCTTTTCGATCCATCGATCCCCGCTTGCGTGCGCGAGAGGCGCCGAGAGCAGTCTAGCCGAAGGAGCGCGCCTCCATGGGCTCGGCGTGGCGCCCATGCGCGGCATCCCGCGAGGCGCCCGAGCGCAAGGCCATTGCCCGAATGCCTCCACGGGAAAGGAGGGGCCGCGCAAGCGACCCCTCCTCTAGCTCAGGCGTATGGCCTTTGGGGACTACTTGTCCACGTGGCCCATGGCGCCCGCGGCCTTGATCTTGGCCTGGGCGGCGGCGAGGCGAGCCACCGGGACGCGGTAGGGCGAGCAGGACACGTAGTCGAGCCCGATCTCGTAGTACATGCCGATCGAGGTGGGATCGCCGCCGGTCTCACCGCAGACGCCCATCACGATGTCGGGGTTGGCCGAACGGCCGCCCTTGGCGCCCATGTCGACGAGCTTCGCCACGCCGTTGTCGAGCGTCTCGAACGGGTTCGACGCGAGGATCTTCTCGCGCAGGTACTCGGGCACGAAGGAGGCCTCGACGTCGTCGCGGGAGAACCCGAACGTCGTCTGGGTGAGGTCGTTGGTGCCGAAGGAGAAGAAATCGGCGTGCTTGCCGATCTCGTCGGCCATGACGGCGGCGCGCGGCAGCTCGATCATGGTGCCGATGGGGATCTCGAGCTCGACGCCCTGCTCCGCGGCCACCTCGTCGATGACCTTGGACACCTGCTCGCGCAGAAGCACGAGCTCGGTCTCGAGGGAGACGAGCGGGATCATGATCTCGGGCTCGGGCTTCAAGCCCTCCTTCTTGAGCTCGGCCATGGCCGTGGCGATGGCCTTGGTCTGCATGTCGGTGAGCTCGGGGAACATGATGCCGAGACGGCAGCCTCGCAGGCCGAGCATCGGGTTGGCCTCGGTCATGGAGTCGATGCGGTCGAGCATGTTCTTCTTCTTGAGGAGCGTGGCCTCGTCGGCGCCCGACGCCTCCTCCTTGGCGATCTCGACGGCGAGCTCGCGCGGGCTGTCGAGGAACTCGTGCAGCGGCGGGTCGAGCAGGCGCACGATGACGGGCAGGCCGTCCATGGCGCGGAAGATCTCGAGGAAGTCGCCGGTCTGGGCGGCGAGCAGCTGGTCGAGGGACTCCTTCTTCACCTCGTCGCTCTCGGCGAGGATGAAGTTCTGGATGATCTGCTTGCGATCGCCGAGGAACATGTGCTCGGTGCGGCAGAGGCCGATGCCGGTGGCGCCGAAGTCGCGGGCGAGCTTGGC
>CANQFP010000059.1 GCA_947599965.1 uncultured Atopobiaceae bacterium | reverse complement strand
GCCGCCCCGAAACGCACCACGACACCACGACACCGCGTGCCGAAGGCGTGGGCACACCGCACACGGCTTCGAATGGCCGGAGGAAGCGCCGCGCTACAGTGGGAATCGTAATCCACTCCTCGAGCAAGGGAGGCTCGCATGGCACTTCGAGATGACTTCTTGTGGGGCGGCGCGGTGGCCGCGCACCAGTTCGAAGGCGGTTGGGATGAGGGTGGCCGAGGCCCCAGCATCGCCGACGTCATGGAGGTCGGTGCCCACGGCAAGGATCGCCGCATCACCGAGACCATCGAGGAGGGCACGAACTACCCGAACCACTTCGGCATCGACTTCTACCACACCTACAAAGACGACATCAAACTCTTCGCCGAGATGGGGTTCCGCTGCTTCAGGACCTCGATTTCCTGGAGCCGCATCTTCCCCAAGGGCGACGAGCTCGAGCCCAATGAAGAGGGCCTGAGGTTCTACGACGATCTCTTCGACACGCTCCTCCAGTACAACATCGAGCCCGTCATCACGCTCTCGCACTTCGAGATGCCGCTCTACCTCGCCCAGCACTACGGTGGCTGGACGAACCGCGCCCTCATCGACATGTTCGTGCGCTACAGCTGCGTCGTCATGGAGCGCTATAAGGACAAGGTCACCTACTGGATGACCTTCAACGAGATCAACAACCAGATGAACTTGGGCAACGACCTCTTCGGCTGGACGGACTCCGGCATCCGCATATCCCGCGAGGAGAACCCGCTCAAGGCCGTCCACCAGGCCTGCCACAACGAGTTCGTGGCCTCGGCGCTCGTCGTGAAGCGCGGCCATGAGATCAATCCCGAGTTCAAGATCGGCTGCATGATCGGCTTCGTGCCCGTCTACCCCTACAGCTGCGATCCGGATGACATCATCTGCTGCCAGGAGGCCATGCACAACAAGTACTACTTCCTGGACGTCCACTGCCGCGGCTACTATCCCGGCTACGCGCTCCGCAACTTCGAGCTCACCGACTCCGCACCCGAGATGGAGCCCGGCGACGAGGAGATCCTGCGCGAGGGCACCGTGGACTACATCGGCTTCTCCTACTACATGAGCCAGGTGGTGAAGGAGAAGGACGAGGGCGTCGAGAAGGATCCCGGCATCAACGCCTTCCCCCACGCCGTGCGCAACCCCTACGTCCAGGCCTCCGATTGGGGCTGGCAGATCGATCCGCAGGGCCTGCGCTGGAGCCTCGTCGACATGTACGACCGCTACCAGCTTCCGCTCTTCATCGTCGAGAACGGCTTCGGCGCGATCGACGAGCTCATCACCCTTCCGGACGGCACGAAGACCGTCGAGGACGATGCCCGCATCGCCTACCTCAAGGCCCACATCGAGGAGATGATGAAGGCCGTGGACATCGACGGCGTCGACCTCATGGGCTACACCCCGTGGGGCTGCATCGACCTCGTGGCCGCGAGCACCGGCCAGATGTCCAAGCGCTACGGCTTCATCTACGTCGACATCAACGATGACGGCACCGGCACCCGCGAGCGCTACCGCAAGAAGAGCTTCAACTGGTACAAGGAAGTCATCGCGAGCAACGGCGAAGTGCTGTAGCACCGTCTGGCGTAGCGCACGCGCAGACTATGAAGAAAAGGACCCTCGGCCCTGCCGGGGGTCCTTTGATGAATCGAAGCTTTGGCTAAGCGACTGCGAGAGATTTGTCGTACATAGCCAGAAACGAGCCAAACGACACCGAGGCGCTCTGGGATGCACCAGAGTGCCGCAGCGTCATTCAAGCTCAAAGGCGCCGGTGTAGAGCTGGTAGTACGTGCCCTTCTTCGCGATGAGCTCGTCGTGGGTGCCCTCCTCGATGATGCGACCGTGGTCGAGCACGATGATGTCGTCGGAGTTGCGCACCGTGGAGAGCCGGTGGGCGATGACGAAGGTCGTGCGGCCCTGCATGAGGGCGTCCATGCCGCGCTGGACGATGGCCTCGGTGCGCGTGTCGATGGAGCTCGTCGCCTCGTCGAGGATCATCACCGGCGGGTCGGCCACGGCCGCGCGGGCGATGGAGAGGAGCTGGCGCTGGCCCTGGGAGAGCTGGGCGCCGTTGTCGGTGAGCATCGTGTCGTAGCCGTTCGGAAGACGCGAGATGAAGTCGTGCGCACCCGAGAGCTTCGCGGCGTCTCGGCACTCCTCGTCGGTGGCGTCGAGGCGGCCGTAGCGGATGTTGTCCATCACGGTGCCCGTGAAGAGGTTCACGTCCTGGAGCACCATGCCGAGCGAGCGGCGCAGGTCGCTCTTGCGGATCTTGTTGATGTTGATGCCGTCGTAGCGGATCTTGCCGTCGGCGATGTCGTAGAACCGGTTGATGAGATTCGTGATGGTGGTCTTGCCCGCGCCCGTGGCGCCGACGAAGGCCACCTTCATGCCGGGCCGCGCGTTGATCGTCACGTTGTGGAGCACGATGTGATCGGGCACGTAGCCGAAGTCAACGTCGTAGAGTCGCACGTCGCCGGAGAGCAGCGTATAGGTGACGTCGCCCGTGGCCTGGTGCGGATGCTGCCAAGCCCACATGCCGGTGCGCTCGGGCACCGCCGCGAGCGCGCCGTCCTTCACGCCGGCGTTCACGAGGCGCACGTAGCCGCCATCGGTCTCGGAGGGCTCATCCACGAGCTGGAAGATGCGCTCGGCGCCGGCCATGCCCATGACGATGGCGTTGATCTGCTGGGAGATCTGGCCGATCTGCCCCGCGAACTGCTTCGTCATGTTGAGGAACGGCACCGCCACCGCGATCGAGAGCGGAAGCCCGGAGAAGGAGAGGTTGGGCACGCCGAGCATGAGGAGCACGCCGCCCACCACGGCGACGATGACGTAGATCACGTTGCCGGTGTTCATGAGCACGGGGCCGAGGATGTTCGCGAAGGTGTTCGCCCTGCGGCTCGCGCGGTAGAGCTCCTCGTTCACCTTGTCGAAGTCGGCCTCGGCCTGGCGCTCGTGGCAGAAGACCTGCACCACGCGCTCGCCGTTCATGACCTCCTCGACATGGCCCTCGACGATGCCGATCGTCTTCTGCTGCGCGAGGAAGTACTTCGCGCTGCGGCCGCCGAGGAAGCGCGACGCCGAGGCGAGCACGCACACGCCGCCGACCACCACGAGCGCCATCCAGACGCTGTAGTAGAGCATGATGAAGAAGACCGAGATGAGAAGCACGCCGGAGAGGAGCACGTGCGGGATGGACTGGCTGATGAGCTGGCGAAGCGCGTCGATGTCGTTCGTGTAGTAGCTCATCACGTCGCCGTGGAAGTGCGTGTCGAAGTAGCGGATCGGCAGCGTCTGCATGTGATCGAACATGAGGACGCGCATCTTCTTGAGCGTGCCCTGCGTGATGATCGCCATGAGCTGGTTCCAGGTGAAGCTCGCGATGAGCGTCACCGCGTAGACGGTGATGAGCGCGAGGGTGAGGTTCGTGAGCGGCTCGGCCGCGGAGGCCCAGTCGCCCTGCTCGTAGTAGCGCGTCACGATCTGGAGCGCGTTCTGGATGAAGATCGAGTTCGAGCTCTGGCCGAACGAGTTGATGAGGATGCACACGATGGCGATGGGCAGGAGTACCGGGTAGAACTTGAACACCTGCTTGAGCGTGCGCCAGAGGACCTTGAAGCTCGGGGTGGTGCGCGCGGGAGCGCCCTGCGTCTGCTCGTTACTCGGCATTCAGCGCCACCTCCTTCGAGTCCTTGGCTTCCTGCTCCTGCCTCTCCCAACGCTCGTCGTGCGTGGACTTGTTCTGCGAGCGGAAGACCTCCTGGTAGATCTCCGAGGTGTGGAGGAGCTCGTCGTGCGTGCCGATGGCGGAGATCTCGCCGTTGTCGAGCACGATGATGCGATCGGCGTCCTTCACCGAGCCCGTGCGCTGGGCGATGATGATCTTCGTGGTCTCGGGGATGAACTCCTTGAAGCCCTGCTGGATGAGCGCGTCGGTCTTCGTGTCGACGGCGCTCGTCGAGTCGTCCAAGATGAGCACCTTCGGGCGTTTGAGGAGCGCGCGGGCGATGCAGAGGCGCTGCTTCTGGCCGCCGGAGACGTTCGTGCCGCCCTGCTCGATCCAGGTGTCGTAGCCGTCGGGGAAGCGCTCGACGAACTCGTCCGCCTGCGCGAGCCGCGCGGCCTCGCGGACCTCCTCGTCGGTGGCGTTCGGATCGCCCCACCGCAGGTTGTCGGCGATGGTGCCGCTGAAGAGCACGTTCTTCTGGAGCACCATCGACACGGCCTCGCGCAGGGTCTCGACGTCGTAGTCGCGCACGTCGACGCCGCCCACCTTCACGGAGCCCTTCGTGACGTCGTAGAGCCGCGGGATGAGTTGCACGAGCGTGGACTTCGCCGAGCCGGTGCCGCCGATGATGCCGATGACCTCGCCGCTCTTGATGTGGAGGTCGACGTCCTTCAGGGCGTAGCGCTCGGCCTCGCGCGAGTACGCGAACGACACGTCGTCGAAGTCGATCGAGCCGTCCCTCACCTCGGTGACGGGGTTCGCCGGATCCTTGATCGTGGTCTCGGCCGTGAGCACCTCGTAGATGCGGTTGGCGCTCTCGGCGGCGATCGTGATCATCGCGAACACCATCGAGAGCATCATGAGGCTCATGAGGATCTGGAAGCCGTAGGTGAAGAGCGCGGAGAACTGGCCGATGTTCACCTGCACGCCCTGCGTGCGGATGATGGCTTGGCCGGCGAAGTAGATCACGCAGACGAAGACCGTGTAGCTGCAGAGGTTCATGAGCGGGTTGTTGAGCGCGAGGATGCGCTCGGCCTTCGTGAAGTCCTTCTGCACGTCGGCGGCGGCGCGCTCGAACTTCTTGATCTCGTAGTCCTCGCGCACGTAGCTCTTCACCACGCGGATGCCGTTGATGTTCTCCTGGATGGATTCGTTCAGCGCGTCGTACTTGTGGAAGACGCGCCGGAAGATCGGGTGCACGATGAGGATGACCGCGACGAGCCCGACGAAGAGCGGCGGCACAACGAACGCGAAGACGACCGCGATGTCACCCGCCATGTAGAAGCTCATGATGAACGAGAAGATGAACATGAGCGGGCTGCGGATGGCGGTGCGGATGATCTGCATGAACGCCATCTGCACGTTCGTGACGTCGGTGGTCATGCGGGTGACGAGGCTCGAGGTCGAGAACTTGTCGATCACCTCGAAGGAGAAGGTCTGCACGTTGTAGAACATGTCCTTGCGCAGGTTCTTCGCGAAGCCCGCGGAGGCCTTCGAGCAGGTGATGCCCGCCGCCGTGCCGAAGCCGAGCGAGATGACGGCGAGGAGCAGGAGCATGGCGCCCGAGGCGAGGATCTCGTCGATGGCGGCTCCGCGCGAGATCACGTCCACGAGGTCGGCCGTGTAGAACGGGATGAGCACCTCGATGATCACCTCGCCGAGCACGAGGAGCGGCGTGGCGATGGTGGCGCCCTTGTACTCGCGGATCGAGGCGGCAAGACGGCGAATCAGATGCACGGAGAAGCCCCTTTCCGGTAGTTGAGAGAGCGCAATGCGTTGCGCGAAACGCATCCATTGTAGAACCTCGCGCGGGGGGCGCGCCGCGGCGGCGGACGCACTCGCCCGCACTCATCCGCGCGTTGCGCGATTGGTGCGCGCGGCTGGGTCCCGCGCGCACTATGCTTGAGGGGTTTGGCCGACGAAAGGAGCTCAAATGCTTGGAGAATGTCTCGACAACGTGCGCGCGCGGGTGCCGCTCATCCACTGCATCACCAACTACGTGACCGTGAACGACGTGGCCAACGTGCTGCTCGCCTGCGGTGGCAGCCCGATCATGGCCGACGACGCCCTCGAGGTGGCCGAGATCACCTCGCTCGCGAGCGGCCTCTGCATCAACATCGGCACGCTCAATCGCCGCACGATCGAATCCATGCAGATCGCCGGCCGCACCTCCGCCGAGCTCGGCCACGTGACGCTCCTCGACCCCGTGGGGGCCGGCGCCACCAAGCTTCGCACCCGCACGGCCACAGACCTCATGGAAAACCTCGACCTGGACGTCATCCGCGGAAACATCTCCGAGGTGAAGACCCTCGCCGCGGGTTCCGGCACCACGCAGGGCGTGGACGCCGACGCCGCGGACGCCGTGGGCGAGGGCGACGTGGCCGCCACGGCCGCATTCGCGAAGCGGCTCTCCGCCACGGCCGGCGCCATCATCGCCATCACCGGCGCCATCGACTTCGTCTGCGACCCCGAGCGCTGCTTCGTCATCCGCAACGGCCGCCCCGAGATGGGCAAGATCACCGGCACCGGCTGCCAGCTCTCGGCCATGACCTG
>CANQFP010000058.1 GCA_947599965.1 uncultured Atopobiaceae bacterium | reverse complement strand
CCAGTTCCACGCCTGGGGCCATAACCCGCTCTTCGAGAACTTCGGCCGGCTCGTGGCCTACGGCCAGCGCGTGGCGACCCTGCTCACGGGCGGCTCCTACGACGCGCCGGTGGCGCTCTGGTTCAACGCCGAGGCCGAGTGGAGCGGCGAGTGGCAGCTCATGGAGGAGCCGGCCCGCGAGCTCGGCCGCTCGACGATCGAGTATGACATCGTGCCCACCGACTACCTCGACGCGCTCGCCATCGACCCCGCCGCGGCCACGTTCACCTGCGGAAACGAGACCTTCCGTGCGCTCGTGCTCCCCTGGGCGAAGGCCATGCCCAAGCGCCTCCTCGAGACGGCGGTGAAGCTCGCCGAGGCGAGGATCCCCGTCTTCTTCGTGGACGGCCTTCCAGCGCGCGTCTCCGAGGGCGAGGACGCGACGGCGCTCCTCGAGAGGCTCGGCGGCCTCGAGGCCGTGCGCACCGTCGAGCTCGGCGAGCTCGCCTCGGCGGTGTGCGCCGCGGGGCTCCGCGAGCTCACGCCGAACGTGGAGGTGCCGTGGCTTCGCACCTACTCCTATCGCCAGGGCGAGACGCGCGTCTTCTTCCTCGTGAACGAGCATTCCAAGGAGCCGGTGCGCTGCGAGCTCTCGGGCGCGCCCGCCGGCCACGTCTACGTCTACGATCCCTTCGCGAACACGCTCGTGGCCGATCCGCACGCCTTCGAGCTCGACCTCGCGCCCTGCGCCTCCAAGCTCGTGCTCGTGAGCGAGCAGCCGCTCGAGGGGGCCGAGCCGCCGGCCGCGCACGTCGCCTGGACGCGGCCCGTCGAGCTCGTGGGCGCCACGCTCACCCTCGCTCCCATGGAGGAGAAGTGCGAGGCCTGGACGGCTCCACGGCAGCTCGAGGGACGCCCGCAGTGGGTGAGCCGCCTCGAGGGCCTCGCGTCCTTCTCCGGCAAGGCACGCTACGCCTTCACGCTCGAGCTCGGCGAAGCCGACGCGGCGCTTCCCGCGAAGGTGGAGCTCGAGGGCGTCTCCGAGGGCGCCACGGTCACGGTGAACGGCGTCGACTGCGGCACCGCCATCGTCGCCCCCTACCGCTTCCGCGCGACGGGCGCGCTCAAGGCCGGCGCCAACGAGATCGTCGTGGAGACGGACAACTCCCTCGGCCGCGCCATCGACGACTTCATGGGCGTCTACCTGCCGAACGACCCCACCGGCATCTCCGGCGCGACGCTCTGGCTTGGCGAGGCGTGAGGCGGGCACCAGAGCGCATCCCGCTTTCCGAAAGCCCACTCTCCGGCGGCCAATCGAGCCCACGCTCGGTTGGCCGCTCTCGTGTGGCGCGCGAAACCCTAGCCGACCGTCGACTCGCGGATAACGAGCTCCACCGGCACCCGCTCCTCGAGCTCCACCTCGCGACCCGCGATGAGATCGAGCAGGACGTCGCACCCCCGCCTGGCCATCTGCTCGGGGAAGCGCCGCACGCTCGTGAGCGCGGGCGTGGCGATGCTCGCGTAGATGGAGTCATCGAAGCCGACGACCTTCACCTCGTTTGGCACGGAGATGCCGGCGTCGCGCAGCGCGAGCAGGGCGCCCACGGCGATGACGTCGTTCATGGCGAAGATGCCGTCGAGCTCCACCCCCGACGCGATGACCTCGGCGAGGGCCTCGCGCGCCTCCTGGAAGCGCCGCACCCGGCCCTCGAGCGAGATGCGCAACGCCGGGTCCGGCGCGAGGCCGTGGCTCTCGAGTGCGCGCTGGTAGCCGATCCCGCGGTTCTGCACGGAGATCGCGCTGTGCGCACCCGTCATGAAGGCGATCCTCCTGCAGCCGCACTCGATGAGGTGCTCGGTGGCGATGAAGCCGCCGCGCAGATCCTCGGAGATGACGCGCGGGATCTCGTGGGAGCGCTCGGGGAAGCGATCGACGTAGACGATGGGCACGTTGCCGGGGATCTCGTCCTCGTCGAAGGTGGTGCGACCGCTGATGCAGATGATGCCGTCCACCCGCTTGCTGATGAGCGTGCGCAGATAGTGCTCGCCGCGCTCGGCGTCGTTGGCGTCGTTGCAGATGAGCACCGAGTAGTCCTCGTCGGCGAAGGCGCGCTCGGCCTGGAGCGCGAGCGTGGAGAAGAAGTCGTTCGTGATGTCGGGCACGATCATGCCGATGGTGCGCGTGCGCTTTTCGCGGAGCCCCTTGGCCGCCTGGTTCGGCAGGTAGCCGTGCTCCTCGATGACCCGCTCCACGCGACGGCGCGTCTCCTCGGAGAAGCGCCCGTTGTCGTTGATGACGCGGGAGACGGTGGCGATGGAGACGCCGGCGAGCTCGGCCACCTCGCGCATGGAGATGGGCTTGTTTGACGGGGCCATGGATCCTCCTCGCCAGGCAGACGTGGGTAACGTTACCCAAGTCTACTCCGACGACCCGAAGGCTAACTCTCGCCCCTCAGTAGGTCAGCCCGAAGGCCCAGAGGGGCAGGACATGCCCGTGGCCGTACTCGATGTCGTCCCGGACCACGTAGCCGTGCTCGACTCCATTGAGCTGGTCCGCTCCCTTGTTCCTGCCGCCCACCTCGAAGGTGAGGTCGTCGATGGAGAAGTCGCTCCCTCGCGACGACCGCACGTCGTGGCGCACGCGCATCTGGTTGAAGAAGAACGTCTCGCGCACGGCGCCGACGTCGGCGTCCCGGCCGGCAAGGTTGTAGAGGATGTTCGTGTTGTCCAGATAGACCTTCTCGACCTTGCCGAGGGCGCCCAAGCCGCCGGCGCCGCTCCTCAGCTGGGCGATCATGCCCGCCTTCTCGAGATAGCCGAGGTACTCCTCTACGTTGTTGCGGCTCACCTGGATCTGGGAGGCGATGCGGCTCATGTTGGGCGTGAAGGGTGCGAGCGATCCGATGAGGGTCATGAGTTTCAGCAGCTTGCGCCCGGTGGCGGTGCTCATGCCTGCGAACTGCGGGATGTCCACCTCGAGCGTACGTGTTATGACCTGACCGAGCTCGATGTCGAAGGCGGGATCCGATCCGAAGGGATAGTAGCCGCTCCGCAGGTAGCGCTTGAACCATTTGATGGGGTGATCGACGCCCGGAATCAAAGTCTCATGCGCCAAGATCTGCTCAAGGGACACCGGCTTGCACGCCACGCCCTCGAAGAGCGCGAGGTACTCCCGGAACGAGAGCCCCTCGAGCAGGTACTTGGGCGCCCGCCGGCTGAGGTCGGCGTCCCCCTTCTCGATGTCCAGGATGGACGAGCCCGTGAAGCAAACCCGCAAGTCGGGCAGTGCGTCGTACATCGCCTTGAGCTCGCTGGACCAGCCGGGGTACTTGTGGACCTCGTCGATGAAGAGATAACGGCCACCCTCGCGGACGAACGCCTCGGCGACCGAGTAGAGAGAGTGGTCCGCGAAGTAGAGCGAGTCCGCGGAGACGTAGAGCGTGTCCTCGAGCGAATGGGCGTCGCGGATACGCTGGAGCAGCAGCGTCGTCTTCCCCACGCCGCGCGCCCCCACGATGCCGAGCATCCGGTCGTCCCAGGGGATCTCGTCATAGAGGTAGCGATGGAACGTGGAGGACGTGGACGCGAGGAGCCGCCGCATGTACTCGTAGAGCCGATCCATGGGATGCCCCCTTAGTTTGCACTGTGACAGTGCAAACTATACCCGAAAAGTGCACTGTCACAGTGCACTTTTCCAGCATGAATTGCACTGTCACCGTGCTGGTTGGGGATGGAACCCCTAGAGTTGCCGCCACTTGCGCTCGGTGAGGATGCGACCGAGCTCGACCCCGATGAGTACAGCTCGCTCAAGCAGGCCTACCTCGGCTATTGCGAGACCGACGTCACGAAGGCGGCCTTGAGCGACGAGGAGCGCGCGACGCTCCGCGCTATCATCGAGTCCATCCCCGACCGCCACACGATGGTCCACGGAGACTTCCACCCCGGCAACGTCATGCTCCAAGGCGACGAGCCCGTGCTCATCGACATGGCCGAGATCTCCTACGGCCACCCCATTTTCGACCTGCTAAGCGGCTACCTGCTCCTCGGCATCCCCAACGACGACACCACGATCCCCGCCCTCGGGCTCACAGCGGAGCAGAGCAGGCACTTCTGGCACGTCTTCCTCGAGGAGTACTTCGAAACGCGGGACGAGACGGCCATCGAGCGGCTCGGCAACGTCATCGCCGGCTACGCCCTCGTGAAGATGGCCCTCGTCGGGAACATCGGCGCGAGCAAGGAGCCCGAGTACTACCGCTCCGTAATGCGCATCGCCATGGAGCGCCTCTCGCCCATCGCCGACCGCCTCACCGGAGCCCTCGCCCACCTGCCGATCTAGTACTCGCCGAACCAGAGGACGGCCCGGTTGAGGCCGGTGGGCTCGTTAGGAAGGTACTGGCCCAGGAAGTCGTCCATGGGGCGGCCGAGGGTCGTGTCGAGCTCGACGACGATCTCGTTCGCGCCCTCGTGAAGCGCGCCCGTGAGGTCGAAGACGTAGTCGCCGACGATCCTCACGCCACGGGGCTTCCCGTTTGCCGTGACCGTCGCCCCCTCCTGCACGCCCGCGAGCTCGAGGCGCACGCGCGAGGCGGCCTCGGCGGCCGTGAGCTCAACGGGGAAGATGTAGCGGATGAGGCCGCCGAAGGAATCGAGGCCGGGAAGATCGCTCACGTAGGTCGGCCGCTCGAGCGTGACGGCGTCCGTCCACTCGGAGCAGCCCGTCTCCATCGGCGCCACGCTGAGATCGCACGTCGTGAGCTCGCGGCCCGAGGCCTCGACGAAGGCCGGCGCGGCCTCCCCCGCTCCCTCGAGCTCCTCCTCGGAGACGATGACGAGCTTGGAGTCGTACGGCGCGAGATCGAGCTCGAAGGCCCGCGGATCGGCCACGAGCGTGTTCGCAAAGGGGTCGTAGACGTAGGCGCGGCCCGCGGGGGCGCCCGCGAGCTCGCAGGAAACGCGGAGCGCCGGATGCTCGTTCACGAGGAAGTAGAGCTCGGCCTCCTCGAGGCGGTAGTGGTAGGTGCGCAGCCACGGCGCCTCCACGCTCGGCGTGAGCTCGCGAAGGCCGGCCGCGGCGAGGCTGCTTGCGAGCTCGGAGAGCCCCACCACCGAGACACCCGGTGCGTGCGCAAGGTTCCCGAGCAGCTCGGACACGTCGTCGCCCTCGGAGGAGCGGACGGGCAGGCCGTCCACGAACCACACGGGCACGCCCGTCTCGGCGAGGTCGTGCGCGCACTCGAGCACACGGCGCGGCATGGCCTCCGCCCAGGGGAAGACGAGCGAGCGGAAGGTCTCGCCGCCGGCCGCGAAACAGCCGGCGTCGTAGGCGATCACGATGTCGTCGAGGTAGTCGGTGGGAATGAGGTCGAACTCGATCTGCGCGCGGCCGAGCTCGCGGGCCGGCTCCTCCACCTTCTGCCACTCGCCGCTCCACTCGGCCTCGGCGTTGAACCAGAGCGCCACCGGCGCGTCGTAGGAGCCGCCGGAAAGCAGCGTCGAGAGCCGCTGGGTATAGGCCATGAGCTCGGAGAAGTTCTTCGTCTGGGGGTTGTAGCCCCAAGCCGCGAGGTGCGGCGGGCAATCGGGGTCGGGGAAGTCCATCGCGTCGAAGGCGTGCGGCACGAAGTAGTTCACGCCGCGGGAGAGCATGTAGTCGACCATCCATTTGCCGAGCTTGTTGCCCTCGGCCCAGCCGTAGGCGCCGAATACCTCGGCCATGCAACGGCCCCGCTTCGCCGTGTCGAGGTGCGCGAGCGAGCCGCCGAGCTTGCCGAGCACGTAGGTGAAGAACGCCATCTCCCAGCCCGGCTTGTGGAATGCCCGGAAGAAGCCCTCGTCGTAGCCCGGCATGAGCTGCTCCATCACCACGTCCACTCCCGCCATGCTCGCGTGCGCAAGCGCGCGGAAGTAGTGGCCGGGGCCGTAGCCGAGGCGCGCGGCGGCGTTGTTGTCCTCGATCACGTGGCCGATTCGCTCGACGCCGTGGGCCTCGCACCAGCGCCCGAGGACGCCGTCGAAGTGCTCGGAGTAGAGCTCGGAGACGAGGTCCATGTAGGCGTAGCGGATGACGTGCGCCTCCTCGCAGTTCCCGAAGAAGAGGAGCGGCAGATAGCGAAGGACGCTCGAACCGTCGAGGCCCGAGAGCGTCGTCTCCTCGAGGCGCTCGGCGAGGAGCTCCGCGAGGTCGGCTCGCCAGGGGAGCGCCATCTGCGGGTTGCGCCCGATGGAGGCGCCCTCCGCGCCGTGGATGTTGCCGAAGCGCGGCTCGTCGGAGAAGAAGCCCTTGAACACGCCCCCGAAGTCCTCGGAGAAGTGCTCGTAGACGGGCTCGTAGACGCTGTCCACGAGCACCTGCGTGGCCACGGGGTCGATGGGGTTCAAATAGCCCTCGGTCTCCTTCTCGCCGCCGCCGAAACTCGTATAGAGCACGTTCACATACCAGAGGCCCTCGCCGAGGTCGAGGTCGACCACGCGACACGGCCCTTGGTCGAAGCCCATGGGCGTGCCGTCCCAGCCGATGACCGGCTTGCCGGTCTCAAAGTCCGCACGCTCGTGGATCGTCGATGTGAGATCGACGGTCTCGGAGACGTCGGGCTCATCCGGCGAGAGACGCCTGCAGGCGAGCACGGCGAGGATCTCGTCCTCGGGGCTCGGCGCCGTGAAACGCAGGTTCAGCTCGGCACCCTCGAGTGGGCCGCAGACGTCGAAGGTCGCCAGGCGCAGGTAGCGCTTCTGGAGCTCGGGGTGGTGCTTCTTCACCTCGCCGTTGGCGAAGCCCGTGGGGAAGTGGCTGTCGTCGAGCAGCCACATCGCCATGCCGCGACGCTTCGCCTCCTCGAGGAGGAAGCCGAGGTCGCTGAACCAGCCGGGGCCGCCGAAGTCATTGTGCGGCCTGGCCTCCACGCAGAACTCGCGGATGCCCGCCTCCTCCATGGCGTCCAGCTGCGCGGCGTAGCGCTCGTGTGGCTCGCCGTGGATCCAAAGGAACGGCAAGACGTGGCTCTCGACCTCGCCCGCGAGCAGGCGCTTCAGCTTCTCCATGGGGCTCCCCCTCATTTCATCCACTGTTGGACTGGGCATTCGGAACGTCGTGTTGTAATGACGATGGAACAGCAGGTAGTCGAAACGTCAGTGAGGC
>CANQFP010000057.1 GCA_947599965.1 uncultured Atopobiaceae bacterium | reverse complement strand
TCGGCCAGCGCCGTGGTGGCGAGGCCGAAGACGGACAGGGCGAGGGCGGCAAACGCCGCGACGAATCCCGCCTTGAACGTGCGCTTGTGCATGTATGCACCTCTTTCGCGTGGGAATACTCCCGAGTGTCGGGTTCGGTCGTATTCGCGGTGGGAGGTTCGGAGCCGAGGGCTCGGCCTCCCCTTCTTGTGTCGTGCGTTCGTGCTCCGCTCGATCGCGTGGATCGAGCGGTCGTGCGTTCGTGCAACTCGGATGGAAGCGGAAGGGAAAGGCTGCGCTCCCATCGGGGCCGCGGGGCAGCAACGCGGGCGTGGCCCGACCTCCTTCCTCAGGGAACCCCCGCGGGACCTCGGTGTTGGGTGACGTGCGCGCGAACCGCGACGTTCGGGTTCGCGGTGGAACCGTTTGCGTGGAGGACGCTCATGCGGCCTCCTTCGGGAGCTCGACCGCGCGCCAAGCGACGTTCTCGCCGCGCCAGGCGCCCTTGGGCTCGAGCGTGGGAAGCGTCTCGTACTCGTGGGCGCTCGCCGTCCAGAGGTGGCTGCCGAGGCCGCCCGCGGTCGTCTGGTGGGAGTTCCAGAGGCGATAGACCGCCTCGCCGCCTGCGACGGCGCCGTAGAACTTGGCGCCCTCGTCCCTCCAGCCGATCTTCACGAGGCCCGCGACCTCCTCATCGGAGGTGGTGTAGTGGTGGTCGCCGTTCGAAGGGTTCCAGAGGCGATGGACCGCCTCGCCGCCGGACGCCGCATCCCGGTACTGGTAGAAGCAGACGTCCTCGCCCTTCCAGCCGGCCTCGGCCTGGAGCACGCGATACTCGTTCTCGTCGGCCGTGAGCAGGTGCGCCCCGCTCACCGGATGGTGGAGGCGATAGACCGCCACCACGGGCGCGTCCTCGGCCGCCTCGGCGGTGAAGCGCAAGGTGAAGGTCACCTTGGAGGGGTTCTTCCCCGCGCCCGTGACGAGCACCTTCGCGCTCGTGCCGGCGAGATCGGCCGCCGTGGCGCCCGTGGCGAGCGGGCTCGCCTGGGCTGCCTGCGCGCTCGCGTCCGTCGCGCGCACCTGGGCGTTCGCCTCGGCACCGGCCGTGAAGCCGAGCTTCTCGGCGAATCGGACCACGTCTTTCCGGCTCATGCCCTTGGCGGGGTAGATGACCTCCTCGGGCGCCACGCCCGTGAGCGTGGAGATGGAGGAGACTGCCTCGGGGCGCCTCACGAAGGCGTTCAGGAAGGCGGAGACCACGTCCTGCACGGTCTCATCGGCGCTTTCCCGCAGGCGCTCGCCGGTGATGGCGATCGTCCACGCCACCTCCTCCTCGGAGGTCTTCTCGACGCTCACCTCGAGGGAGTTGTCGGCCTCGGTGAGGCTCTCCGCTCCCCCACCGGCCACGCCGGTGATGGCGTCCGCGCCGGCGGCCGAGCTCTCGCCGTCCCAGAGGATCTCGCCATAGGGCGAGACCTCCCACGTGTGGTCGGCGATCTCGATGTCGAGCGCGTGCTCGAGGGTCGTGGCCTCCTCGCCGAAGTGCGTGTAGTAGTAGCCGTTGGCCTCCTTGGTGGAGGCGCGCCAGGCCACGCCCGTCTTCGCCTCGCGCACGCTCGGCTCCTCGGCCTCCACGAGGCCGGCGAAGGTACCGGCGTTCACGAGCGTGGAGTCGGCGTCCAACGAGAGGGCCGCTTGCGGGCGATCGGGGTAGGCGGTCGAATCGGTGTTCTCGGGATCGGCGAAGTCCTCGTAGAGGACGACGGTCGAGCCGGAGGAGACGGAGAGATCGGCGTTCTCGGCCTCGATCTTCGAGCCCGTGAGGAACTTGAAGCTCTCGGTGAAGTCGAAGGTGCCGTTCTCGAGCGTGTAGGAGATGTCGCCGTCGATCGGGTAGACGAAGTCGCCCGTCGAGAGCTCCTCGCCCACGATGTTCAGCGTGCTCCGCGAGAACGTCGTGTCGCCGGTGACGGCGAAGTGCTCGCCCTCGGCGTCGAGCGTGCGCACGACGCGGTTCGCGCCGGGCACGATCGAGCCCTCCTGGCGAAGGAGCCCGTTCTCGGGGTCGACGAGCGGGAAGCGCGTCGAGCAGTACGTGGAGCCGGCGTACATCTTCACGAGCCCCACGAGGGAGCCACCGGCCTCGATGGTCACCGGGACCTCGATGTTCACGCAGTCGTACTCGTTGAACGGGAAGACCCGCTCGTAGAACATCGCGAGCGCCTGCGAGCCGCCGCGCCAGTTGCGCACGACGAAGAGGTCGCCGACCGTCCCGCCGGCAAGCGCGCGGATCTCGCCCGTGCCCTCGGTGACGCCGAAGGATTCGTAGGCGCCCTTTCCGCCCACGAGCACGCGGCCGTCCACGACGACCTTGCCCCAGCCGCCGGTGATCTCCTGGTCGTAGTTGCCGGAGCGCGGGCGGCCGGTGAGCGCGTTCACGAGGAGCGTGCCGCGCACGGAGAGAGTCGCGCCGTCGGCGATCGTGAGGGTGCGATAGGGCGCGGGGTCGCCGCCGAAGCCGAGCTTGCCCTTGAGTTCGGTGTTATCCGGGTTGAAGGGCTTCTTCTCGTAGTTCGGCACGTAGCCCGGGTCGTCCGCGCGATAGGGCACGAGGAGCGTCACGTCCTCGGGGACCGTGAGGTTGCGCGCGATGGTCACGTCCCGCTCGAGCGTGATCACGTCGCCGGGGTGCGCGTGGGTGAGCGCGAGCTCGAGGGTGCGATAGGTGATGTCGCCCGCGTTCACGGACGCCTCGAAGCTCTCGTGGTAGCGCGCCGTGAAGCTCTTGCCCGCGATCTCGGGGGTCGCGGTGGCCGGCAGCTCCGGCTCCCAGCGATCGAACTCGTAGGAGGCGTTGGCGTCGGGCAGGCGCCCGGGGTCGGGCGCGACGACGGCCTCGCCGAAGCGGAACGTCCGGTGCTCGCCCTCGCGCTTGCCGCCGATGATGAAGCTCACGTCGTAGACGTCGCGATCGTAGCGGAGCTCGAGCGTGAGGCTGCCATCCGCCGCGACCGTGCCCGATCTTAGGCTCGCCGTCTCGTTCAAGGTGAAGCCGGTGGGCGCGGCCACCTCGGCCGTGACCTCGGAATCGGTCGCCGCGGCGAGCTTCGTCGAGGAGATCTCCTCGTAGCCCTTCCCGTCCACGGTCTGGTGGTAGACGACGACGGTGTAGGGCGTGTCTCCCTGGGCGTTCCAGGCGGCCGTGAGCCGGTGTGCGCCGGCCGTGGTCACGGTCGTCGCGCTCGTGACGGCGGTGCCGTCGAGCATCCAGTTCACGAAGTCGTAGCCCTCGCGCTCGGGCCTCGGGAGCTCGCCGTAGGGCGCGTCGAAGGTGACGGTGATCTCCTTCTCGGGCTTGCCGTCGACGCTGCCGCCGTTGGCGTCGAGGGTCACGGTGGAGCGCTCCGGCGTCCACGCGGCCTCGATGGCCACGGTGGCACCCTGCTCGCTCGCGAGCTTCGTCACGCGCGCGCCGGGCTGCCTCACGGAGGCGTCGGGGAGCTTCCAGCCTCCGAAGGTGTAGCCGAGGCGCGTCGCCGTGCAGGCGGGGAGCTCGACGTTCTCGTCGTAGCGCGCCTCGATGGAGGCGGGCGCTGCCCCCTCGATGCCCTTCCCCTCGCCGAGGGAGAACTCGAGGGCATAGGTGTTGGCCTTCCATTTGGCGAAGAGCGTGAGGTCCTCGTCGGGCATGGTCGTGAAGGCGAAGGGTTCGCCCGTGCACTGCTCCGTGCGATACCAGCCGTCGAACGCGTAGCCCTCGCGCACGGGCGCCTCGGGCTCGGTGATGCCCATGCCCACGAGCTTCTGGTAGGAGGTGACGTCAGAGCCGCCGCGGCTCTCGAACGTGATGGTGCGATACGTATCCCAGTCGATGTGCTCGCCGGTGTTGTAGAAGCGCACGAGGTAGCCGGCCTCGCCCTTCGGGCCCTCGGGAGCGGCCTTGCCCTCGAGGGTGGCGGGCACCGAGGCGCCGGAGAGCGCCGAGAGGGTGAGCGTGTTCACCTGGCTCTGGAGCCACGTGGTGAACTGGCTGAGGTCCATCCCCATTTGGGCGCCGAGCGTGGCGTAGGCCACGGCGAGCATGAGCGAGAACTGGTCGTTCGAGGTGGCCTCGTTGTCGATGTAGACCGTCTCGAGGTTGGGATAGGTGAAGAGCTTCTCGAGGAAGGGGTTGCTCAAGAGGTCCTTCGCGAGGTAGCCGGGGTCCTTGATCTCCACGTAGAGCGTGCGCAGCCCGGCGTCCGTGACCTCGCCCTCGAAGAGCGTGGCGATCACGTGGCCGTTCGGCGAGAGCGCGGCGTTCACCGCGTCGATGTTCTCGCTCACGGCGGCGGCGATGGCGTCGTTCTCCGCGCGGCGGATCGCGGCCATGAGGTTCGTCGAGTCGTAGCTCGCGCGCTGCTCGGCGCTGAGCTTGGTGTTGTAGAGCTCGCGCGCCCGCTCGAGCGTGGCGGCGTCCTCGAGCTCGGAGGGATCGCTGGTGAGATCCCGGAGCGTCTCGAGGTAGTTCTCCCACCGCGCCTCGATGGTGAGGTCGGAGGCGGGCATGGCCGTCGGCAGCCCGTTCGCGCCGAGCTCCGCCACGCCCTCGGGCTCGACGTTCCAGCCGAGGAAGCGGTAGCCCTCACGCTCGGGGGTTTCCCGCGCGACGCTCGATCCGTAGGGGATCTGCTCGGAGACGGCGTCCTCCCCCGGGAAGAGGTCCCACGTCACGCTGAAGGGGGTCGCCTCCCACGTCGCGCTGAAGGTGAGCTCGCCCGTGGTGCCGGGTGCGATGACGCCGCTCTTCAGGAGCTCGGCGTCGCCGCTCAGAGCGCCCGTCACGCTCCAGCCGGTGAAGGTGTGGCCGAGCTTCTCCGGCACGGGAAGCGTGATGGAGCTCTCCACGGTGTAGGTCGTCTGCGGCGCCGCAGCCTCGCCCCAGCTCTCGTCCTCGGCGAGGGTGACGGTGAGCGCGTAGTCGATGAGGCTCCACGCGGCCGTGTAGCTCACGGGCGCGGTGACGGGGGCCGCGAGCACCTGGTCTTCGGTGAGGAGCTCGCCTGTTTCGGTGCGCCAGCCGTCGAGGCGATGGCCGGGGAGCTCGACCGCGGGGACGCTCGAGACGGTGCGGCCATAGGGGACCTGCTCGACGGAGCTCGCGGCTTCGGAGCCCAAGACGGCGCCGCCCGCATAGTCGAAGCTCACGGCGTTTTCCCGGCGCTCCCAGCAGGCGCGGAAGATGAGGGTGCCGGTCGTGCCCTCGGGCACGCGCATGGTGAGCTCGGGCTGCGTGCTCTGTGGCTCGCTCTCGCGGCGCCAGCCGAGGAAGGTGTGGCCCTCGCGCTCGGGCGTGGGCAGGGTGAAGCTGTCCGTGACCGTGTAGGTGGTCTTCGGCTCGACACCCTCCGGCCACCTGCCGCGCGGCTCCTCGGCGCCGACCTCATCCAGGTAGTAGGTGATGGTGTAGCTGTCCTTGGTCCAGCGCGGCACGAGGACGACGTCCTCGGTGAGCGTGACGGGCGTGCCGTCGACGATGGGCTCGGGCTTCCCGGCGGCCACGGAGCTCTCGGTCGCCCAGCCGTCGAACTGCCAGCCGAGCTTGCGCGCGCTCGGAAGCGCGCCGGCAGCGCCGAAGGTCGAGCCGAAGGTCACGCGTCGCGTGTACTCGAGTCCGGGCTGCTCGGCGCCGTCGGCGAGGATGGTCTCGCCCTCGCCCACGCGGAACGTGACGGTGAAGATGCGCGGCGTCCAGTGGGCCGTGAAGGCGAGCTCGCCCGTGGTCCCCGCGGAGACGACGTAGTCGAGAAGCGGCTCACCCTCGGCGCCGTCGAGCGTCCAACCGCTGAACTCGTAGCCCACGCGGCTCGGCCGATCGAGCGTGAAGCCCTGGGTGACGTCGTAGCTCGTGCGAGACGTGGTCCACGTGACGTCGGAATCGCCCGTCGAGCCCGCGAGCGTGTAGGAGATGCCGTAGGCGATGGGATCGCTCCAGGCGGCTCGATAGGTTGCAGGAGCCGTCACCTTCGCGGGAGGGGTGGCGAGGATCTCGCCCTCGCCGTTCAGCTTCCAGCCGAGGAAGGTGTAGCCCGCGCGCACGGGGTTCTCGGGGAAGGCCGCGAGATCATCGCCGTAGGTGACGGAGACGACCTTCGTTTCCTCGCCTCCCCACGCACCGCCCGCGGCATCGAACGTGAGGGGGAGGGTGACCTTCTCGAGGGATCCCCGGGCGCTCGTGAGCGCGGAGAGCGCCGCGTCGACGGTGCCCTGCTCGGCGGTGGGCACCTCGCGGGCGAGCAGCGCCTCGGCCTCGGCGAGGGCGCCTGCGAAGGTCTCCCAGCTCTCGGGGGTGTAGGGCTCCGAGGTGAGCGCGCGGGCGGATTCGACGGCCGTCTTGAGGGATGCCTTATCGGCGCCGGTCCAGACGAGCACCTGCGTCTCGGGGTCCACGGTCCAGCCGGTGAAACCCTCGCGCTGGAGCTTGACGTTGAACGTCTGCGTGCCGCTCCCCTGGTACTCCTTCGCCTCCTTCACGGCGACGCTCGTCTCGCCGTCGCCCCAGACGACGCCGCTCGAGGGAGTGCCCGAGACGAGCGATCCGCCGTTCAAGACGACCGTGCCGCCGAACTTGCCGTTGTTCACGAGCGTGCTCGTGCCGTTCAGCGTGAGGGTCGCCGTGCGCCCGTTCGTCTTGTAGGCGAAGCCGGTCGATTCATACGGGTCCGCGTAGGTGCTGTCGTAGAAGGTGACCTGCTTTCCGGCCGCGATGGTGATCTTCGAATTGCCGTTCGCGGTGAAGGTGGCGCCGGGCAGGAACTTGAAGTCGTTCGCGAAGGTGACGTTCGCGTTCTCGGCGACGAACTCGTAGGTGCCCGGCCAGGGGTACACGACCGTCTTGGTGGAGAGGTCGAGTGTGAACAGGGCGTTCACCTTGAGTTTCATCGACGCGCTCGAGAAGGTGGCGTCGCCATGGATGGTGTAGCGCTCCATCTTCCTCGCGCTGTCGTAGGTCTTCTCGATGTAGGACTGCTCGCCGTCGAGGCGGATGAGCGCGTTATCCGGGCCCACTTGCCCGAAGTTCGCGTGGTTGAACTGGGCGGGGAGGAAGAGCTTCTTATCGGTGTAGATCGTCACGGAGCCCTCGTAACGGGCGTCATGGCGAATGACCAGCTTCGAGGCGATGGTGTGGCTGCCGTATTCGTTGATGGGATACACGGTCTTGTAGATCT
>CANQFP010000056.1 GCA_947599965.1 uncultured Atopobiaceae bacterium | reverse complement strand
CTCGTAGTCGGGTTCACCGCCATCGTCAACAGGGAGCATGAGCCTATCCCCGGAAACGAGCGGAACAATCACCACGAAGACCTAGAACGAAGGCGACGAAGGAGGGCAAGCATGGAGCCGATCCGCGCCTACTTCGAGCTTGCGGACACTGCTGGCGTGGATGCCCTCGTCGCGGAGGCGGACGATGCGGCCAGAAGCCTTGCCGCATGCGGGGAACCGCAGGACGCCGAGCGAAGGATCGGCATCGAGGGCTACGAGGAGTGGTTCCTCGCGCGCATGGTGCACGGCTCGGCGGCGATCGAGGGGAGCGCGCTCACGCTCGCCGAGACGTCGCTCGTGCTTGATCGCGACTTCGTGCCGAGGGACTGCACGCAGCGAGACGACATGATGCGCGCCATCGGCATAGCCGACGCCCACCGCTACGCCATGCGGCAAGCCAAATCGGGCCGGGCCCTAAGCCGCTCGCTCATACAGGACATCCACGAAAGGGTGTCCGTCGACATGGACGATTCGATTCGGGGCGCGCTGCGCACGACCCCGGTTCGCATCAATGGATCCGCGAGCGTCCCGCCGGAGCCGCAGCAGGTGGAGGCGCTGCTCGACGACCTCGCGCGCCTCGCAACAGACGCCGATCTGCATCCCCTCCTCGTCGTCGCGGCCACGCACAAGGCCTTCGAGTCCGTCCACCCTTTTGTGGACGGCAACGGACGCACGGGCAGGACGCTCATGAACTTCCAGCTCGCCTCCTTCGGTTACCCTCCCATCGCAATCGACGCGGGAAGGCGAGGGGACTACCTCTCGGCGCTTGAGGAGTGGGACGTGGGCCGCGACCCGAGACCGCTCGCCTCCCTCATCTGCAAGCAGGTGGCCATCGAGGCCGCAAATCGCAGGGCGATACTCGACCCACCGACCTGCACGGCTTCCTAGCAGGATTCACGCAATCGGAAATGCAATGGCCACCAATGAGATACGTCGGGCAAGTGGAACGTTTGGTGAGGAGAGCCAAAAAGGCCCGGCCCAAGCAAAACCGCAGGTAACTTAAGCGCGTGGTGCCCGTCTAACGGGCGGTGGAGCGCTCCCCGGTGTCCAGTACGTGGACTCCTCCGAAACGCAGCTCTTCCGATGTCGTGGCGTGCCCGTCCCCTTGGGATGACCGTATGCGCCATTGGCGAGCGTAGCACGGAGCCGATTGGCATCTTGGAACGCAAAATCCCTTCAGGAAGCCGCATCCAGCTCTGCGCGAGTGGGCGGTTTCGCGGGGCCACGGCTGCGGAACTCCGTGCCTGCCACCTTCAGCAACTTCCTCGTCCTCGCGATCGAGTAGTCATGGATAGCGGCGATGTCGTTGATCGTGTCCCCGCTCTCGTACTCGTCGCGAAGCACCATCCCGATGGCGAGCTCGGTTGCCTCGGGGAGCCTCTCCCCCGGGCGTATCTCCGGAACCGCGATCTCGCCGCCCTCGTAGCCCTTGAAGACGCGGCCTTGCGGAACGACGTCCTCGGCGGCCTCTGACCCCCAGACGCTCCAGCCCGGCTGGGGATAGCGCGCGAAGAGCTCCAGATAGGGGCCGGGAGAGCACGATTCGATGAGCGCGTATTGTTCGTCGGGCTTCCGGCTGTGCTCGCGCTTCCTCGTCTCGATCATGTTCACTTGGCTGCGCCCGGGCGCGAGCGTGCGCAGGTGGCCACGCACGCCGAAGAGCAGGAGCTCGGTGACGTTGCGGAAGTAGAAGCCGACGCCGCGACCGTCGGGCCCGCCGTCCTTGCGACGCTTGGCCCAGACGATGTTGGAGGTGTAGCGGAAGCCCCACGCCTCCATGACCTCGAGGCCGACCGGCAGCATGGCGTTGGGCACCCAGAGGTAGAGGTGCGCGTTCTCGGCGCACACGTCTGCCACCGGAAGCGCCTTGATGCTCTCCAAGTCCATCGTCTCGTACCTGCCGAGGCGCTTGTGCTCGGGCGCGACCTTGCCGGTGCGGTTCTTGAAGCGCCAAGGCGGATCGGCGAGCACCGTCGAGTATCCGCCCGCGACGGTCGGGATCGGGACGAAGTCCATCGCTGCACCACCTCGCGCTGAAAATGGGATCTATTTTTAGATCTATTCTAGCTGTTGCACCGGAAACTGACCAGCCTATGCTGTGGCTATGATCGAGACTCGCACCTACAAGACCGTCATTCCCGAGGATACGCTCGAACGCTACCGCTTCTACGAAGTCGGCTACGCGGCGGCGGTGATGGATGCCGTGTTCCCCGAGGCGTTCAATGACATCCTCAACGTGCTCGCAGGCTTCTCGCTCACGGCTCGGATGCTGCTTACTCCCGGTGGCAACATCGGCCTCGTCGCATCCTCGCTTGACGAGGCCTTCGACCACTACGGGTGGATCGAGGCCCGCGTGGACACCGAGCGCACCACCTACCTCATCGAGCGCGCGGGGAATACGAGGCGCATGGGCCTCAAGGAAGAGATCGTCCAGATCGAATACCAGCACGGCTACAACATCGACAACGTGAAGGACGGGCTTGCGGTCGATGTCGAGTGGAACCCCAAGGACGGCAACCTCGACCGGGATCTGTCCGCGTACCGGGCGTGGCATGAGGCCGGGCTCATCGTCGGCGCGGCGCTCATAACGCGGATGCACTACGAGACTCGCGAGCTCACCGACCGGCTGTGGAGCGAGTACGTGGCGAAGAACCCGAAGGCGGCGAAGAAGGAGCAGCCGGTCAGGTACACGACCACCACGACGGCCAACTACGAGAAGGCCCTCGATCGCATCAAGCGCGGCGACGCCGGAACCTGCCCGATCCTCCTCATTGGCATAGGCGAGGCCACGTGGGACGGGGAGCCCTTCGACGGCCAGATTGTGAAGCGAGGGCGAAAGGGAGAGCCTCCGCGTCTGGAGTACGTCTAACAAATACCGCAAAACCGCAGGCTGTCCCTGCTGTTATCAGGCCTCACCAGAACTGGCGACGGTCACTTTGCCCCATTCCTCAGCGCCTCTTTCTCGAACTCGTCGCGTGCCGAGCCGTTGTGCAGTCTCTGAGTACGCCCGAGCTGTTCACGACGTAGCGGCTACGTAGCAGCGTTGCGAACGGGCTCTAGTCCGCTTCGGCGTACTCGCGGATCGTCTCTTCACAGAATCTCCTTCTACCCAAATTCTACCCACGCGGGCCCGTATCGAGCCGAAAGCGCAATCAGGTCAGGCACCAAACACGGCGCCTGACCTGCGAGTTCTCGTGGAGCCAGCTATCAGACTCGAACTGATGACCCCCGCTTTACGAGAGCGGTGCTCTACCGACTGAGCTAAGCTGGCGCACTTTGAGCGAGGCTTAGCCTACCGTGCCGACCCCGAGCTTTCAAGGGCCCTCGCCACAAACTCACGAGCGCCCACAGCCTCCACATCCTCCTCGGAGAAGCACGCCACGCCCGCATCGCGCAGACTCCCGGCCGCCACGCCCCAGCCCGCCCGAAGCGTTCCCGAGAACGTGCCGTCGTAGACGCGCCCCGTCCCGCAGCTCGGGCTCTTGGCCTTGAGCACGGCGATCGTGCACCCCGCGGCGAGGACTCGCGCGACCTCGCGCTCGGCGCCGGCATGGAACGCCTCGGTCACGTCCTCACCCGATCGCAGCACGACGCGCTCCCCCACCCGCTCCGCGGGCGGCCTCGGCACGGGGAGCCTCGAGGCGCGCTCGGGGCAGAGACGCAGGACCTCCACCTCGGGAAGCGCCACGAGCTCTCGGATGGCCGCATGGGGCTTGGAGCCGCCGTCGTAGCGGCAGCGCGTGCCGAGCAGGCAATCGCTCACGCAGAGCCGAAGGCGGGGCACGGCGCCCCGCTCGTCCCTCGCCACTACGACACCAGCTCGCCGATGGTGATCGAGGCCTTCGAGAGCAGGTCGTTCATATAGGCGTCCCAGGCATCGATGGAGGGTTGGTTGTTCTCGGTCTGGATCCCGTAGGCCACGTAGTAGGCCTCCATGGCCTGGTTGTAGGTGGCGCCGTCCGCGGAGAAGACGTCGTCCTCCATGACCTCGTAGTACGGGTTATCCCGGTTGGCCCAAGTGTTCTTCGCGCTGTCCCAGTTGTCGCCGAGGAGCTTCACGATGTAGGCGCCGTACTCCTGCGTCGGCGTGTCCTCCTGGCCCTCGGCGGGCGCGGGCGGCAGCTCCGGCACGGCCGGTGCGATGGCGTCGCCGCCGGCCACCTGCTGGTAGAGCTTCTCCACCCCGGCCCCCTCGATGAGGAGCTGGTTGAACTGCTCGGCGCTCATGGCGTAGTTCTCCGCGAGCGTCGCCACGTCCACATCACCGAAGACCTTCTGGCGATACGCGTCGGCATCGGCGTCCGTGACCTCGATGCCCTCCGCGTGCACGGCATCCTGGAGGAGCTGGTTGCGCGCCACGTTGATGATGCTCTCGGCCGAGGGCATGGGGTAGGTGCCCTCGTCGGTCACGTGGCTCTCGAGGCTCGCGGTGGCCTCGAGGGCCTGACGGGCCGTGATCTCGTGGTACTCGCCATCGGAGTAGTAGCTGCCCACGACGCCATCGAGCTGGTCGGATGTGATGGTGACGGCACCCTCGAGGTAGGAGATGTTCGGCGTGAGCAGGAAGCGGCCCACGAGCCCGCCCACCGCGAGCGCTGCGAGGATGCAGACGACGAGCGCCCAGACGGGCACGCCACGACGAGGCGCCGGCGGCTCGAAACCCGCGCCGTGGACCGCGGTGCCGTAGGTGGCCCGCGCCCCGTCGTTCGACGCGGATGCGCCGGTCTGGAGGTGACTCGCCATAGTGCCCTCCTCGTCTCGCTTGATTCGCCCGATCCGCCCGCGGCCGGCTTAGGCCCCTTCGCTCTCGTTCGGCTCGTCCTCCGTGCCCTCGGCGACGGCGAGCACCTGCGCCGAGTAGCTCTTCAAAAAACCGCCGGTCTTGCCCTGGGCGTCGAAGCGAACGCGATCGGCCACGGCCTTGCGCGAGGTGTCCGAGATGCTGCCGCCGGCGAAGTCCGCGAGCGCCACGAGCATCTCGCGATACTCGGGCTGCCCGTGATAGACCTGTGCCGCCTCGTCGAGGAGCGGCCAGACCTCATCCGAGCGCTCGGGCGAGGATTTGCCGAGCATCACGAAGTAGCGGAAGGCCGCGAGCCGGGCGAAGGCCGAGCGCGGGCCCTCCTCGAAGAGAGCGTTCTCCGCCGCCTCGAAGGCGTCGGCCACGAGCTCGGGATCGTCCGCGCCCACGATGCGAAGCGCGTCGAGGATCTGCCAGCGGGTCTGGGCCTCGGGGCGCTCGAGCGCGTCCACGAGCACGTCGACGGAGCCCGCGAGCTCGTCTTTGCGGTGCTCGGCCAAGAGCGAGAGCCGGCGCGCGGCCTCCTGGCGCCGGAGCCGCGAGGCCTCGGAGAGCGCCTCGAGCAGGGGCGTGAGGTCGGCGTCCTCGCTCTCCTCGCCGAAGCCCTCCGCGACGGCGGCCGCCGCGGCAGCGGCGTTCGCGGCGGTATCGGAGACGGTCGGCGCGTCCTCGATGACGTCGCCCGGCGCCTCCTCGGCCGCGGCCTCCTCGGCGGCGATGATGGCGTCCTCCTCGGGGGTGCGGTTGGTCTCGTCACTCATCTTGGCATGCCCTCCTCGCGTGCTCGTACGTCTTCGCGCCGCTACTCCGCGAACCCGTCCACCATCACGGTCCCCGAGCGCGGATCGGTGTGCACGGAGATGAGGTGGAGCTCGGCCGCGTCGCGCAGAAGCGCGGTGAAGTTCTTGTAGCCGAAGCTGCGCTCCGTGAAGGAGGGCTGCTTGCGGCGCATGGTCTCTTTCAGGCGCGAGGCGAGGATCGGGCCCTCGTTCTCGCGCAGGATCGCATCGATGGTGGTGAGCAGGAGCTCGTAGCAGCTCTGACGCTCCGCGGGCACCTTCTCCTCGTAGCTCGGCAGGCCCGTGGAGGCGACGATGTCCTCGTAGAAGATGAACTGGTCGCAGTTCTCCGCGAGCAGCGGGCTCGTCGAGGCCTTCATGCCGACGCCGATCACGTCCTTGCCGTACTCCTTCAGCTTGGCGACGAGCGGCGTGAAGTCGGAATCGCCGGAGAGGATCGCGAAGGTGTCGATGTGGTCGCGCGTGAGGCACATCTCCACGGCGTCCGCCACGAGGCGGATGTCGGCGGAGTTCTTGCCGGTGTACTGGCGGTCGGGGATCTCGATGAGCTCGATGCCGAGCTCGTGGAGGTCCTGGATCGAATCGGTGAAGAGCTGCCAGTCGCAGTAGGCGCGCTTGGAGACGATGCGGCCGATCTCGACGAGGCGCTCGAGGATGGCGCGCACGTTGGGCAGCGGCACCTTGCCGCGCTGGGAGCGCCCGCGACGCCCGCGACCCTGCGAGGAGTTTCGCGAGTGATCGTCGTCGGACATGCCGCGAGCGAGGTTCTCGTAGTCGATGAGGACGGCGATGGAGGATTCAGCCATGGGCTACTTGCCCCTTCGTGTCTTGCGGTCTTGAACGGGGCCCGGGTCGGCGACGCTCATGAGCTCCGGCTCCTCTTCGCCCTCGGGCACGCCCCGCTGCTCGAGATGGCGGTTCTTCACGCCCATGACCTCGTCGACCTTCTTCCACGGACCCTCGGAGCCCCAGCCGAACTTGAGGCCGGCGATGGCGCCGCCGAGCAGGCCGATCGTGGCGAAGGAGAGCACGACGAGGCCGAGCGCCCAGACGAAGGCCGAGGCGACGATCCCCACGACGTAGCAGACGGCGTTGGAGATCCAGTACTGGCGCTTCGACGTGCAGCGAGCCGCGAGCTCCTGGCCGATGCGGAAGCCGATGACGATCCCGAGGATCGCCAGCAGCAGGCTCACGATGAAGACGGACACGTAGCCCACGACGTCCCGCTTCCTAGGCCGAGGCGGAGTCGGAGGCACGCGTGGCGGACGACGCGCCGCCCACCTTGCGCGCGATGCGATCGGCGAGGCTCGTCTTCTCGCGACGGTCCTTGCCCCAGAAGATGAGCGCCACCATGCCCGGCCCCACGTGCGAGCCGATGACCGGCGACACCGAGCTCCTCACCACGGCGAGATCCTCGCAGCCGGGCTCCCTGCGAAGCAGCCCCTCGAGGAAGTCCGCATCCTTCTCGGCATCGGTGGAGACGATGGCCACCGGCAGGTTGTACTCGCCGGTGAACTGGTCCTTGAAGTCGTCGATGATGGCCCGAAGCGCCTTCTTGCGCCCGCGGCACATGCGCTTGAGCGAGAGGGCGCCGGCGGTGTCGTAGGAGAGCTCGGGCTTGATGTCGAGCTTGCCGCCGATGGCCGCGGCCTGGGGCGGGATGCGGCCGCCCTTGGCGAG
>CANQFP010000055.1 GCA_947599965.1 uncultured Atopobiaceae bacterium | reverse complement strand
GGCAACAAGGCCCACCACCTCACGAGCGACAAGAACGAGTACGACACCCTCATCCGCGAGGCCGGCTGGAAGGGCGAGGGCAAAGCCTGGACGGCTCCCTCCACCTCGAACACGCCGATCTATCGCCTCTACAACCCCACGAACGGCGACCACCACTTCACGAGCGACAAGAACGAGTACGACACGCTCATCCGCGAGGCGGGTTGGAAGGGCGAGGGCGTGGCGATGTACGGCGCCGAGACCGGGAAGGCCGTCTACCGCGTGTGGAACCCGAACATGAAGGAGAACGGCGGCGCCTTCTCGCACCACTGGACCTCGGACGAGAACGAGTACCAGACGCTCGGCAAGCAGGGCTGGCGCCAGGAGAACATCGCCTGGTACGGCCTCGCCGAGTAGCTCCATCTGCCATCACGGATTAACGAGACGGGCTCGCTCCCTCGGGGCGGGCCCGTTCGCATAGTGCAGACCGCACGTAAGCGCAAGGAATCGTCTGTGACGGGTGAGTGGAACTTCGGTAAACGGTTGCATCGATGCGGGAGCAGGCCGTACACTCGCCGTGATTCGCTGAACAGGCGCGCCGAGGGTGGAGAGAGCCTCGGCGAGAGGACCTGCGCAATCGCCGGTGGGCGGCGTCGCGTGTGACCCGCGCCATCCCATGCACCACGACGCCTGGGGAGGAGTCTCCATGAAGACTGCTCGGAAGAAGTTCCTGCTCGCATGCTCCGCCGCGCTCCTCGCGCTGGCCACGCTCGCGGCCGTCGAGCCGCCCTCGGTGGCCGAGGCGGAAAGCGCCGCCGTCACGCTCGACGCCGAGGCCCGCCCCTTGGTGGACGGCGTGGAGATGAGCGCAACGTCCGTCGATTTCGGCACCGTCTCCTACGACCACTACACCCACGATCCGTTCACGATCACCATCACGAACCGGACGAGCGAGTGGGTCTACACCACGCCGATCACGAAGAGCACGTTCTTCATCGCGGAATCGGATAAAGGCTCGATCGGCAAGGATCAAACGGCCACGGTCACCATCAGGCTCAATCCGAACGGGCGCCCGACCAAGGCCGGCCCGATCGAGGGCGAGATCACCTTCGTGGGGAGAGGCGACGTGTACGCTTCCCCCATCACGGTGAAGCTCAACCTGCAGATGAAAGCCGTGACCTTCACCGCGGATCCAACCTACGAGAAGGTCTACGGAACGACCCCGAATCTCTCGAAGGTGAAGGTGCAGACGAACCTCGGGCAGAAGACCCTCACGGAGCTCGGACTCACCGCCCCCGGGCTTGGAAAATACTCCGATACGGATGACTACGACCTGAAGTCGGATGGCACCTACACCTTCGCCGAGGCGCTGCCGAAACTTCACGTTGAGGTGGAGCCGGCGAGGACCATCCCGCTCGGGATCCTCACGCCCAAGGAATACAAGGCGGGCGAGCGCCTCGACAGCGACGTGCCGAACGTTGCCATGGGAAACGACGATGAGCGCAGCGATCGCGACATCGCGGGAACCTTCGCGTGGGAGAACCCGAGCTACTCCATGCGCCCCGTCGGCGAGAACACCGTGCAGACCTCGACCCAGAAGCTCACGTTCACGCCGAGCGACACGAAACACTACCAGCCGTATTCCACCAACCTCACCGTTTCCTGGCGCGGCGTGAAGGGGGCGGCGCCTGTCATCTCGATCGGGGGCACGAGCCAGACCTATGACGGCAACCCGAAGCGCGTGAGCATCCAGACGAATTCAACCGGCGAGCGAACCGTGCTCTACAACGGCAGCCCGACGGAGCCCACGCAAGCCGGCAGCTACGACGTCGAGGTGCGCATCGCCGCCACCACCGATCTCGCCGAGGGGGTAGCGAAGGCCACGCTCGTCATCAACAAGAGGCCGGTCACCTTCTTCGTGCCAAATGCGTCGAAGGCCTACGGCAGGACCTTCCCGATGCCGGGAAGCATCGACATCACCGCCGGCGTCGTGAAGAGCGACACGGTGAAGGCGACCAACCTCCACAGCGAGGGCACGGCCGCCACGGCCGACGTGGACCCGAGCGGCTATGAGATCACGGCCACGTCGAGCAACGACAACTACACCGTCTCCTGCTCGAACCGGCTCGTGGTGACAAAGGCGACCCCCACGCTCACGAACCTCTCGGCGGGAAGCGCCCAGGCGGGAACCCAGCTGAAGGACCTCCATGTCACCGGCACCGCGTCCAACCCCCACAACGGCGCGCCCGTGACGGGCGAGTTCTCGTGGGATAGCGGCTCGACCCCGATCACCGCGGGAACGCACACCTACACGGTCACCTTCAAGCCCACCGGCGAGGACGAGAGCCGCTACGAAAGCGCAAAGGGCAACGTCCGGGTGACGGCGAGCGAGCAGCCCGTGGTGAACCTGGACGTGGACCAGGAAAGCACGCACGTCGTCTACGACGGGCAGGAAAAGCACGTGCAGGCCACCACGACGACGCAAAACGCCACGCTGACGTTCGAGTACGAGGTGGGCGGCCGGTGGCAGACGGCGGGCCCCATCGACGCGGGCACGTACTCCTATCGGGTGACGGCGCGCGTGGCGGACGGCTCGCTCGCCGAGAACGTCCACGAGGGCAAGCTCACCATCACGCCGGCCCCGGTCTCGGGCACCGTCACGGTCTCCGGCAGCGGCTCGACGCTTGCCGGCTACCACCTCACGCCGAACTTCGAGGCGCTCGGCACGCCGGTCTCCGGCACCGCGACCTGGGACGCGGCGAGCTCGACCCGCGTCGAGGTGGGCGTGCACTACGCCTACACCTTCCACCCCACGAGCGCCAACTACCAGGACTACAAGAACACCGCGGTCGCGAAGACCGACCCCGACGCCGAGCCCGTGAAGACGGATGCGCTCAAGGCGAAGCTCGATGAGGCCCAGGCGCTCCTCGGCGAGACGACCGTCTCGAACGACGGCAGCGACGTGCCCCAGTCGAAGTGGTGGGCGAACCAGGAGGCCACGAGCACGCTGCTCGCGGCCATCGAAGAGGGCAACCGCGACATGGGTGCGAGCACCCAGGCCGAGGTCGACCAGGGCCTCCAGGATCTCACCATGGCCGTCAATTCCTTCCGCAACGCCCGCGCCAAGGGCACCCAGGGCGCAGGCGGCGGTGGCGGCGGTGGCGGCGGTGGCGGCACTGGCGGCGGTGGCGGCGGGAGCACGCCCGCCCCGCAGAAGCAGCAATCGACGGTCAACCTGAGCGCGACGCAGGTCTCCATCCGCCCGGGCGAGGACCCGCTGGTCGTGAACGTGACCGGCCAGGGCGACGGCGCCATCTTCGCCATCTGCGACAACACCAACGTGGCGCTCGTGGACGTCCGCGGGACGACGCTCCACATCCGCGGCCGCTCCCAGGGCACCTGCGAGGTCCGCGTGGTGCGCAGCGCCACGGCGCTCTGGAACGAGGCCTCGGCCATCCTCGTCGTGCACGTGGGCGAGCCGCTGCCGGGCTTCAACCCAGACGACGTGGAGCCCGAGCCCGAGATCGACGCGAAGCAGACGTTCCGCCTCTTCAACCGCTCGAACGGCGAGCACCTCTACACGACCGACGCGAACGAGGCCGCCGAGCTCGTGCGCCTCGGCTGGAAGCAGGAGCAGACCCACGAGACCGCGGGCCACTCCTCGACGCCGGTCTACCGCCTCTACAACCGCTCGAGCGGCGAGCACCACTACACCGCCGATCCCAACGAATACAAGACTCTCGGAGAGCGCGGGTGGAAGCAGGAGGGCATCTCCTTCTACTCCGACGACGCGAAGGGCGTGAAGGTCTATCGCCTCTACAACGGCGCGTCGGGCCCCGGCAGCCACCACAGCACGGCCGACTCGCATGAGCGCGACGTGCTCGTGCGCGAGCATGGCTGGCGCGATGAGGGCGTCGGCTGGTACTACGTGTCATAGTTCGGGTGCGGGCGCGCGTCGCCGCGCCGGCACAGTACGGAATCTCGACCCCCGTCTCGGCCGTGAGCCGGGCGGGGGTTGCGCCGAAGGGAGACGCCATGGGCGACGAGGGCAGGGTGAGCGAGCGCTTGGACGCGCTCGCGACCGAGCTCATCGGGGAGAGCCTCGACAGGCTCGCCGAGACGGGCGAGCTCGGGGTCGTGGCGAGCGTCGTGGACGCTGCCGACGAGCGGCTCACCTTCGGCTCCTCGGCCGAGCTCGTCGAGGACGGGCTCGAGTGGGCGCGGAGCTGGATCGAGGGCCTCGCCGCGGGCACGGTGGATCGCGAGACGCTCGGCGAGCCCCAAGCCTGGGCCGTTTGCTATCTCGGCGCCGTCGCCGAGGGCGAGGACGGCGAGGGCGGCTTCGCGGACGCCCTCATCTGCGAGTTCGGCGAGAAGGGCGCCCGTGCGGCCTGGAGCTCCTACCAGCTCGTCTCGGGCCTCGGGGCGGGCGAGGGCTTCGCCTACACCGATCCGCTCCCCGCGGGCGAGGTCGAGCCGCTCATCTAGCGGCCGCGCGCTCGAGAACCGCCACCATCTCCCCGGTCGATCGAAGGAGGGCTCGTGCTCCAGGAGCATCTGAGGAACGTCGCCATCATCGCGCACGTGGACCACGGCAAGACCACGCTCGTGGACCAGCTGCTCAAGGCAACCGGCGCCTACCGCGCGAACCAGAAGGTCACCGAGCGCGTGCTCGATTCGAACGACCAGGAGCGCGAACGCGGCATCACGATCCTCGCGAAGAACATCTCCATCTCCTATGAGGGCGTGAAGATCAACGTCATCGACACGCCGGGCCACGCCGATTTCGGCGGCGAGGTGGAGCGCGTGCTCAAGATGGCGGATTCGGCGCTGCTCCTCGTGGACGCCTACGAGGGCCCCATGCCCCAGACCCGCTTCGTGCTCCGCCATGCCATCGACGCCGGCCTCGCCGTGCTGCTCGTGGTGAACAAGATCGATCGCGACGGCGCCGACCCCGACCGCGCGGTGAACGCGTCGCTCGACCTCATGATGGATCTCGGCGCCTCCGACGAGCAGCTCGAGTTCGCGCTCGAGCACGTGGTCTACACGTCGGCCTCGCAGGGCTACGCGCGCCTCGCGCCCGACGACGACAACGACGACATGCTGCCGCTCCTCGATTCCATCATCCGCTACCTGCCGGCTCCCGACGCCGACCCCGCCGCCCCGCTCGCGCTCCAGGTGATGACCGTGGACCACTCGAGCTACGTCGGGCGCATCGGCATCGGCCGCGTCTTCAGCGGCACCGTGCACACGGCCGAACCGGTGCTCGTGCTCAAGAACGACGGCGAGCGGAAGAGCGCCACCGTGAAGCAGCTCTCCACCTTCGACTACCTCGGACGCCAGGAGGCGAGCGAGGTCGCGGCGGGCGACATCTGCGCCGTCGTGGGCATCGACGGCGTCGACATCGGCGACGTGCTCACCGACCCCGAGGCCCCGCAGGAGCTCGCGCCCATCCGCATCGACCCGCCGACCATGGCCGTCGTCTTCGAGGCCTCCACCTCGCCGCTCGTGGGGCGCGAGGGCTCCATCGTGGGCGGCCGGCAGCTGCGCGATAGGCTGCTCCGCGAGGCCGAGAACAACGTGACCATGGAGATCACCGAGGTCTCCGGCGAGGTCGCGGGCGGGGGCGTCGGCGGCATCGAGGTCAAGGGCCGCGGCATCCTCCACCTCTCCGTGCTCATGGAGACGCTTCGGCGCGAGGGCTTCGAGTTCCAGGTGGCCCGCCCGCGCGTGATCTTCGCGAAGGGCGAGCACGGCGAGCGCCTCGAGCCCATCGAGCAGGCCGTCATCGAGTGCCCGGACGACGTCTCGGGCAAGATGATCGAGATCCTCGGCGGCGCGGGCGGCCAGCTCGTGTCCATGGCGTCGAACGGCGTCACGTGCCACCTCGAGTTCTCCATCCCCACGCGCGGCATCCTCGGCCTCAAGAACCGCATCCTGAACGCGAGCCACGGCGAGGGGGTCTTCTACCACACGTTCCTCGAATACGGCCCCTACGCGGGCGAGTTCGAGAAGCGCGCGAACGGCGCCATGATCTCCATGGCCACCGAGCGCGCCGTGGCCTACGCCCTCGGTACGCTGCAGGAACGCGGCCAGCTCTTCGTGGGGCCGGGCGACGAGTGCTACGAGGGGATGATCGTGGGCGAGCGCAGCCGCGCGGGCGACATGACCGTGAACGTGGCGCGCACGAAGAACCTCGGCAACCAGCGCTCCGCCACGGCCGACATCGCCGTGCAGCTCACGCCCCCGCGGACGTTCACGCTGGAAGAGGCGCTCGAATACATCGCCGACGACGAGCTCGTGGAGATCACGCCGGAGAGCATCCGGCTCAGAAAGCGCATCTTGGACACGAACGAGCGGCGCAAGGACAACGTGCGCCGCGGGCGGGTGGCGAAGCTCGCCTAGCCCTGCGCGCTGCCGCCGGCGGGCGCGTCGTCGCCCTCGCTCGCATCGCTCGGCTGCGGGTCGTCGAGGCGCGTGATGCCCTCGCCCGCCTCCTCGATCCCGTGGGCGACGTCGCGGCTCACGTCCTCCACGCCGTGCCCCACGTCGCGCTCGACCGTCTCCACGCCCCGGCCCACGCTCGCCGCGGCGCTCGCCACGCTGCGCACGACCGGCGTCGCCTGCACGATGCGCTTCACCGGCTTCACGACGATGGGCGTGAGGTCCACCGCCTGCGGCGAGAGCCAGTCGTACTTCCTCGAGAGCCACCAGAGCCCCATGCCGATGACGACGCAGATGAAGCAGGCGGTCTCCTTCACCATGCCCGCGTGCACGCAGATGTAGTAGGCGAGGGACCCCGCGACGGCGCAGAGCGCGTAGTAGTTGCCCCGGCGGAAGATCTTCGGCACCTCGCCGAGCACGATGTCGCGGAGCATGCCGCCGCCCACCGCCGTCATCGTGCCGAGCATCACGCTCGCGAAGACGGAGAGCGAGTAGAGCACGGCCTTCTCGGTGCCCGAGGCCGCGAAGAGCACGACCGAGAGGATGTCCACCCAGGGCAGCAGCTTCTCGAACTTCAGCACGAGGCCGCTGAAGAAGAACACGATGAGCGTGGCGAGCAGGCAGAGCGGGATGGCGATGGGGGAGGAGATCATGTAGACGCCACCGCGCTGCAGGATGATGTCGCGGATGAGGCCGCCGCCGAGGCCGCAGAGCAGGCCGAGCGCCACGGAACCGAGCAGGTCGAGCTTGTGCTCCTTCGCCGAGAGCGAGCCGAAGGCGGCGCCCACGAGGATGGCGGAGATGTCGAGCCACGCCGGCATGACGAGGTCGGTGTTCGTGGGCTCCATGGTGGTGAAGATGTGTTTCAGCAGCTCTTCCATGTTGTCTCCGACTCACGAGGAGGATCGAGCCTAGCCAGCCCAGAGTAGGCTATACTCTTTTTCCGCTTAGGGAGAGTTGTCCGAGTGGTCGAAGGAGCACGACTGGAAATCGTGTAGGCGCCTCAAGCGTCTCCAGGGTTCAAATCCCTGACTCTCCGCCAGCACATTCCGCGGCGTCCCCGAGCGGGGGCGCCGCGTGTCACCTAACGGAGGGGTGGCAGAGCGGTTGAATGCGGCGGTCTCGAAAACCGTTGGGCGCCTTTCGCGTCTCGGGGGTTCGAATCCCCCCTCCTCCGCCAGAGAACAAAAAGAGGCCCGGCATTCGCCGGGCCTCTTTTTGTTCTCTGGCTAGAGAGGGGGGATTCGAACCCGAGAGGGCG
>CANQFP010000054.1 GCA_947599965.1 uncultured Atopobiaceae bacterium | reverse complement strand
GAGCGGGCGCCTGCGCGAGCGCCTGCGCGGGCGCCTGCGCGAGCGCCTGCGCGGGCGGCGTCGGCGTCACGCGGCGCGCCGGGGCCCGGGAGAGGCGAAACTCGATGCGCTCCACGGGAAATCCGAGGTAGGCCATCCGCTGCTCGTAGAGCAGGTGGTCGGTGGCGAATTCGTAGACGAAGCTGTGCCCGTCGAGGTAGACGATGAGGACGGGAAGGGGCGCGCTGCCGTCGGGCGCGGAGCCGCCCGTGCGTTCATCGAGGTAGATGCCGCAGGTGTGGCGACTTCCCGTCTCCCCCGCCGCCTTCGCCCAGGCCGCGGCGGCTCGCGTGGTGGCGCTCCCCTGCGAGAGCGCGCCCGCGGCGCACTCGCCGAGGAGGTCGGCGAGCGAGGAGGTGCCGAAGCCCGCGCCCTCGCGGCCCCGGCGCACGGGCAAGGCGTCGTCCTCGGGCCCCGGGAATCCGGGCTCATCCCAGGGGGGAATCGTCCTTTCCATAGCCCACCACCCTTCCACGTGCGAGGATCTCCTCGTCGAAATAGCCGAGGTGGGTGGTGGTGATGACCGTCTGGATGCCCTCGTCGGTGAGCGCGGAGAGGCTCCGGCGGCGCGTCTCGTCGAGCTCGCTCATCACGTCGTCGAGAAGGAGGATCGGGCGCTCTCCGAGCACCTCCTCGGCGAAGCGCACCTGCGCGAGCTTCCAGGCGAGCACGATGGAGCGCTGCTGGCCCTGGCTCGCGTAGGTCCGCGCGTCGCGGCCTCCCACCTCGAGGCGGAGGTCGTCTCGGTGCGGCCCCACGCAGGTGATGCGGCGTCGGAGGTCCTCCTCGCGGCTCCTGGCGAGCGCCGCGGCCATGAGGGAGATGAGGTCCTCGCGGGAGAGGTCGGCCGAGAGCTCGCCGCGCTTGGCGCCCTCCGCGCCGGGGGCGATGGTCGATTCGTAGAAAACCCGGAGCTCCTCGCCCGAGGCGATGGCGCCGTAGGCCTCCTCCCAGAAGGGCCTCATCGAGCGGAAGAGCGAGAGGCGATGGCGCGTGAGCGTGGCGCCGCCGAGCGCGAGCGATTGATCCCAGGCCTCGAGCGTGGAGAGATCGACCTCATCTGCCTTGAGGAGCGTGTTTCTCTGCGTCACGGAGCGCCGGTAGGTGCGGACCACCTTGTCGTAGCCCGAAGACGCCTGCGCGCCGAATCCGTCCAGCTCGTCTCGGCGGTTCGCGGCCGGCCCCTTCACGAGCAGGAGGTCGTCCGGCGTGAAGAGCACCGAGAGGAGCGTCCCCGCGATGGCCGAGGGCGTGGTCGCCTTGCCGTTCCTGGAGAAGCCCACCCGGCGCGTATCGGAGGAAAGCGCGAGGTCGACGACCCTGCCATCTCCCTCGAGCCGCGCCCTCGCGAAGCCCGCCTCGGCCCCCTCGCGCACGAGCTCGCGCGCCTTGCCGCGCCTCGGCGACGAGCCGCGCGTGAGCAGCGTCAGGGCCTCGATGGTGTTCGTCTTGCCGGAGGCGTTCGGCCCCACGAGCAGCGTGAGCGAGGGATCGAGCTCGATGGCCAGATCCTCGAGGTTCCTCCAGTCGTGGAGCGCGAGGTGAGTGACCTTGAGCGCCACGACTCCCCTTTCCGCCTTCGCTTCCGCCCGCGCCTAGTCGCGAAGCGGCATGAGCAGGTAGAGGTAGGAGACCTTGCCGAGCGCCTTGAAGAGGGCCGGTTCGCGGGAGCTCCTGAGCTCGATGGCCACGTCCTCCACGTCCTTCAGCGCCGTGAGGCAGTCGAAGACGTAGCGGTAGTTGAGGATGATCGTCACGTTCTGGCCGCTGATGGTGGCGGGCAGGCTCTCGACGGCCTCACCGGCGTCGGGGCTCTTGGCCGAGATGGTGATGAGCTGGCCGTCGGCGTCCACGTCGAGCGTCACCGAGGGGTGCGACGAGGCGATGGCACTCATGCGGCGGAGCGCGGAGTTCAGCGCGTCAACCCTGCAGGAGATCTGCGTGTTCGAGGAGTCGGGCAGGATCGCGCGATAGTTCGGGAACGTGCCCTCGATGCGGCGGGAGACGTAGGTGACGTCGCCCGTCTCGAAGACCACCTGGTTCTGCGTGACGCCGACGAGGATCGTCCCCTCGCCCTGGGCGAAGGTGAGCACGTCGTGGAACGCGCCGGAGGGCACGATCATCTCGAACTCGCCGTCGAGCCCGGCGCCCTCCACCTGCGTGTCGCAGACGGCCATGCGGAACGTGTCGGTGGCCACGAGGCGAAGCGCGCCTTCGGAGAGCGTGAGCAGGATGCCCGTGAGGATCGGGCGGGAGGTGTCGCGCGAGACGGCGCGGGAGACGCGCTGCTCCATGACCGAGAGCACCTCGGCCGGCAGCTCCACCGAGCGCTCGAGGGCGTAGGTGGGGAACTCCGGGAAGTCGTCCACGGCGAGCGTGTTCAGCTTGAAGCGCGAGCGCTCGCAGGAAAGCGAGAGCTGGTTGCCGTCGGTCGTCATCTCCACGGCGGCGTCGGGCAGCTCCTTCACGATGTTCGAGAGCATCTTGCCGCTCACGACCACGGCACCCTCCTCCTCGACCATGGCGGCGAGGCGGTACTTGATGTGGATCGTCTGGTTCGTCGTCTGGAGCTCGATGGTGCCCTCGGCGGCGCGGATGAGCACGCCGGAGAGGATCGCGGAGCTCGCTTGGGAGGCCAGGCCCTTGCTCACGACACCGAGCGCCTTGGCCAGGCTCTGCTGATTGACGATGAACTTCATGGCTGCCCCCTCGATCGAGCTTCCCTACAGATCACTCTAGGAGATAAATCCTCTGGTGGTAATGGTAGTGGCGGTCGAAATGTCGAAAGCTTCCATCACCCGAGCGCTCAGACGGCGATTCGAATGCGTGTTCGTCTTCACAACTGCCGAGCTTATGCACCCCATTCGACTCGCGCCGAAAGTTTTCGACACGCGCAGGCGGGTTTTCGACCGATCTCTCCAAACTGTGGACCCGAGCGTGTTCACAACTCGTCACGCCTCCAACTTGCGCCGGAGCTGGCCGATGGTCTCGTAGAGGTTGCGGTCGGTGCGCTCGGAGAGCACGGTGTTCACGTAGCGGAACGAGTGCATGACCGTGGTGTGGGAGCGGCCGCCGAAGCGCGCGCCGATCTCGGCGTACGTGAGGTCGGTGAGCTGGTGGCAGAGCCAGATGGCCACGTGGCGCGCCTGGGCGATCTCGCGGTTGCGCTTCGTGCCGACGAGGTCGGCGTGGGAGACGCCCATGGCCTGCTCCACGTTGTGCTGGATCTCCTCCACCGTCACGCGTCGCTGGCCGTGCGGCCACTTGTCCTTCGCCTTGGCCCGCACGTCGTCGTCGGTGATCTTCGCGCCGTGTTTCTCGAGCTCTGAGGCCAAGAAGAGGCACTGCTGCACGTAGGACTTGATGAGGCGGATGTTGTCGCCCGCCGCCTCTGCCATGACGTTCAGGATGCCGTCCTCGATCGTGCCCTCGTAGCCGACGAGCCCCTCCTCCTTGTAGCGCCGGTAGAACGTGTGGATGAGGCTGCGCTTGAGCTCGAGCGCCGGGATCTGCACGGGCACCTCGTAGCCCGAGCCCATGCGGCTCGCGATGCGCTCGCTCATGCCGAGCATCGCCGGCGGCTCGTCCGCGGCGAGCACGATCTGCTTGCCGTGCGAGATGAGGTAGTTGAAGGTCTCGAAGAAGAACTGCACCGTGCCCGTGGCGTTCTTCAGGTGCTGGATGTCGTCGAGGATGAGCACGTCGACGTCGCGGTAGTCCTCGGTGAACTCCTGGATGATGGAACGCTCGCCGGCCATGGCCTTCGTGTAGTCGCCGATGAAATCCGTGGCCGTGATGTAGGCGCAGACGCGCGTGGGGTCGTTGTTCGCGACGTAGTTCTTGATGGACATGAGCAAATGCGTCTTGCCGAGGCCCGACTCCCCGTAGATGAAGAGCGGGTTGTACTGCGCGTTGTTGCCGTTGGCCACCTGCTTGGCCGCGATGAGGGCGAGGCGGTTCTCGTCGCCCTCGACGAAGTTCTCGAAGGTGAGCTTAAGATCCTGGTCGCTCGCCTCGCGCGTGAGGTGGTTCTCGCGCAGGTTCGCGCGCGAACGCGATGCGAGCGGTCGCGGCTCGTGGCGCTCGCGATCGTCGTTTCCGAGCTGGGCGCGGAACTCGTCTTCGGAGAGCGTCGTCTTCGTGGCCTCGAAGGGGATGACGGTCGCCGGCTCGCGCTCCCCCACCACCGTGAAGGGGGTCGCCTGCGTCGGCGAGCCCTCGAACCACTCGATGTCGCCGTTGATCCCGTCGCGGATGATCGGCGGGAACTGGGGGCGATCCTCGTCGCGATGGAGCTCGATCACGAGGTGCATCGGCATGAACGCCGCCTCCGAGAGTGCGGCCTCGAAGAGCTCGATGTCGGCTTCGAGGTTGCGCTTCGCGTAGGCCGAATCCGTGGTGACGGTGAGCACGTCGTCTTCGATGGAGACGGGCGTGCACGCGCCGAGCATGGCCACGCGTCGGCCGGAATCCGGCTGGCGCGCCACGATGCGACGGGTGTCGTCCCAGAGGAAGATGGCGTCTTGGTCCATGCGAAGAGGAGCTCCGTCGAGGGGATGCGGGTGAGGGGAAACCCAGTATATGTGTTCAAAACTCCGCGTCGCCCAATGTTCATAAATTTCTGCGCGCGGAGGTGGCCGGGGGCCGGCCACGCGCTGGCAAATCTTATGAAACGCCTGCTAGAAGCTCTGAAATTTGCGCTCCGCGAACCGTCAACCGGCGCTTGCGACCGACCTTCTCCACAATTCCCTTACGCTCCAGCTCCGAGAGGCGCCGAGACCAGGTGGGAGCCGATTCGCCGAAGGTCTCGGTGAGCTCCTTCGGGCCGCCGAAGGTGTTGTGTGCGAGGTAGCGAACGGCGTCGCGCTCCTCGGCGGTGAGGGTCGGCAGGCTCGGCGCCGCGGTGCCCGAGGCGGCTGCGGGTGCGCTTCCCGCGAGCGTCTCTTGCGCCTGCGTCTCGGGCGCAGGCGCAAGATCGAGCGTGACCACCGTGCCGCCCGAGAGGTTGTCCGCCACGGTGAGGCGCCCTCCGTGCTCGTCCATGAAGTGGCTCGCGTAGGGCAGGCCGAAGCCGACGCCTCGGATGTAGCGCTTCATCTCCTCGGTGGCCGTCGTCGTGCCGAACTCGAGCGCCTGCTCCTTGGCGGCGATGCCGGGGCCCCGATCGGCGAAGCGGATGGTGTTGCCGCCCGGCCAGATGGTGACCACGGGCTCGCGGAAGCCGGCGTGGATGAGGTTCTCGACGATCTCGCGGATGACGGTGAAGGGGAGCGCGCCCCCCTGCTCCTTCGCGAGGGAGTACGTGATTTGGGTGAGCTCGTCGACGTAGGCCCGCACGGGCTGGGGAGCCACGGTGACGATGCGCGGAGCCGCGTCGATGCTGTCGAGCACGGCGATGCGCGCTTGGCTGGGCGCCTCGGGAAGCTCGGCCGAGAAACGTGCGGAACGTTCGGAAACGTTCATCGTGCTTTCATCCATCCATGGATAGAACGGCTCGGCCACAGCTCACCTCCTCGGATACTCCCCCACCGAACTTTCGAGAAACTTTCTACAAATGTTGAAAACTTGCAGAAAGTTTCAGCGGCGGATGGTGGGACGTCCATCTTAGCCGTAAGTTGCGGAGGTACTGCGGGCGCGGGTGAAAAACCCGAGAAAACAGCTATAGTGTGTAATTCAGTCTCGATCATCCTCTCGACTGACGAACATCCGACACTTCCCCGGAGGCTTCCATGAAGCGCACCTATCAGCCCAACAAGCGCAAGCGTGCGAAGACGCACGGCTTCAGGGCTCGCATGGCCACCAAGGGCGGCCGTCTCGTTCTCGCTCGTCGTCGCGCCAAGGGACGCAAGCGCCTGACGGTCTAGCTCGGTTCGTGCGGATCATCAAGGGACAGCCCGACTTCGATCGAATCTTCGGCGAGGGGTTCTCCGGCGGCTCTCATCAGAGCCGCGTCGTGTGGGCTCCCTCGAGCGAGGCCGAGGGACGGGTGGCCTTCGTGGCGCCCAAGCGCATCGGCTGCGCGGTGGTGCGAAACCGCTGCAAGCGCGTGCTGCGCGCCTGCGCGGGCGAGGCGGGGCTCCCGGCGGCCGGCAAGGACGTCGTCCTCATGGCGACCCCCGCGACGGCTCGCGCCACCCACGATGAGCTCGTGCGATCCCTTCGGCTCTCGCTGAAGCGAGCCTTCGAGGATCCCCGACCGGCGCGCTGCCGCAGCCGCCGCGGCCCTCGGCGGAAGCCCGTGGTCGCGTGAGCGCGCACGCATCCGAGGGGGCGGCTCCCGGCGCCTGCGCCCCGCGCTCTCCCCTCGCCCGCTGCTGCACGGCGCTCATCCACTTCTACCAGCGCTATCTCTCGCCCTTGAAGCCGCCCTGCTGCATCTACTACCCGAGCTGTTCCGAGTACGCCGTCCAGGCCATCGCCAAATACGGCGTGCTCAAAGGCGGTTGGCTCGCCGTCAAGAGAATTTGCCGCTGCCACCCCTTCCACGAGGGTGGCTACGACCCGGTTCCCTAGCGGGGAACCAGCGGAGGCGCCATGTGGGATTGGTTCATAGACTTTCTGGCTTGGGTCCTGCAGGTCCTCGCCGACTTCTGCGGTGACTGGGGTCTCGCGGTCATCCTGCTCACGTTCATCGTGCGCTTGCTGCTCATGCCGCTCACGGTGAGGTCGTTGCGCTCGAACGCGAAGATGCAGGCGATGCAGCCGAGGATCCAGCAGATCCAGGAGATGTACGCGAACGATCCGCAACGCCAGCAGGAGGAGCTGCGCAACATCTACCTGCAAACCAAGGTGAACCCGCTCGGCGGATGCCTGCCGCTCATCCTCCAGATGCCGATCTTCTTCGCGCTCTTCAGCGTCCTTCGCGATCGCATCCCCGAGACGGCGCACTTCTACGGCATCCTCGACTCGCTCTCGCAGTCGGTTTCGGGCTCCATCGCCTCCGTCGGCATCGCGGCCTCCTGGGTGTTCATCCTGCTCGACATCCTCTTCGGCCTGCTCACGCTCCTGCCGATGCTCCTGCAGTCGAAGAACGTCGAAGGCGCGCAACGCACGAGCCAGCTCATCATGGGCGTCGTCATGGCCGGCATGATGCTCTGGTTCGGCTGGAACGTCCCCGCCGGCGTCCTCCTCTACTACGACACCTCCGCCATCTGGCAGGTGGTGCAGCAACTCTTCATCACGAACCGCGTGAACGAACAGGCCAAGGCCGAGGCTGAGGCCCAAACGGTCCCCATGGCCGTCCAGGTGAACGTTGAGCGCCGCGTGCGCAAGAAGCGTCAGCACAAGAAAGGCTAGTTCATGGCAGACGTTTCCAAGCAAGAGGCCTACGAGGCCATTCGCGAGCGCCTCGAGGCCAACGAGCTCTCCGAGCACGATCTCGACGAGATCGCCGACGTGTCGGTGGATCTCCTGAAGGCGATCCTGCGCTGTTTCGGCGAGACCACCTGTTCGATCGACGAGTACGAGGGCGAGGACGGCGACCTCATCCTGAACGTCACCGAGGGAGACCTCGCCGTGCTCATCGGCCGCCACGGCCGCGTGCTGGAATCGCTCCAGCTGCTCGTGACCTCCATCACCACGCGCACGCTCGGCTTCTACTACCCCGTGTCCGTCGACATCGAGTCCTACCGCGAGCGTCGCAAGGCGCGCATCGTCTCGCTCGCCCATCGCGCCGCGTCGAAGGTGCATCGCGCCGGCGGCACCGTGAACCTGCCCGTGATGAACGCCTACGAGCGCCGCATCGCGCACATCGCGCTTCGCAACGACGAGGGCGTGACGACGTACTCCGAGGGCGTGGAGCCGAATAG
>CANQFP010000053.1 GCA_947599965.1 uncultured Atopobiaceae bacterium | reverse complement strand
TGCGGGCGGCGGAGGCGGCTAGGCGGCTCGCTTGGCGCGCTCGCGAGCGGCGCACGCGGTGGCATCGGCTACGCGGAGCGCGTGCTCGGCGTCGTGCGTTCGGAGATGGTTGCGATGTCCTCGCCCCCACGGGAAGGCGGGAAGGGTACCTTAGGGGAAGAGCGTTCGGGCGAGGATGCAGGGAGGACCCATGGCCAAGCGACACTACCAATCTGGAGCGGGTGCGTCGTCGCCGAATTCCATCGAGCACGCCTCGAAGACCCTCATGCGCGCCGGTCGGCTCATGCTGAATTCGGGCGCCGGGTCGTGGCGCGTGCACCAGGTGATGTGTCGGTTGGGCGAAGTCCTCGGGCTCAAGGTGGATGCCGATGTGGGCCTGAACTCGATCGACGCCACGGTCACCGACGGCGAGCACACCGTCACCGAGGTCGTGAACGTGGCCATTCCGGGCACGAGCACCTCGCTCATCGACCAGATGGATCATCTGCTCGAGGATGCCGAGGAGCTCGGTCCGAAGCTCGATGCCAAGGGTCTCGACGCCATGGTCAGCGCCGTTGAGAGGGACACGCCGGTGTGGGGTCCGTGGCAGACGATCCTCGCGTGCGCGCTCGCCTGCGGTTCCTTCGCGTTTCTGCTCGGCGGAGGACCCATCGAGTTCCTCTGCGCGTTCTTCGGCGGAGGCCTCGGCATGGCCGTGAACGTCTATCTCGGCTCCCGCGGCTATAACCCGATGGTCGCGATCTGCATCGCCGTGGCCGTCTCCTGCGGCGGCTACCTCGCCGTGATGTACGCTGCGGCGGCGATGATGCCCAACTCAGATCCGAAGCAGGCGGGCTACATCGCGGCCATCCTCTACAGCCTGCCCGGCTTCCCGCTCATCGCCTCCGGGCTCGATCTCTTCCGGCTCGAGATGCGCGGCGGCTTCGAGCGGCTGCTCTACGCCATGGTGGGCTTCTTGCTCGCCGCGGCCATCGCCTGGCTCGTCGCCGATCTCTTCGGCCTCTATCCCGAGGATCTCGAGGGTCTCGGCCTGCCCTTCATCGGCCAGTTCTTCGTCGAGCTCACGGCCGGTTTCGTGGCCGCGATCATGCTCGCCGTGCTCTTCGGCGGGCGTCCGAGCTTCTGCCTCATCTCCGGCGTCATCGGCGCCATCATCTGCGGCGTGAAGTACCTGCTCGTCTCAGGGTGCGGCATGGAGGTCGAAGCGGCCACGTTCATCGCCGCCACGTGCATCGCGATCCTCGCGGCCATCTCCTCGCGCCTCTTCGGTTGCTCGAAGCTGGCCGTCTCGGTGCCGCCGTCGATCTTGCTCATCCCGGGGCTCTTCCTCTATCGCGCGGTCTACTTCATGGCGACGACGCAGATAGCCGAGGGTATCGAGTGGTTCGTGCAGGCGTGCATCATCATCCTCTTCATCCCGCTCGGCATCGTCTTCGGGCGCGTGCTCACGGACGGTGCGTGGAGAAAGATGTAAAACGACATGACTACTCGCGAAGGGCCGCAGTCTTGCTAGACTCTGCGGTATGAGTGAGAGAGTCGAGTCAACCGAACTTGGCAGTCCATCGTCTGCTCCATCCGGCTCGGCGGACAACCGCCGGGCCGAGTGGCTGCTCTCGATAGCTCGGCTTTTCGATCGCACCGGCGAGAACGGCGGGCGATTCGTCGGCGTTCTCGGCATCGCCACCTACACGCTGGGCAGCAACGCCTTCGGCATCGCCGCGATGATGCTGCTCTACGACGCCGCGATGGTGGTGGGCTACATCTTCGCCGGCCCCATGACCGACCACTTCGGCCCGCGCAAGACGGCCGTCATCTCGCTCGGCCTCATCGGCGTGAGCTCGCTTCTCTACCAAGTGGTGCCCGACACCCTTCTCATGCTGGGCATATTCACGTTCTTCATGTCGTTTTGGATGGGCGTGCAATCGACGGCCTTCAACGCCTATCCGCCCTACCTCGTGCCCGACGAGGAGCTGCAGACGGCCAACGCCATGATGGGCACCGCCGCCAACATCGGCAGCTTCCTCGGCCCGCTCATCGGCGGCGTCTTCGTGCTGGCCTTCCCGCCGCGCGCGGTCTTCATCCCCTATGGTCTCATGAGCTTCGTCTCCATGGGGCTCTGCTGGCTGCTGCACGAACGCATCACCCCCGCCGAGCAGGCCAAGGCCCGCGGCGAGAGCATGAAGTTCGTGAAGATGGAGGAGGAAGAGCCCCACGGTCTCAGGAACACGCTTTCCTATGCCAAGGAGGGCCTGCTCATCGCCGTGCGCAACGCGCCCATCTGGCTCTGCCTCGTCATGGGCTGGTTCGGCTTCTTCGCCTTCGGCGCCTTCGACTCGCTTGAATCGCTCTTCTACCGCGACGTGCTCCAAGTCGGTGCGGATTGGCTCGGCTGGCTCTCGGCCATGGGCGGTCTCGGCACCGTCCTCGGCGCCATCTGCATGCTGAAGTTCCCGGACAACTGGCTCTCGCTGCGCGGCCTCGCCGTGATGCTCCTCATCACCGGCTTCGGCACCGTCATCTACGTGGGCACGGACAACGTCTGGATCGCCTGCATCGGCCAGATCATCCTCGGCACCGGCTTCGGCGCCTTCGAGCCCGTGCAGGCGCTCATGGTGCAGCGCCTCACCGACCTGCCGGCCGTCGGCCGCGTCATGGCCATCATGCGCATCGGCTTCCGCTTCGCGGCCGTGGTGCCGCTCCTCATCGCGCCCTTCCTCGCCGAGGCCTTCGGCGTGCAGCCGGTGCTCGTCACGGCGGGCGTGATCGTCACGATCTGCGGCATCGGCTTCGTCGTCGGCATTCCGAAGTCGCTCAACCAGCGCTCCCAGATGGTTGCGGGCGACGGCGTGCCCAGCACGCGCCACTTCGTGAAGTCGCAGAAGAAGGAGTAGCGCACCCCACCTCGTAGTTCAGCCTCCGCCTCCACGCGAAAGGCGCCACCCGCATGGCGGATGGCGCCTCGGAGAGGCCCGAGTCGGCTCGGGCGAGGAGAGGGGGGACGCGTTAGTGGTGCCGGATGACGATCGTGCCTTGGGTCTGGTTGTCGGGCGTCTGCGTGGTGCGGTTCTGCTGGCGGTTGGGCTGCGTCTGGTTCTGCTGTGTTTGCGTGTCCTGCTGCTGCGTGTTCTGGTTCTGCGTGTTCTGGTTCTGCTGCGTTTGCGTGTCCTGGGTGGTCGGTGCGGTCGTACGCTGCGAATCGTTCCGGTTCACGTCTGAGACGACGTCGTCGAACGAGGGGGCATTCGGGCGCTCGCGTACCTCGAACTCCATGCGGTCATCGTCGAAGTCGAGCTCGAAGCGATCGTCGATCTCGAATCTATCGTCGTCGAGGGAGTCATCCCGATCGTTCCAATCGCGGTCGGAGATCTCGCCATTCGGCGTGGCAGAGGCGGAGTCGCGATCGAGCATGCCCGCCGCCACGACGCCGGTGCCGGGCACGAGCAGCGCGAGCGAGGCCAGGAGTGCAAGGAGGATGTGCATGGGTGAGCCTTTCGGTCGGGGAGGGTCGAAGGGTCGCTAGGCGCCGATGCCGTCCGAGGCGAGGGTCGCGTCGTCCTCGACGACCACGGTCGGCTGGGCCGCGTCGACCTCGACGGTGGTGGCGGAGGCGAAGGGCACCTCGCGCTCGAAGATCCGCGGATCGGAGGGGCCGGCGCCCGGGGTGGGAGCGGTCTCGAAGGCGGGCGCCTCGCTCGGAGCCTCAACCGGCTTCACGCAGAGCACGTAGAGGGCGAGCGTGATCGGGGTGAGCACGAGGCCGACGATCCAGAAGCCGGCGAGCCGTCCGCCCTTCACCTCCATGCCCTTGGCGCGCGCCGCGTCGATGAGCATGAGGATGCAGATGATCGTGGCCGCCACGAGGAGCGCCGTGAAGATGAGCCCGAGGATGCCGAAGACGAGGTTGCCGCCGGGCATGCCGGGAAAACGTCCAAACATGTGTGTCCTTCCGTCGGGGCGGAGACCATTCGTCCGCCGTTGGAAGGGCAGTGTGGGAAACGCTCCTAAAGCCTGCCTAAACCGCGTGCGGCCGCCGAGCCGAGCGGATGCAGGAGAAGGCCGCTTCGAAGCTTCGGCTCGAACCACGTGGATTTCGGCGGCATCGTCTCGCCGGCGTCTGCGACCGCCATGAGCTGCGAGAGCTCGGTCGGATGCAGGAGAAACGCCACGCCCTCCCCGCCGGCCGCCGCCTCGAGGGCGCTCGGCTCCACCGTGCCGCCGAGAAACGAGATGCGCGGATCCTCGCGTGGATCGCCGATGCCGAGGATGGGGGCGAGCACGCGCTCCTGGAGCCGCTCGACGTCGAGTTCCTCCTCCGCGCGGTCGCGATCCTCGAGGAGCCACCAGCGCCCGTCGGTGAAGAGGCCGAGCGTGCCGGGCGCTTCGAGCGCGGGTGCGGCATCCACGGGAGTGGTCGCGTAGCCGGCCACCTCGACGGCGCGGATGAGCTCCTCCGGTGAAAGGCCCGCGCGATCGGCCACGACGCGGTGGTAGGCGAGCACGGTGAGCTCGTCGTCGGGGAAGAGCCCCGCCATGAAGCCGTCGTGGGGGGCGTCGTGGCCATCGCCCTCGCCGAGCTCGACGCGCTTCTCGAGGGCGTGGCGAGCCGCGGCGGCCGCGCGATGGTGGCCGTCAGCGATGTAGGCCTTGGGAAGCGCCGCTGCCGCCTGCTCGAGGGCCCGCTCGCGCTCGCCCGTCACGCGCCAGATCTCGTTCGAGACGTCGTAGGCGTCGACGAAGCGATAGAGCGGCTCCCCTTCGCACACCTCGGCGAGGAGCCCCTTGAGCTCGTCTTCTTCGCTCGCGCGCCAAGCGAGGAAGACGAGGCCCGTCTGGGCGTCGAGGGCGCGGATGTGGCGCACGCGACCCTCCTCCTTCACGGCGCGCGTGACCTCGTGCTTGGCGATGGTCCCGTCCAGATAGTCGTCCACGGCGAAGCAGCCCACGAGCCCCGTCTGCACGTGCCCGCGCCAGCCGAGCCGGTAGACGTAGAGCGCGGGCTCGTCGTCGGCGATGAGGGCGCCCGCCGCCTTCAGGCGCGCGAGGGCGCGTGCAGCGCGGTGGTAGATGGCCGGGGCGAGCGGGTCCGCGTCGTCGGGAAACGCCATCTCCGGCAGGTCGACGGCCAGAAACGACATCGGCTCGGCCGCCACGATCTCGCGAGCCTCGGCGAGCTCGACGACGTCGTAGGGAAGCGCCGTCACGCGGCGCTCGTAGCCGGGTGCGGGGCGAAGCGCCCTGAAGGGTCGGACGTCCACGGCGCTTACGGGTTGATCACGCGCACGCGGCTCATGCCGTCGATGGCCTTCAGGGCCTGCACGATCTCGCGCTCGAGATGTTCGTCGGTGTCGAAGAGCGTGTAGGCGAAGGCGCCCGCGTTCTCGTTGGACATGCGCTGCACGTTGGCGGAGGCGCCGGCGAGGATGTTCGTGATCTGGCCGATCATGCCCGGGCGGTTGGCGTGGAGGCAGGCGATGCGGCTCGCGCCCCGGCACGCGCCGAGCGAGCAGGCGGGGTAGTTCACCGAGTGCGTGATGTTGCCGCGATCGAGGTAGTCCACCACCTCGTCGAGGGCCATGCGCGCGCAGTTGGCCGCGGCCTCCACGGTGCCGGCGCCGGTGTGCGGCGTCACGAGCGTGTGGGGCATGTGCAGGGCCTTCTGCGTGGCGAAGTCGGTGATGTAGGTCTCCACGAGGCCGCTCTCGATGGCCGCCTCCATGGCGTCCTCGTCGATGACGCCGTCGCGGGCGTAGTTCAACACGAGCGCGCCCGGCTTCAGGAGCGCGAGTTGCTCGGTGCCGATGAGGCCGATGGTGCCCTTGGTGCGCGGCACGTGGACCGTGAGGTAGTCGGCCTCGTCGATGAGGTCGTCGAGCTCGTACTCCACGATGACGTCGCGGTCGAGCTCGAGCGCGTGGTCCACCGTGAGGTAGGGGTCGTAGCCGTGGGTCTCCATGCCGAGGGCCACGCAGGCGTTGGCCACCTTCGTGCCCACGGCGCCGAGTCCGATGACGCCGATCTTGCGGCCCATGAGCTCGTGGCCGACGAAGGCCTTCTTGGACTTCTCGGCGTTCGCGATGGCGTTGCGATCCTCGATGTGGGCCTGCGCCCACATGACGCTGTCGAGGATGTTGCGCGAGCCCATGAGCAAGAGCCCGATGACGAGCTCCTTCACGGCGTTCGAGTTGGCCCCGGGGGTGTTGAAGACCACGACGCCGCGTTCGGCGAGGGCCTCCACGGGGATGTTGTTCACGCCGGCCCCGGCGCGTGCGATGCAGCGCACGGAACGCGGGATCTCGATCGCGTTCAGATCGGCCGAACGCACGATCACGGCGTCCGCGCCGTCGATGTCGTCGGTGAGGCGGTAGCCCTCGGGCAGCCGCTCGAAGTGGATGTCGTTGAAGACCTTGATGGAGCGCATGGATGCCTTTCTTCGGAGGCGCCGGGGAAACGCGCGGCCTACTCGGTTGCGGACGTGCCCGCGTGAAGCTCCTCGAACTCCTTCATGAGCCCGCAGAGCCGCTCGACCGAGGCCTTGGGCACGGCGTTGTAGATGGAGGCGCGCATGCCGCCCACGAGCCGGTGGCCGCCGAGGCCGATGAGGCCGGCATCGGCCGCCTCGGAAACGAACTCGCGGTCGAGCTCGGGGATGTTCGTCGTGAAGGTGACGTTGGCGATGGAGCGATCCTGGACCGAGGCCACGCCCCGGAAGAGCTCGGAGTGGTCGATGACGTCGTAGAGCATCGCCGCCTTCTTGCGGTTCCTCGCCTCCATGGCCTCGAGGCCGCCCATGTCCTTCACCCACTGGAAGACCTTGCCGCAGACGTAGATGCCGAAGGTGTTCGGCGTGTTCAGCATGGACTGCTGCATCGTCTGGCGACGCCAGTCGAGGTAGGAGGGGCAGATGCTAAGCGCGGGGCCCTCGGCGATGAGGTCGTGGCGGCAGATGACGACCGTGACGCCCGCCGGGCCGGCGTTCTTCTGGGCGCCCGCGTAGATGACGCCGTAGCGCTCGACGTCGAGCGGCAGCGAGAGGAAGCAGCTGGAGACGTCGGCCACGAGCGGCACGTCGCCCGTATCCGGCAGCTCGTGCCACATGGTGCCGTAGATGGTGTTGTTCTGGCAGATGTGCACGTAGTCGAGGCCCTGCTCGGCCTCGCGCGCGATGGCGGCCTCGACGTCGGCCACGGCGGGGATGTGCGCGTAGTCGCTCTCCTCCGAGCTCGCCAGGCAGATGGCCTCGCCGTACTTCGCGCCCTCGCGCATCGCCACGGAGGAGAAGTGCCCGGAGGCCACGTAGCCGGCGCGCCCGGTGCGCATGAGGTTCATCGCCACGGCCGCGAACTCGAGGGTCGCGCCGCCCGAGAGGAAGAGGACGTCGTAGTTCTCGGGGATGCCGAGCACCGAGCGCAGCGTGGCCTCGGTCTTCTCGTAGATGGCCATGAAGGCCGGGCTTCGGTGGCTCATCTCGAGCACGGAGAGGCCGTTGCCCGCGTAGTCGACGAGCTCTTGCTGGACCTCCTCCAAGACCGCCAGCGGCAGGGCCGCGGGGCCGGGATTGAAGTTGTGCGAGCGTGCCATGGAGCCTCCCGAATTCGGAGCGTTTCGAACCCACGAGATACTAGCAATCCGTGCAACGCGCCATGGTAAACGTTCGTAAACCTTCACCGTTGCGTGTTTGGCGGATTCTCCTCGCTAGACTTGGGGCGAAGGGATCGGCAGAGGGCCGTGACGCGGAAGGGAGCGGGCATGATCCAATATCAGAAGGTCAACGGAGACTTCGATCTCGGCAACAAGGTGGCCATCGTCGTCGGCGGCGCCGGCGGCATCGGCGAGGCCACGGCGCGCATGTACGCCAAGAAGGGCGCCAAGGTCGCCATCGCCGACAT
>CANQFP010000052.1 GCA_947599965.1 uncultured Atopobiaceae bacterium | reverse complement strand
CTCATCCGATGATCGTCATGGCCGGGGTGACGAGGCACCCGAGGACGGGACCGAGGATCCTTGCCATCCCCGCCTCGTCGATTCGCCCCACGAGTACGGCGTCGCGAGCAGTGAGGTCGAGTGCCTTCAGCTGCTCCGCCTCGGCGAATCCCCTGATGGGAGCCTTGCCCTCCTCGCCGGGCACGAGCCCGACGTCGATGTGGAGCGGGTAGCCGGTCTCCCTTGAGGTGATGGGCACGACCATGGAGAGATTGCAGAGACGGTTGTAGCGCTCGTTGCTCACGACGACGAGCGGTCGCCGCTTCATCTGCTCATGGCCCCTGGAAGGATCGAGGTCCGCCCAGACGACATCGCCGTAGTGGAAGGCCATGACCTCAGAACTCCTCTTCGCCGACGGGGTTCGCAAAGCCGTCCTCCCCGGGCACGTAGATGCCCTCGTAGCCCGAGAAGAGCTCGTCGAGATCCGGCACGACGACGGGCTGGTGCACGGGCGCTATGACGATGGGATCCTCCTCGGCCGGACGGTGTGCGAGCGGTCGGATCTCCACCCAGGGCTTGGCATGGCGAGTGACGACGATGACCCCACCGGTCTCGTTGATCTCACTGGCCAAGGCACTGAGGTGGTCCTTCGCCTCGCTGAAGCTCACGCTCCGTCGTACGGCGGCTAGCGACATGGCGCTCCTTCCGAAATGCGGACACAACCAGTATGGCCTGAATGGAAGTGTAAATTGGCTGGATTCGTGATAATTGGCCAATACTGACAAGAACTCCAAGCGGGAGAGGATGCAATCCGATTGCGGAGCAGCGAAGTGCGTTCACCAAAAAAGCCCAGCTATGCTGGGCTTTTTTGGTGCCCCCAACCGGACTCGAACCGGTGTTGCCGCCTTGAAAGGGCGGAGTCCTAGGCCGCTAGACGATGGGGACCGTTGATGGGCTCGAGCGCGAACCGCACGGCTCGCCGCTTGAGTTCGCTCAGTGTAGCAAAGGCAAAACCCTCCCGCTCGAGCGTCCGGCGCCTCGTGGAGCCAAGATGGCGCCGAGACGTCCGCCTGCGGCCTCGGGAACAAAAAAGCCCAGCTGAACTGGGCTCCTTGTGGCATTGGTAGGGGCGGAGGGGCTCGAACCCTCATGCCTTGCGGCGAAAGATTTTAAGTCTCTTGCGTCTGCCAATTCCGCCACGCCCCCGCGCAAAGTGTAGCGGGCTCCGGCGGTTCGAGCTCAGTGATCGGCCGTGACGAGCAGCGGGCGCCAGGCGATGGGCGCGGGCTCGGAGAGGAGCTCGGCCTCCGCGAGAAGCGCGATGCCCTGCAGGTTATCGGCCTCGCTCACCGTCATCTCGCCCAATCCGAGCGCCTCTAGAAGCGTCGCCATGACGACGGCGGATCCGAGCACCACCGGAGCGCGATCGGGATGCACGCCCGTCACCTCGCCGCGCGCCGCCTCGGACAGGGCCGCGAAGCGCTCGACCATGGCCTCGACGTCGTCCCTCTCGAGCACCGAGCCGTGGACGAGCGCGGGGTTGTAGGGCTCGAGCTCGAGGTGCACGGCCGCGAGCGTCGTCGAGGCGCCCCCGCAGACCACGAGACGATCGGCCTCGCCGAAGGCCGCATGCGCCCGAATCGCGGCATCGAACTCGCCGCGGCACCAGGCACGCGCCTCGGCGAGCGCGGCGGCCGTCGCGGGTTCGCCGTCGGCGAAGAAGCGCTCGCTCACGCGCCGGCTCCCCACCGGAGTCGACACGACCTCGCCCCGCTCGCCCGCGAGGATCGAGAGTTCGGTGGATCCGCCGCCGCTGTCGGCCACGAGCGTGCGACCGCTCGCGGCGAGCTTCGGGTCGGACTCGACGCCATAGGCGGCGATGAGGCCCTCCACCTGCCCGTCGATCACCTGCGGTTCGAGGCCGAGCTCGCGAAGGGCGCTAAGGAGCGTCTCGGCGTTCGAGGCCTCGCGGGCGCTCTGGGTGAGCGTGCAGACGACGGCGTCGCAGCGATTGCGCCGAAAGCATCCGAGGTAGCCGCCCACGGTCTCGAGCACACGCTCGACGGCGGCGCTGGAGAGCTCGCCCGTCTCGTCGAGCCCCTCGCCGAGATCGCACACCCGGGTCTTCTTCGTGAACGTGGAGATCTCGCCGTCCGCGACGTCGGAGATGCCCATGCGCACCGAGACGGTGCCGATGTCGATGACTTCGATTCTCGCCATGGGAAGGCCTCGATCCGTGCGAATCGGGCCTCAGGCGGCCCGCTTCTGGTAGCCGAAGAAGGCGTCGAGCGCCTGCGTGAGCGGCGAATCCTCGGTCTCTTCGGGAGCTTGGCTCAACACGGGAATGATAGCCTCGTCCTCGTCGTCCTCGCCGACGAGTTTGCCGGCGTCGGCGGCGATTTCGCCGGCGGGCGCGTAGCCTCGCACCCGGGCCTCGTCCATGATGCCCTCCTCGGATCGAAGCGCCGCGATGCGCTCCTCGATCTCGCCGGACATCTGGGCGAGCGACGCCTGCTCCGCGAGGAGGCGGTCGTGGTCGCGATGGGCGGCCCAGAGATCCGCCGAGGGCTGGTAGAAGAAGAGGAAGAGCACGGCGACGGCGGCGAGCACGCAGAGCGCCGCCTTGGGAGCGCCGTGGAGGTTGAAGAGCCAGTCGACGGCGCCGCTCGCAGCCGCGAGCAGCCGATCGCGAAGCGATGTCGCGGCGCCGGACGCCGCGGGCGCCGAGCTCGCGCCCTTGCTCGCGCGCGAAGGCGTCTTCGACGCGGAGCGCGACCCGGCGTTCGCCGCCTCAGCCGTACGTGGCTGTCGCGTGCTCGACGTCGGGCGCTTCGAGCGACGCCTTCCCCCGGCGTTCGGCCGCGCGGAGCCGGTGTTCTCGCCGGCGCGCACGCGCTCCACCTCGCGAAGGAGCCGTTCGTTCACGACGGAGCGGCCCTCGAAGCCCTCGCTCCGATGGAGGGCACGGCCCAGCACCTCGGCATCATGTCGAGTGAAACTCAGGGCAGATGAAGAGGATCGCGCCATGGAGCTGCCTTCGGTGGTTCGTTGAAGCTGCGTTTGATCGTGTGTTCGGTGCGGTGCCCAGTATGACAGCACCGCAGCTCACCGTGGCCGTCGTTTTACCGAATCCCAGAGTTCGTTCAGACGAGCGGTCGAGACGTCGGCGGGAGCGAGGCCCTCCTCCGCCAGCCGAGCCTCGACGTCGGCCCAGCGTCGGCGAAACTTCGCGTTGGCGCGCTCGAGCGCCTGCTCGGCGTCTATGCCCTCCTTGCGGGCAACGTTCACGAGCGAGAACAGCAGATCGCCGAACTCGTCGGCACGCTCGTCGCTCCCCTTCGGCTCGGCCTCCATCTCGGCCCGCTCCTCGGCGACCTTCTCCCACACCGCCTCCACGCTCGGCCAGTCGAAGCCGGCGCGGGCGGCTCGCTTGGAGATCTTCTGGCACTGCATGAGGGCGGGCAGCGCACGGGGCACGGAATCGAGGAGCCCCTCGGGCTTCGGCTCCGCGGTGCCGCGCTCCGCCTCCCGGGCCTCGCGCTCGCGATCCTTCACGGCCTCCCAGGAGACGAGCGCCTCGCTCGCGTCGGCGGCCGAGGCCTCGCCGAAGACGTGCGGATGGCGTCGCACGAGCTTCTCGTTCAGCGTGCGCACCACGTCGTCGATGTCGAAGCTCCCCGCGTCGGCGCCCATCTGCGCGTGGAGGAGCACCTGCATGAGGACGTCGCCGAGCTCCTCGACGAGGTGCGCGTCGTTCGCCTCGTCGATGGCCTCGGCCGCCTCGTAGGCCTCCTCGATCATGTTGCGGCGGATGCTCTCGTGGCTCTGGGTGCGATCCCACGGGCAGCCGTCCGGCTGGCGAAGGCGCCAGATGATGCGCGCCAGCCGATCGAAATCGGGGTGGGCGCCGGGGGCGCCGTCGCGCGTGAGGGTCTCGGCGTCCACCGCCAGCACGGCCTCGGAGACGTTCCCTTCGCTCGGCTTCCCGAGCCCCTGCGCGTGCGGTCTCTCCATGCTCGCTCCCCTCGCCCGGACGACGATCTCGACTATAGCGTGGGCCGCGAGCGGGCGTCGTTTCCCGAATGACGTGCGCCGATGGGGCCTCTGAGCTTGAGGTTCGTGATTCGTATCAATACAGTGAACTATCCGTATCGACCAGATTTCGAGGGGGTCGGAACCATGGAGAAGCGGAACGTCGAATCCGCCCGCCGCAGCCGCGTCCTCGGCCTCTTCGCCCTGCTCGTGGCGGCGATCGGCGTCATCGTCGCCGGCACCGTGGCACTGGCCGCACCCGGCGACACCAACGTCGACCTGCCATGGAGCATCCTGCTCGACTACGACGAAGAGGAGCACGTGGTCGTCGAGGCGTCGGAGCTCTACGAGTTGAGCGGCCTCCGCCGCACCGACGACTGGGGGCTCGATGCCGGCAAGATCGATGGGGAGCGGGGCGTGGTGGTGCACGACGCCGGCTCCTACGAGGTCACCGTCACGCCGAAGCCCGGCTGCACCGTCAACGGAGGCTCGAGCCCTCGCACGATCCCCATCACCGTCAACCGCAGCGGCGGCCGGCCGATCCTCGACTCCCCCGTGCGCCTGGCTGAGAACCAGTGGAACAAGGAGCGCGAGGGCGTCTACATGAACGAGGGCCCGTGCATCCTCTACGCCGGCGTGCCGCGCACGTTCTCGGTGCGGGTGCTCAAGACCGCTGAGAGCTACGAGGGCGATGCGTTCACGCTCGAAGAGGGCGACGCCAGCGTGCAGTTCGGCGAGAACGCCGGCGGGTTCACGATCCTCGACGAGCATTGCGCAGACGGCGTCTACTACTTCACCATCGTCGCCTCGAACCCCATGGACACGCAGTTCGGCATCGGGTCCAACGAGCGGACGAACCTGCGCTTCGGGTGGGCACGCTCCGTGCGCATCGTGGGCGCCAGCGCGAACCAGGGTGCCGACCCCGACGCCGGGCCCGTCCAGGGCACGGCCACGTTCACCTTCGAGAAGGAGGCGCAAGCCACCGGCCCCTTCGAGTTCGAAGCCGCCTTCAAGACCTTCGACGACGAGCCCTACGAGGGCTTCCTCTCCTACGAGCTCGAGAAGAGGGACGGTTCCTCGAAGAGCGCCCTCGTGAGCCCCGGGCCGTTCGACGCCACGGGCACCGATGACCCGAACGCGATCTCCCTCGATGCCACGAAGGGCGTCGTCACGTTCAAGCTCGAACCGGGCGACAAGCTGAAGCTCTCCGGCTTCCCCACGGAGACCGTCCTCGGCACCGGCGAGCTCGCCGCGACGAAGTACGAGGTGAGGGAGAAGGCCGCTTCCTCATACCGCGTGAGCTGGGCCAGAAACGGCTACCCGCTTCGCGACCTCGAGGACGGCGCCGTTCGCGAGACGTTCGCGAAGGCGAACTCCTGGGACGCGTCCATCGGATCGCGCAGCGTCGCGCTCAAGGCGACGAACACCTCGAGCAGCGTGAGCTATACCCCGAAGGTCCGGAAGGCCATCGTCGCCACAGACGGCACGGAGCTCACGAGCTGGGATTTCTCCACGAGCTCCTTCACGCTCGAGCTCAAACGCGATAGCGATGGTGTGGCAGTTGAGAGGGCCACCGATGCCACGGGCCTCGCCGAGTGGGAGCCCGTGGAGCTGAAGGTCGGCGAGAGCGTCTCCTACACCGTCACCGATGGAGTCTCACCGGCTTCTCCGACGGCACGTTCACGAACGGCGTTGCCACGCGTTCCCTCAAAGACGGCGAGACGTGGAATCTGAGCGGCATCCCCGTCGGCGTTCGCTACAAGGTGGAGGAATCCCCCGGCACCGACCTCAAGGAGCTCTACACCACCACGTACTCGAGCCCGACGCTGCCGAATGCCATGCCCACCAACCCCATCCGGGGCCAGGTGGCCGGCGTGAGCGACGTTTCCGTCACCATCGCCAACACGCGCAAGATGGACGGCCCACTCACGGTGACAAAGGAGATCGACAACCTCTCCGAATTCCCGGCCATCGCGGGCGTCGAGCGGCGCTTCCCGCTCACGCTCACGCTCCTCAGCCCCGATGGAGCGACCCCGGTGAGCGGCCACGTGGGTGACCTGACCTTCGACGCGCAGGGCCGCTACACCTTCGAGCTCGAGCACGACGAATCGATCACGTTCGAGGGGCTCCCCGTTGGCGCTCGGTACACGCTCGCAGAGGCCGACGAGCCCTCCTATGACACGTCGTACGAGGTAGATGGCACGACCGCAACGTCAGGCTCAACCGCAGAGGGCGTCATCTCGAGCTCGGGCTCCACCGTAATGGTGAAGAACAGCTTCAAGCCGGCCGACCTCACCGTGGAGAAGAAGATCGCCGAGGGCGGGAACCGTCTCCACACGTTCCAGTTCCAGATCATCCTCGACGATTCCTACTGCACGGGGGACCTCGACGTGACGCTCGGCGCGGACACCACCGCCGGAGGACTCACGAGCGACGGCAAGCTCGCCTTCACCAACGGCTACAGCAGCGTGTTCTCGCTCACGGGAACGAGCGCCACGAGCGACACCACGAGCCTCACCGTGAAGAACCTGCCGCAGGGCGTGGACTTCGAGGTCGTCGAGCTCCCCTCCTCGGCCCCTGACTACACCGCCACGTATGCGGTCTCGGGCGCGGCTACAAACGTCGACGTGAGCGGTGGATCCGCCAAGGGCCGCCTCGGCGTGAGCAGCGCTGCGGGCACTCCGACGCAGAACACCGTCACCATCACGAACACCTATGCCGGCGGCACGCTCGTCGTGTCCAACACGGTCGTCGATAGCGATCCGGCGTCAGTCGATGCGTTCACCTACGCCGTCACGGTGGACGATCCGAGCGTGAACGGTCCGCGAGGCGATGTGAACTTCACCAACGGCACAGCGACGTTCACCCTCGCGCACGAGGGCACCAAGGAGATCCCCGGGCTTCCCGCCGGCGCCACCGCCACCGTGACGCAGGCAGAGAAGACGGGTTATAGCGTCACGCCGGGCGCCGAGATCACGCGCACCATCGCCAAGGGCGGCACCGTCAGAGCCGACTTCACCAACACCAGGCGCACCGACGGCGCCCTCACCATCGCCAAGCAGGTGGTGGATCCCGCGCCGTGGCAGGTCGGTCGCACCTACGTCTTCGAGGTGGCGCTCAACGACGCGGCGTTCTCCGACACCGTCAACGGCGTAGCGTTCAGCGGCGGCGCGGCCACGGTCGATCTCACGCCCGACGCCGCGACCGGCAGCGCTTCGATCGAGCTCACCGACCTTCCCGAAGTCGGCTACCGCGTGCGCGAGCTCGGCTATCGAAGCGGGAGTGGCATCGAGTCCTCCGCCGACTACACGACCACGGCCACGTTGAACGGCAGCGCGGTGGCCGGTCTCACCGACCACACCGTCCGAGGCACGCTCACCTCAACCGATACGACTGACTCGGTCACCTTCACGAACACCTACGCCACGGGCAGCCTCACGATCACGAGCACGGTGGCCGACGCCGGCACGCAGCAAGACAAGGCGCGCGCGTTCTCCTACGACATCACCATCGGCGACGCAACGCACGAGTTCCCGGGCGAGCGCACCTACGGCGGCCTCACCTTCGAAGGCGGCCACGCCACCGTTGCGCTCTCGAACCGGGCGAGCAGCGTGACCATTCCCGACCTGCCCGCGGGCACGCCCTACACCGTGCGCCAGACGGGGATCGTCGACGGCACCCCGCTCGATCAGTACGAGACGACGATCTCGGGCAGCGAAACCGGCACCATCTCCGGCGCCGTCACCGTCGCCTACGTGAACACCTGCAAAGTCGGCGACCTCACCGTCGTGAAGACCATCGGCGCGGGCGCGAACCAGATGCGCGCATTCCAGATCACGCTCGTAAAGGACCTGAACCCCGAGAGCCTGAACGGCACCACCGGCACCATCACGGCG
>CANQFP010000051.1 GCA_947599965.1 uncultured Atopobiaceae bacterium | reverse complement strand
TCTCCATGCGCGTCGAGCGCTACCTCGCCGACGAACGGGGCCCTGCGCCCCAGGATCTGGCGTTCATCCGCAGCTAGGTCTGGTCCACGATCTGCCGGTAGATGGGCTTATCGCTCGCGTTGGAAACGACGATGTCCATGGACCCCTCGCTCAATCGACGGTGCGCCTGCGAGGCTATTGTTTATGTACGATATGCACGGTAAAGGGAGAGCCGCGAAGCGGGCCTTGCTAGGATGGAGCCGCGTGAAACCTCACACGGCGACCAAAGGAGGGCGACGGCGCATGGCGGATCGGCGTCCCATCGGCATCTTCGATTCCGGCCTCGGCGGCCTCACGGTCGCGCGGGCCATCGCCACGGAGCTGCCCGAGGAATCCATGATCTACCTCGGCGATACGCTGCGCTGCCCCTATGGGCCGCGACCCCAGGGGCAGGTGCGCGGCTTCGTGCGCCAGATCGTCGCGTGGTTTGCGGAGCGCGACGTGAAGCTCCTCGTCATCGCCTGCAACACGGCCACCGCCGCCGGCCTCGACCTCGCCCAGCGCGCCCTTCCCATCCCGGTGCTCGGCGTCATCGTGCCCGGTGCCCGCGCGGTGGTCCAGGAGACCCACACCCGCCGCGTGGGCGTCCTCGCCACGCAGGGCACGTGCGATTCGGGCAGCTACCCCGCGGCCATCCGCGCCCTCGACGCGGGCGTCTCCGTCTGGCAGGCGCCCTCGGCGCGCGGCGTGGAGGTGGTGGAGAGCCGTCTTGCCTCGCCCGCCGCCATGGGCAAGGACTGGATGGGCGATAGGGCGGCCTTCGATACGCCCGAGGTGCGCGCCATCGCCGAGGAGGACACCGCGCCCCTGCGCGGCCACGGCATCGACGCCGTCATCCTCGGTTGCACGCACTTCCCGCTCCTCGCTCGCGAGTACAAGCGGGCGCTCGGCCCCGGCGTGCGCGTGGTCTCCTCGGCGGAGGAGACGGCGCGCGAGGTGCGGGAATATCTCGAGCGCGCCTGTGCCCTCGCGGAGCCGAAGGCCGCGGGAGCCGACGACGCGGCGCAGCCGAGCTACCACTTCGCCACCACGTCCCCCGAGCTCGGCGCCTTCGCGGTGGCGGGGGAGTACGTCTTCGGTCGCCGTCTTCGGGCCGTGGAGAGCGTCGACGTGGCCATCCTCGAGGCCCTCGGCGAGGCCTTCGACCCCGAGGCGGCCCCATCGGTCGATCGCGAGGTCACGACGCTCGAGAAGGTCGTAGTGGCCACCGGCAACGCCCACAAGCTGCGCGAGATCTCCGAGATCCTCGGCCCCGCGCTCCCGGGCACGGAGTTCATCTCGGTCCATGAGCTCGGTGATTTCGAGGATCCCGAGGAGGACGGCGATACGTTCGTCGCGAACGCCCTCATCAAGGCGCGCGCCGCGGCAAACGCCACGGGGCTTCCCGCGATCGCCGACGATTCGGGCCTCGAGGTGGACGCCCTCGATGGCGAGCCCGGTGTTCGCTCGGCGCGTTGGGCGGGCGTCCACGGCGCCGACGAGGCGAACAACGCGAAGCTTATGGCGGCGATGGATGCGGTCCCGGAGGACCTCCGCACGGCGCGCTTCCGCTCCGCCGTCTGCCTCGTGTTTCCCGAGGGTGCGGATGACGCCGAGCCCCTCGAGCTCATCGCCGAGGGGTCGTGCGAGGGAGTCGTCGGCCGCGCGCCACGCGGCGACGGCGGATTCGGCTACGACCCGCTCTTCTGGCCCCATGCCACGCCCGGCCTGACGATGGCCGAGCTCACGCCGGAGCAAAAGAACATGATCTCTCACCGTTTTCACGCGCTCTCAGGGCTTGCAGACGAGATTCGCCGCCATAGGCTGGGAGCGTTCACCAACTGATCCGGCACCCTTCCGGCGCCGGGCTCCGGGGAGGCAGCATGAAGGTCATCCGCACGCGCGACTACGACGACATGAGCCGCAAGACCGCCAACATCATCTCGGCGCAGGTGATCTTGAAGCCCGACTGCACGCTCGGCCTCGCCACGGGCACCACGCCGATCGGCGCCTACGAGCAGCTCATCAAGTGGTACGAGAAGGGCGACGTGACCTTCGCCGAGGTCTCCACCTACAACCTCGATGAGTATCGCGGCCTCACCGGCAAGAACCCGCAGAGCTACCGCTACTTCATGAACCACACGTTCTTCGACCACATCGACATCAAGCCGGAGAACACGCACGTGCCCGAGGGCGCGAACCTCGACGCCGAGATCGCCTGCCGTGAATACGACGAGCTCGTGCGCAAGGCCGGCCACCTCGACCTCCAGCTCCTCGGCCTCGGCCGCAACGGCCACATCGGCTTCAACGAGCCGGGCGAGAGCTTCTCCAAGGGCTGCCAGTGCGTCGACCTCACCCAGTCGACGATCGAGGCGAACGCGCGCCTCTTCGACAACGCCGACGAGGTGCCGCGCCAGGCCTACACGATGGGCGTGCAGACGATCATGCGCGCGAAGATGATCGTGATGGCGGTCTCGGGCGAGGATAAGGCGCAGGCGGTCCACGACATGATCCACGGGCCGGTGACCCCGCACTGCACGGCCTCCATCTTGCAGCTCCACACGAATTGCGTCGTGGTGGCCGACGAGGCGGCGCTCTCGCTCTGCTAGTTCGGCATGATTGACGTGGCGAGGGCCCAGAGGCCTTCGCTTCTGGCCGCGGTGGCGATGCGCGCCGCCGCGGCGTTCGATTCCGCGAGCGCGAAGCAGGCGCTCCCCGAGCCGGCGAGGAGGGCGCCTGTCACCCCGTCTCGCGAGCCGAGCCACGAGAGCACGTCACCGAGCTCGGATTTGAGCGAGAACGCGGCGGCTTCGAGGTCGTTTGCGAGCGCCGCGCCGATGGCGCGCGGATCGCCCGCCTCGAGGGCGGCCGCCAGGGGTTCGGTGCACGCCTCCACGCCGCCGAGCTCGTCGAAGGCGCGGTAGCACGCCGGAGTCGAGACGCCGGGGCCCTGAGGTCGCACGAGCACGACGGGAAGCTCGGGGCAGGGGAGTGCGCGAACGAACTCGTCGCCGCGGCCCGAGAGGAGCGCGACACGAGGTCCGAGGAAGAAGGGCACGTCGGAGCCGAGCTCGCGAGCCACGGATGCGACGCGCGGATCGTCCACGCGCACGCCCCAGAGCGCGGAGAGCGCACGGAGCACGGCCGCCGCATCGGAGGAACCGCCGCCGAGCCCGGCTTCGGCGGGAATGCGTTTCTCGAGCTCGAGGGCCACATTCGGTTCGCGCTCGAGTGCCGTGGCCAGCGCGAGCGCCGCCCGAGCGGCGAGGTTCTCCTCCCGCGGGATGCTCTTGGCTCCCTCGCCCGTGCACGTGAGGGAGAAGCGCTCGGCTCCACGCACGCGCAGCTCATCGCCGAAGACGAGCGTGGCCATCACCGTTTCGACGGCGTGATAGCCGCTCGGCCCGCGAGCGCCCACGCGCAATACGAGATTCACCTTGGCCGGAGCGAGCAGGGAGAGCTCCTCCATGGCCGGACGCTACTCCGAGGCGCCGCTCGTGAGCAGCTCCTCGCCCGTCTCGGGGTTCGTGAGCTCGACCGTGCCCGTGAGCACGTCGACGTATTGGTAGGACTGGCGCGCGGTGCGGCCGCGGCCCTCCTCCACCTCGACGACGAAGAGCGACGGATGCGCCTCGATGATCACGCCGTTGCGCTCGATGATGCGCGAGCGGCCGAGGTTCGCCTTGACGTAGACCTTCACGCCGATGAGCGACGAGATCTCGTCGCGGATCTCGGCGACGCGGTTCACGGAATTGGCCTCAGGCTCCATGGGACTCCCGTTCGAAGAGCTCGGCGACAAACCAATGCCCCAGTGTAGCGGAGGCGTGGGGTCTCACGCCTCGAAGCATGCCCTAGCCGCGCGTCTCAACGTGCACGATCACCGGCGCGCCCGCGCAGGCGAGGACGCCGTCGCGAACGTGCACGGTCTCGCCGTCCACGAGGTTCACGTAGTCGCCGTCGGCGAGCACCTGCTCCCCCGGACCCTCGGGCATGGGCTCTACGAGCGAGGCCTCCGCCGGCTCGCCCGTGAGGGAGAGCACGGCCACGGCCCGTCCCTCGGAACCGTCGCGCACGAGCACCGCCGTGTCGGTCTCATCCATCGCCCAGCCGCGATGGAAGTCCGCGTCGCCGAGCACCGTGTGCTGGATTTCGGAAAGCCGCCGCATGAGCGGGGTGAGGTCCTCGCACAGGCCCCAGTTCACGGGGTTGTGGTCGAAGATCGGCGTGCGCTCGGCGGTGCCCACCTCCTGGCCCTGGTAGATCATCGTCGTGCCCTTGAGGAAGTAGATGAGCGCGGTGAGGTTCGCGAGGCTGAACGCCGGCTTGCCCTCACGCTGCGAGATGACGGACGCGATCCTCGGCGTGTCGTGGTTCTCGAGGTAGCGAAGCTTGTTGTAGTTCGCGGGGTAGGTGGCTTCCTGGAAGTCGATGAGGTCGAGGTAGTGCGAGAGCGCGATCCTGCCCGCGAGGTAGTCGTCGAAGGCGGTCTGCACGTCGTAGGAGTATTCGATGTCGAAGGCCTCGAAGTCCTCGGTGTCGGTCGCCGAATAGAAGCCGAGGCGGCGCGCCGTCTCGCCGAAGGAGCGATGCACCGTCTCCGCGAGCCAGATGAAGCCCGGGTGCACCTCCTCGACGGCCGCGCGAGCCCGTTTCCAGAACTCCACCGGCACGAACGATGCCACGTCGCAGCGGAAGCCATCGACGAGCCGCGCCCACTCCACGAGCGTCTCGATCTGGTAGTCCCAGAGCGCGGACTGCGTATAGTCGAGGTCGATGACGTCGGCCCAGTCGCCGATCTTGTTGCCGGGCTCGCCGTTCGCATCCGTGTAGAACCACTCGGGGTGCGTCTCCCAGAGTACGGAATCGGGCGAGGTGTGGTTGTAGACCACGTCCATCATCACGAGGAGACCGCGTTCGTGCGCCGCGGCCACGAGGTGCTCGAAGTCCTCGCGCGTGCCGAATTCGGGGTTCACCGCGCGGTAGTCGCGGATGGCGTAGGGGCTCCCGAGCGAGCCCTTGCGGCCCTTCACGCCGATGGGGTGGATGGCCTGGAGCCAGACGATGTCGCATCCAAGATTCGCGATCCTGTCGAGGTCACGCTCGAAGGCCGCGAACGTGCCCTCCTCGGTGTGGTTGCGAATGAAGGCGGAGTAGATCACGGCGCTCTGAAGGCGCGAATTGGTCATATCGGCCACAGGGTCTCCAAAAAAAGTCGTCGACGGGTTCGCGTTCACCCAGAATTTAGCCCCGAGCGGCGTAACTTTCTTGCCGCCGCCGCTCACGCAGTATAAACCTACACGGTAGGAAAGACGGTCGGCTCCTCAAAGCAGGTCGACCCACAATGCAGTGCCGATAGGACTTTTCAGGTAAACTCTTCGCCTGAAGGCTTGTCGGTAGAACGTGCATCCGAAGAGCGGATGCTACGGAAAGGAGCACGTGTATGAGCACCAAGCTGACCCGTAGGGCGTTCCTGGGTGGTGCCGGCCTTCTCTCGCTTTCGCTGGCCGCGTGCGGCGGTAGCTCCAGCGGCAGCGAGAGCTCGAGCGGCGAGTCCTCCGGCGGCGACGCCACCAAGGGTTCCGTCTACTGGCTGAACTTCAAGCCCGAGATCGACGAGACCCTCCAGAGCCTCGCCAAGACCTATAGCGACAGCAAGGGCGTCCCCGTGAAGGTCGTCACCGCCGCCTCCGGCACCTATGACCAGACCCTCACCTCCGAGATGGAGAAGTCCGAGCCGCCCACCATGTTCGTCATCGGCAACCAGGCCGCCGTCAAGACGTGGGGCAGCTACGCCATCGACCTCAAGGGCACCAAGATCGCCGACGAGGGTACGACCGACGACTTCAACCTGTATGACGACGAGGGCCGCATGGTCTCCCAGGGCTACTGCTACGAGAGCTTCGGCATCATCGCGAACCCCGAGCTCGTCACCAAGGCCGGCGGCGACCTCGGCACCATCCAGAGCTTCGACGCGCTGAAGACCCTCGCCGAGGACATCCACTCCCGCGCCTCCGAGCTCGGCTTCGACGCCTTCGCGCCCGCCGACATGGACGACTCCAACAGCTGGATCTACACCGGCCACCTCGCCAACATCGACTACTTCTACGAGGCCAAGGCCGACCCGGATGCGTGGAAGGAGTGCCCGCCCACCATCACCGGCGACTACCTGCCGAACTACAAGAACCTCTATGACCTCGTGACCAACAACTCCACCGTCCCGCCGACCGACCTCGCCACGGGCGGCCACGATCCTCAGACCGCCTTCACCGACGGCAAGGTCGCCTTCATGCTCCAGGGCTCCTGGACCTACGGCGACGTCTCCGAGAAGGTGCCCGACGCCACGATGATCCCGTACTACTGCGGCGTCGACGGCGAGGAGAAGGCCGGCCTCAACAGCGGTACCGAGAACTGCTGGGCCGTCAACAGCAAGGTCTCCGAGGACGATCAGGCTGCCACCATCGACTTCATGGTCTGGCTGGTCACCGACCCCGACGCCTCCAAGGAGCTCGTCGCGCAGCTCGGCTCCATGCCGTTCATCAACGCGCAAAAGGGCGACAACGGCTTCCTGAACGACGCCGAGGAGCTCAACTCCGCCGACTGCTACACGATGGACTGGGACTTCAACTTCCAGCCGAACGTCGACGAGTACCGCGCCGCTCTCGTCTCCGCGCTCAACACCTACAACGGCGACCAGAACGATTCCAACTGGGCCGGCGTCCAGAGCGCGTTCGTCGAGGGTTGGGCCACGAACTACCAGAAGGTCAACGGCTAATGTCGTCTGCTCTTCACATCCATTAGTACTGGGGAAGCCGGGGCGGTTGCGGAGCCGCTCCGGCTTTTTTGCCCAATCAACGAATCGTCAAGGGAGTAGAGAGGAGAGGATATGGCCAAGTCGTTGAAGGCGAACTCGATCAGAACCGCCACGCGCAAGTGGTGCTGGTTGTTCTTGGGTCCCGTCGTCATCGCCTTCGTGATCGGCTTCGTCTGGCCCTTCTTCCAGGGTATCTGGCTTTCGTTCTGCAAGTTCCAGCTCATCTCGGACGCGCAGTTCGTCGGCATCGACAACTACGGGAAGGTCTTCACCGACCAGCAGTTCATCTATTCGTTCTGGTACACGGCCCTCACGGCCGTCGTGAGCCTCGTCATCATCAACGTGCTCGCGTTCACGGTGGCCTACCTGCTCACCCAAAAGATCAAGGGCTCGAACCTGTTCCGCACGGTGTTCTTCATGCCGAACCTCATCGGCGGCATCGTGCTCGGCTACATCTGGTCCATGATCTTCGACGGCTTCCTCTCGGCCTATAACACGTCGATCCTCATCGATCAGACGTGGGGCTTCTGGGGCCTCATCATCGTCATGTGCTGGCAGCAGATCGGCTACATGATGATCATCTACATCGCCGGCCTGAACGCAGTGCCCGGCGACATGATCGAAGCGGCCAAGATCGACGGCGCCACGAAGATGCAGACGCTCTTCAAGGTGACGATCCCGAACGTCATGCCGTCCTTCACGATCTGCATGTTCCTGAGCCTCACCAACGGCTTCAAGCTCTTCGATCAGAACCTCGCGTTGACAGGCGGCCAACCGATCTCGGGCCAGCCGCCCATCGGCTACACCCAGATGCTCGCCCTCACCATCTACAAGACCTTCTACACGAGCTCCACGGGCGCTCGCGGAACGGCCCAGGCGATGGCGGTCATCTTCTTCATCCTCGTTGCCGGCATGGGCCTCGCCCAGCTGGCGTACACCCGTAAGAGGGAGGTGCAACAGTAATGGCGCAAAAAGCTAAGGGCGGCCTCGAAGCCGAGAGCCGCGGACTCATCGTCCTGTCCGTCATCCTGGCCATCATCTGCGTCATCTGGGTGCTTCCCGTGGTGGCCGTCGTCATTAACTCGTTCAAGCTCAACACGTTCGTGAAGACCGAGACCTTCGCGTTCCCCACCGCCGAGAGCTTCGCCGGTTGGCAGAACTTCATCACGGGCGTGACCTTCGGCAACTACAACTTCTGGCTCGC
>CANQFP010000050.1 GCA_947599965.1 uncultured Atopobiaceae bacterium | reverse complement strand
ATCTTCCCGAACTCCGTGGCCTCCATCGTGGTCTACGCCACGATGAACATCGGCGGCGCCATCCTCACCGAGAGCGCGCTCTCGTTCCTCGGCATGGGCGTCACGCCCCCCGACCCCTCGTGGGGCCTCATGATCCAAGACGGCCAGCAGTACCTGGCCACCGAGCCCTGGCTCATGCTCATGCCCGGCCTCGCCATCCTCACCACGGTGCTCTCCTTCACCCTCGTGGGCGACGGCCTGCGCGATGCCCTCGACGTCAAGATGAAGGACGCGTGATAGCCATGGCATTTGGTAAGAAGAAGTCGGGCGAGGCCGTCGATCCTTTGGCCAACACGCCCTTGAACAACATCATGGACGAGGTCGTCGACCTCAAGGAGCAGCCGATTCCCGAGGGGCACCACCTCCTCGAGGTGGACGACCTCCACATGTTCTTCCACACGAAGGACGGCGTGGTGAAGGCCGTGAACGGCGTCTCCTACACGCTCGATCGCGGCGAGACGCTCGGCGTCGTCGGCGAATCCGGCTCCGGCAAGTCGGTCACGGCCATGACGATCATGGGCCTCATCGACATGCCCCCGGGAAAGATCGAGGGCGGCGACGTCCTCTACCGCGGCCGTTCGCTCCTGCAGATGAGCGAGCGCGAGATGCAGAACGTGCGCGGCAACGACATCGCGATGATCTTCCAGGACCCGATGACGGCCCTGAACCCGGTCTATCGCGTGGGCGACCAGATCGGCGAGCCGCTGCGCATCCACCGCGGCTATTCCAAGAAGGACGCGGTCGATCGCGCCGCCGAGCTCCTCTCGATGGTCGGCATCCCCAACGCCGAGCAGCGCGTGAGGGAGTACCCGCACGAGTTCTCCGGCGGCATGCGCCAGAGGGCCATGATCGCCATGGCGCTCGCCTGCGACCCCGACATCCTCATCGCCGACGAGCCCACGACGGCCCTCGACGTGACGATCCAGGCGCAGATCATCGAGCTCATGCAGGAGATGCAGAAGCAGAACGGCAACGCCATCATCATGATCACCCACGACCTCGGCGTCGTCGCCGACATCGCGGACAAGATCATGGTCATGTACGCCGGCAACCCGGTCGAGTTCGGCACGGCCGACGACATCTTCTACAACCCGATCCACCCCTACACCTGGGGCCTCATGCGCTCCATCCCGGAGCAGGTGACGGACGAGAAGAAGCCGCTCACGCCGATCAAGGGCAACCCGCCCTCGCTCGTGACGCTGCCGAAGGGCTGCTCCTTCAGCCCCCGCTGCCCCTACGCGACGGATCTCTGCCGCAACCAGGTGCCGCTCACCTACACCCTGCCCGACGGCCACTACTCGAAGTGCCACTACGCCCTCGACCCCGACTTCATCAAGGGTCGCGCGCCGGAGAACTCCCGCACCTACGCGGGCGGCAATCCGCGCGTGGTGGTGGACGAGCCGGCCGGCGCGCCCGTGGCCGGCATGGCCAAGCAGGCCCCCGGCACGGTGACCGCCGTGGACGGCGCTCTGGCCCAGCACGACACCAAGGCCGCCTCCGCTGAAGAAGGCGAGGAATAACATGCCCGAGACTTCCACGGTGGCAGACGCCATCACCTACACCCCGGACACGCCGCTCACCGCGGAGGAGAAGGCCAAGCTCGAGCCCTCCCAGCGCGGCAACGATCCGCTGCTCCACGTCGAGCACCTCGTGAAGGAGTTCCCGGTCTCCAGCTCCATCTTCCGCCGGAACTCCAAGCGCGCCGTGCACGCCGTGAACGACGTCTCCTTCGACATCTATCCCGAGGAGACCTTCGGCCTCGTCGGCGAGTCCGGCTGCGGCAAGTCCACCACCGGCCGTTGCCTCATGCGCCTCATCAACCCCACGTCGGGCACCGTCGTCTTCAACGGCGAGGACGTCTCCGACATGAAGGGCAAGGAGCTGAAGAACCTCCGCCACGACATGCAGTACGTGTTCCAGGATCCCTACGCGTCCCTGAACCCGCGCATGACCATCGGCGAGCTCATCAGCGAGCCCATGTACATCCACAACGAGGGCGGCACCCCCGAGCAGCGCATCGACACCGTGCGCGAGCTCCTCAAGGTGGTCGGCCTCAACCCGGAGCACATCAACCGCTATCCGCACGAGTTCTCCGGCGGCCAGCGTCAGCGCATCGGCATCGCCCGCGCCTTCGCGCTGCACCCGAAGCTGATCATCTGCGACGAGCCCGTCTCGGCCCTCGACGTGTCGATCCAGGCGCAGGTGCTGAACCTGCTCGACGAGCTCCAGCAGGAGTTCGGCACGGCGTACCTCTTCATCGCCCACGACCTCTCCGTCGTGCAGCACATCTCCGACCGCGTGGCCGTCATGTACCTCGGCTCCATCTGCGAGATGAGCGACTGGCGCAGCCTCTACGCCGAGCCCTGCCACCCCTACAGCCAGGCGCTGCTCTCGGCCGTGCCGGTGGCCGATCCCGATCTCCAGCGCTCGCGCGAGCGCATCATCCTCGCCGGTGACCCGCCGTCGCCGATCGACCCGCCGTCGGGCTGCCTGTTCCACACGCGCTGCCCGATCGCCCAGGAGATCTGCTCCCAGGAGAAGCCGGAGCTCCGCGAGATCGAGCCGGGCCACCTGTGCGCCTGCCACTTCGCGAAGCCGTTCCCCATCGAGGGCTCCTCGATCAAGCTCTGACGGGCAAGCCCCCGTGCCCGGTGCGGGCGGCATCGGGCACGGGGATGTTGCCGTAGGGCGCGGTTGTGCTAGAGTATCTAGGCCTTGTCGGAGTGGCGGAATTGGCAGACGCGCTAGCTTGAGGTGCTAGTGACTAACTAAACGGTCGTGCGGGTTCAAGTCCCGCCTCCGACACCAGCGACCTTTCAAGCGACCCTCCCGAGGGTCGCTTTTTTCGTCTAAGGGGGCGCGATGATCCTCGGCGACAACCTCGTGGCCGGCGACGTGGGCGGGAGCCACGTCACGGACTTCGTGAGCCTCCAAGGGCTCTACGCCGTGCTCAACCTCACGAACGACGCCATGGCCGGCTACGACGAGGATGGCCACATCATCATCGCGAACGACCACTTCGCCGAGATCTGCGACCTCGAGCCACGCCAGCTGATCGGCCTCGACGTGCGACGGCTCTTCCTCTATCCCGCGGGCGTCTTCGCGCCCGAGGGGCAGTGGCCGTTTCCCCTGGACGGGCGGGAGTGCCTCTTGCACTGCCGCCAGCCGAACGAGGGCGGCTATCTGCCGGTGATTGTGCGGGCCCAGCGCCTCGGCAACGCCGGCTCCTTCCTCCTCGTGTGCAGGCATGCCGCCGAGGCGGATCTCGTGAAGGACCACGCCGACGACATCAAGCGCTCGGCGGGGGAGGACGCGGTGGCCGCGCCTGCAACGCGGGAAGAAGAGGAGCGCGAGGCCCGCGAGCTCAACCGGGGCTTCTCCGAGAGCGAGGCCATCCACGACGCCTTCCAGGCGCCCGCCATCTCCCAGAACGAGCTCACCCAGCTCCTCGGCACGGGCACGCGCGAGCTCGCGCAGACGCTCTTCTCGCCCGTGGTGGAGGAGCTGCGAGGCGCCGTGGGCGCCGATCTCGCGGCCATCTACCTCGAAGACGACGGCATCTTCCACCTGAAGGCGCAATCGCCCTCGGCGGGGGCGCGAGCGGGGCGGAAGGCCGGCGACGTGCCCTTCACGCAGCGCATGCCACGCTACCTCGGCCACATCGACCTCCGTCTGCTCGAGCGCTCGGCGGAGCCGGTGATGCCCATCACCGTGCCCGAGCCGAGGCGCGCGGGCGCCGGCAAGCAGGGGATCGTGACGGTCGGCTCCTCGGAGAGCGGCATCACCGAGGATCGCGCTGCGAGCGAGGTGCCGCCCCTCGGCTCCTTCTACCTCGTGCCGCTTCGCTTCGGCACGGACGCCTCGGGCCTCGTGGTCGTGGGCTGGGAGCACGAGCACGACTTCACGCCCGGCGAGCGCCACGTGCTCCGCCTCCTCGCGCAGCACCTCGGCACCGAGATCATGAACGGCCTCGGCACGCTGCGCACCCGCACCGCCGACCGCGTGGAGCAGGTCATGCGCACCATCCGCCAGAGCCTCGAGGAGGCCGCGGACGCGGACGACTTCGACTACGACGCCGTCTTCGAGCTCATCGCCTCCTCGCTCGAGGGCCGCTACCTGCCGATCCTCTCCGACGCGAACTCGGGCGATCTGCGCATCGTCTTCGGTGACGGCTCCTCGCGCCTCGTGAACCTCGACCTCGACGCCGCCTTCGGCGAGGATTCGAGCGAGGTCGTGCGCGTGGCGACGACCATGAGCTCCGACGTCTTCCGCCGCTGGCTCATCGCCGAGGGCTTCGAGCCGCGCGGCGCACTCGCCGACGTGGCCTCGCTCGGCGGAGAGCGGCGGACCTTCGCGATCCTGCGCAGCTGGGACGCCGGCCTGCTCGAGAGCTTCGACGTGACGTTCCTCAGGCGCTGCCTCCAGGACCTCGTGCGCGCCGATCGCCGCAACGTCGCCTTCTCGCAGGCAACCTACATCTCGCAGTCGCTCCAGCGCGGCATGGGCAACCGCCTCCAGGAGGTGGACGGCCTCTCCTCGGCCGCGATCTACAACTCCGCCACGGCCACGGCCTCGGTGGGCGGCGACTTCTACGACCTCTTCAGCCTGCCCGGCAATCGCGCCTGCGTGGTTCTCGGCGACGTGGCGGGCAAGGGCGTGCACGCGGCGTCGGTCTCCTCGGCGCTCCGCACGGCGCTCAGCGCCTACGCCTGGGAGGGGCTCGGCCCGGCCCACATGGTGCGGCTCTTGAACGACTTCTTCATGAACTTCTCGTCGCTCGAGACCTTCGCCTCGCTCTTCGTGGGCATCGTCGACCTCGAGGCGAAGACGCTCACCTACTGCTCGGCCGGGCACCCGCCGGCGCTCCTCATCCATCCGAGCGTGCACGAGGCGGAGTTCCTCACGGAGCAGTCGGGCGTCGTCGGCGCCTTCCGCGAGATGATCTTCACGGAGGCCACCATCACGCTCGCGCCCGGAGACGAGCTCCTGCTCTATTCCGACGGCCTCACCGAGGCGCGGAACCCCGAGGGCAAGTTCTTCGACAACGAGGGCCTCCACGAGGCCGTGATGGGCCTCATGGACGTGGACGTGGAAGATCTCCCCGGTTCCATCCTCGACGTGCTGCTCGCCTTCACGGAGAACGATCTCGAAGATGACTGCGCGATGTTGGCTGTTAGGCTCGATTAGTTGCCGATGCCGCGAGGCTCTGGATGCACTCAATCCAGCCACGATCTCAGGCGCTCAAGTAGCCTGAGACTTGACGCTGCGGCTCGTATAGATGGGTGTTGTTCAAAGTTGAGGCTTCAACCTGCAGGTTTGTGGATTCCCGTTCAGCTTTGACGCCGAATCATGTAGGCTGCTTCGGGGCGTGGGGTTGGGTAGATACTCCTCGACAAAGGCACGCGTGGAGACTGGACGGCCGTGCTCATCATTTCCGACGGTATGCGGGTTCCCGTAGCTGGCGACATCGACGTCGCGAGCATTCCCGCGCTGCGTCGGCATCTCGAGCGCATCATCAACGGCGGCTGCTCGCGCGTGATCCTCGATCTCGAGCACGTGAATTACGTCGATTCATCCGGCGTCGCCATGATCCTCACGCTGGGGCGCCAGCTCAGGCGCTCGGGCGGCATGCTCACCCTGGTCAACGTATCGCAGCCGGTCGCGCGCACGTTCACGATCCTGCAGCTTTCGAGCTTCATTCCGATGAAGGCGCGCTCCGGCGTCACGCCGCCTCTGGTGCCACTTAGTCGCGGCGCCATCCCCCGCTGGTCGCTCTCGCTGCGCATCAGCGCGGACAGCCTCTCCGCGGCGCGCCATCGCCTCGAGGAGATGCTCGTCACGCTGCCGCTCACCTCCGAGGAGATCTTCGATGTCACGCTCGCGGCGGGGGAGGCCATGGGCAACGCCGTGCTGCACACGCCGAGCGGCGTGGGCTCCATGCTCGTCACCGCCTACGACGATCGCGTGATCATCGAGACCGTGGACGACGGCGAGGGCTTCGAGATCGCGCCCGACGAGGAGCCCGTGACCACCTACGAGCACGGTCGCGGCATCAAGATGATGCGGCTCCTCGTGGACGCCGTGGACATCTCGAAGAAGCGCACGGGCCACGGCACCGTCGCGCGCCTGACGAAGGTCTTCACGCCCCGGAACGCCGCCGCCCCGGCGCTCGCCGCGGAGGCGTAGGGGAGGGAGAGCAAGACCGCTCAGAGTCCTTCGGTAAGGAAGTCAATGGCCCCGACGATGAGGATTCCGTTGCGATCTCGTGCGCGTCCGCGGCGATCGCCGACGATCACAACCTTGGGATTGGCATCGCGTATGGCAAGGAGCGGGCGCTTTTCACGTTGTTCGACTGCCGTGTCTTCAATTGACCAAGCTACCTGGACGTAGAATCGTTCGTCGCCGCGACGCGCCACGAAATCGCACTCTATGTCCTTGTAGCGGGGCTTTGAGTCTGTGGTATCCCAGATTTTGAGGCGTCCTACGTGTACGTTGAATCTTCGCGCGATGAGTTCGTTGTAGACGACGTTCTCCAGCAGCTGGCTTCTATTTGTCTGGGTGAACTCAAGCCGAGCGTTGCGAAGTCCTACATCCTCGAAATAGTACTTATGACGTGGTCGTAATACCTCACGACCTTGAAGCGAATCCAAGCGTACCGCGTTGACGACAAAGGATTCAGAGAGGTATTGCAGATAGGCAATCACCGTCGTCGGGGAAATGTCCGACCCCATCTCATTGCGAAGATCGGAGACGATGTTGCGGGCGCTCGCGAGATTGCCGATATTCGAGGCGACGAAGCTCATGAGGGCGTCCATTTCAGCACCTTTGCGAATGCCATAGCGCTCGATGATGTCCCTCTTGTACGTACCTTCGAAAAGTCCTTCTAGATAGGCTCGCTTCTCATGGACATCGTTCATTAGCACTGCTCGTGGCATGCCACCGTACTCGAGATACAGTTCCAGCAAATCACGTGGATCCGCATTTGACGCGCCGGCGAATTCCGAGAACGTGAGTGGATGGAGGCGTACTTCCGTCCCCCTGTCGCGAAACTCTGTCATCACATCGCTCGAGAGGAAGCGCGAGTTGCTGCCTGTGACGAAAACGTCGAGGTTTTCCTCGGCCAGGAAGTCATTGAGTGCGGCGTATAGTGCCGGACGGCGATGCGCGAGATCCTTGAACTCATCCGTCGAGATGGCTTCCTGCACCTCGTCGATGAGGACGTAGTGCAGCCCGTCGTCGATGACATGTTCCATGACATATGCGTAGAGGAGCTTGGGATCACGCAACTCGAGATCCCTCATGCGGTCGAGTCGGATTTCGATGACATGCGACGCATCTACGCCTTCTTTGCGCAATCGATCTCGAAAGAGATTGAACAAGAGGTAGGTCTTGCCGCACCTGCGAATGCCCGTGATGACCTTCACCGAGCCGTTGCGTCGCAAGGAGAGAAGCCGATCGAGGTACGCACCCCGATCGATGGCGTTATGGCCCGGTGTGTTCGTGACAGGGACCTCCGAATCTCAAGATAGCGTCCTGCGGAATAGGTATGCGGGAAATCGAACGTTTCTATTGGACATAGTATTCGGAACCTTTGATAATGTCCAGTAGAAGAAGGAGATGCAACAGTTCGAACACCGCCAGCCACGCACTTTTCCCGCTGATCCTCACGGAGATAGGCCACAAGTCGAATTCGCAGTTGGGCTGTCGCCGAGACCCCTCAATCGATTCTCACGTTGCGAAAGCTCAAAAAGCGTGCCCGCTCTCTTCGATATGTTGGCGTAATGGTGAGGGAGGAACAGTCTCAACTCCGGATTACGACCAGAAAAAGCCAGAGTATCACGTGATACTCTGGCTTTTTCTGGCTCAAATTTGGAGTAATCCGAAGATTTGAGACTGATGAGACTGATGAGACGGTCCGAGAGCTTCTCCGAGAGCTTCTCCGAGAGCCACATGTTGATGATGGCCTGGCGGGATACGGCGAGATGACGAGCTGCCTGGTCGAGGCTGTCGACCAGCCACGCGGGCATCGTGAGGTTCACCTTGCGCGTGGACTCGTTCACGCGGACGGCGCTCGCCGTGTCGATGAACTCCATGACGTCCTCG
>CANQFP010000049.1 GCA_947599965.1 uncultured Atopobiaceae bacterium | reverse complement strand
CTCAGAGGACGACCCACGAGCCGAGCCTCCTGGTGCCCTCACGGGCGAGACGCCCCATATCCTTCAAGCGCTGGAGGCCCTTGGCGACGGTGGCGCGACTCACGCCGAGCTCCGCCGCCAACTCCTCGTAGCTCATCTGAGGATTCCTCTCCAAGAGGGAGAGGATCTTCTCGTCCCGCTCGCTCGGCTCGCTCGATTCGGGTTCATCGCTCGACTTCACGGCTCTGCGCCAAAGGGTCTTCGAGCCCGCGGCGTAGAGGGGGATGTTGGTCATCCAGCTTTCGTCCCTGTAGCCCCTGAGGCCGAATCTCACCGGGCTCACCCAGGGGAATCGCTTGGCGATCACCGCGAGGCTCTTCGACGACTGGGTGGTTCCGCCCTTCACCTCCACGGCGAATACCGTGCCTTCCATCTCGAAGGCGAAGTCGTTCTCCGCCTTGGAATCGCTTGCGGACCAGTAATACGGATCCGGATGGAGCCGATTGGACATATCGGCGATGAGCTGCTGGAAGACGTACTGCTCCGTGAGGGCGCCCTTGTAGCGTCGGAACACCTCGTCGCCCTCGATGACGAGCCGTGGATCGAGCCCCGCCATCGCGCCCAAGAGCCCGACGTCGACAGCGAACAACTTGAAGATGGCTTCATCGGCGAATCCCGAGAGGGGCGACTCCAAGCTGCCCACGCGCGCCACCTTCGATGCGACTCCCGCCTTCACCAGCCACTCGATGCCCTGCCGATAGGCCTTGCCCCTACCGCCGACGCCGATTTGGCTGTACATGAACCGTTTGTTCTCGCGACTGAGCTGGGCGGGGATCGAGCGCCACACCGCGATGGCGCGGGCCGCATCGGCATTGTCGAGGTGCTTGGCCATGTCGTCCTCGTAGTCGAGGACGATGGCCTCCTGCACCTCCCGCGCCGCGGCATGGCTCCCATCCTCGAGGAACTTCGAGACGACCGCGGGCATGCCGCCGATGACGAGATAGTCCCTGAGCAGTGCGAGGAGATCCTCCTCCAGGCGGGCCATGAGGTCGACGTCACCCTCGTCCACGGCCTCCCTCAGCGCTTGACGTCCGCGAGCGTCGAGGAATTCGCGAAACGAGAGCGGATAGAGGTTGAGGCGGGTCACTTTTCCCACCGGAAACCCCGTTCCCCGCTCGCGCCCGAGCGAAACCCCGAGGAGGGATCCGGCGGCTGCGACCGCATAGTCCGGCGCCTCATCGCAGAAGTACTTGAGCGCCGTGAGCGCGCGAGGGCACTGCTGGATCTCGTCGAGGACGACGAGCGTCTCGCCCGGATGTATCGGCTGCGCCGTCATGGCTTCGAGGTCGCGGATGATGCGCGTGGGCTCGAGATCTCCCTCGAAGATGGCCGCCGCTCTCGGGTTCCTGTCGAAATCAATGTGAGCCAAGGAGCTGAAGCTCTCGCGCCCGAGCTCTCGGAGGAGCCACGTCTTGCCCACCTGCCTGGCACCCATGAGCAGGAGCGGCTTCCTCGTGGGCGACTGGGCCCAAGCTTTGAGGTCTTCCATGAGGCGGCGATCCATGGCGACAAGGCTCCAGTTCTCGTTGTCTTCGTTGCCATGAGCAGGATCCTAGCAGAACAACGGCGAGACTTTGCACGTACTATGCAACATCTCGTACGAGACTTTGCACTATTAGCGCAAAGTCTCGCCGTTGCTGTCCGCTTAATGAGCTCAAGTTTAGGGGAGTGTCTCAGTAGCTTAGGTGAGTTCTATACACGTCTTAATCCTCTATTACCTACTCAACCCTTCAATAAAGGATAATCCTGTATTGAACTAGCCTTCAGTATTGAGCTCCGAGTCGTCATCGCCAATGTCCCGCGCATCCTCTTCGTCGTCAGGAAGTTCTCCGTCGAGAAAACCGATCTCCTCCAAGTACTCCGCGTTCGATTCGCGCAGCTCGGCCTTCGCGAGCGCGAGGATGAAGACGGAGGCGGCGGTGAGCATGAGCGCCAAGCCGCAGACGGGCGGGGTTTCAAACCAGGGCGTTTCAGCGGGCGCAACGGGCGACGCGCCGGCGAGAGCCAGCGCCGTGAGGAGATCCATCAGGCACAAGACCACGACGCCGGTGGCCGCGAGGCTCGTCGCACCGAAGAGATATCTGACGAATGAATCGTGGCTTCTGGGCGAATCCCCGAACTTCGGCACCATGACCGACCCCGCGAGATGCGGACCGATGACGACGACGCCGACGAAGACGATCGAGAGGAGCATGGTCACGCCGGCCTCGTAGTGGCCGCGAAACGCCCACCAGAGGCAGAGGGCGCTGGCGAGCGCGATCGACGCCACGGCCACGTGCACGAGGCGGGAGGCCGCGAACCGCCCCATCCGCTTCCAGTCCTTCGATTCGTACCATTCGCACCACGCGAACCAGTCGTCGAGGGCCTCTTCGAATTCATCGGAGTCCTCGTCGTAGTTCTGACGCTTTCCCGGAGGCAAGCCCTCGGAATCCACGGGCACCCGTCCCTTCCGGCCGCAAGCGGCCCTTGCATCGACCAACGCAAAACCGGCGGTACTGCGCGGTTTCAAACTGAATTGCGCGTTCGGGGGTGCTCCCGCAAGCCGGCAAGAGCACCCGCGCGCTCCTCACTCGGAGCCCGAGGCGTACCAGGCGACGCCCTCCTGACGCCAACCGCGCGTTCCGAGGGTCACGGCTTCATCGCCATCGACATCGAACACGGCGCGGGGATCCGTCACCTCGGAGCTGTGGACGTCGAAGGGCACCGACGCTTCGTCGGTCTCGGCAAGCGCCACCATCGGTGTGAAGACGGTGGCGAGTGCGACGAGGGCGATGGGCCAGAGGCGGGCGAGGGAGCGAACGGGGTTGGCCATGGTGCCTGGTCCTTTCGTATGACGTGGTTTCGACCACCGTCAGTGCACCACGGTCTCGCTCGGGCCGTTGCGCAATTGCCCATCTCGGCGCCGCGCATAGTCGAGGCGACCACCACTACGCGCAGCCGCGGAAGGAACCCTCATGGCAAAGATCGGCGTCGCATCGCTCGTCTCACTCGTCACGCTCTATCTCGCGTCGAACATTCTCCTCGCGGGAAATCCCGTGGCCCTGGGATTGGTCTTGAAGATCTCCACATGCGTGTTGGCGCTTGCGTTCGTGCTCTGCATCCTGAAGGGGCTCGTGCTCGGTTTCGACAGCATCGCGGCAACCGCCGCGCTCAACCGCACCATCGGCATCAACGTGCTGATCCTGCTCACGGTATTCATCATCGCGCAGCTCAGCTCCTGCGCGTTCACGCTGCCCGCGCGATGATCGCCATACGGTGATAGCCACTAATCCAAGTGATCAGTCCTTGGCTATGCATATGCCATAGGGAACGGGGTCATCGTAAAACACCACAAGTATCTGCCGATTTACATGGCCGGTCTCCTCTGAGCCCATGTGCTCGCGGCTGCGAGGTCGAGCTCTCGTGCCGGGGCGGTGCTAGGGGAGGGGATGGCCGGCCGCGAGGTAGAGCCGGTACCACTCCTCGCGACTGAGGTCGACGTCGGAGGCCCGCACGATCTCCGCGAGGCGGTCGGCGCGGCTCGTCCCGGCGACCACCTGCATCTTTGCGGGGTGGCGGAGGATCCACGCGGCGGCGATGACGGTCGGCGTCGTGTCGTGCGCCTCGGCCACGGCGTCGAGCTCCGCGTTCAGCTTCTCGAAGCGCTCGCGATCGCCGACGAAGGGGCCCTGCCAGTTGGCCGATTGATAGGGCGACCACGCCTGGATCGTCATCTTGTGGATGCGCGAGTAGTCGAGCACGCTGCCGTCGTGGTCGAACGATCCCTCGGAATCCATGTTCACCTCGAGGCCGTTGGCCACCATGTTCGCCACGGCGAGCGAGAACTGCAGCTGGTTCACGAGGAGCGGCTGGTTGACGGCGGTCTTGAGCAGCTCCACCTGGGACGGCTTGAAGTTCGATACGCCGAAATGGCGCACCTTGCCCGCCCGCACGAGGAGGTCGAAGGCCTCGGCCACCTCCTCGGGCTCCATGAGCGCGTCGGGGCGATGCAGCAGAAGAACGTCAAGGTAGTCGGTTTGCAGGCGGGAGAGGATCCCGTCCACGGAGGCGAGGATGTAGGCCTTCGAGAAATCGTAGAAGCCTTTGCGGATGCCGAGCTTCGACTGGATGATGAGGTCCTCGCGCTCGATCGAGGGATCGCTCGCGAGCGCCTGGCCGAAGTGCTCCTCGCACTCGCCGCCGCCGTAGATGTCGGCGTGGTCGAAATAGGTGGCGCCCAGCTCGAGCGCGCGGTGGATGAAGGCCGTGAGCTCGGGGGTTGAGAGCGCGCCGATGCGCATGGCGCCGACGACGATGGCCGGAACCTCGAGCGTGCTCGAGCCAAGGTGGATGGTCTTCATGGGAACTCCCTTCGGTCGTGCGTAGCCCAAGCCTAGCAGCGCCAAAGGTGCCCCGCGCGCTCAGGCGAAGACGAAGCCCGATGCCGAGACGATGAAGCCCACGAGCACGCCGACGCCGAAGAGCGTCGCCATGATCGCGAGGTTCTGGCCCGCGTGGCGGTTCGCGCGGAAGAGGACGAGCAGCGCCACGCCCGTGCCCGAGAGGAGCCCCGCGATGAGGGCACCCGAACCGAGCGTTCCCTCGAGGAAGAGCTCGGAGATGATGACCGAGCCGCCGCAGTTGGGGATGAGCCCGACGAGCGCGGCCGCGAAGATGGCGCTCACGGGGTTCTGCGCGAAGAAGACCGCGATCACGTCGTGGCCCACGAGCTCGAGCAGAAGGTCGATCCCCCAGGTGACGAGGAAGATGAAGATCGTCACCTTCACCGTGTGATGGAGCGCCGAGGTGACGATGACCTTGACGGCGGAGCCGGCGCCCCCGCCATGCGCGTGGACGTGGCCGTGGTGCTCGTGGGCGAGTGCGTGTTTGTGCTCGGCCTCGTGCTCGGCAGCTTCGGTCGCTTCGCATTCGTCGCAGGCGCAGCGCGCCTCGCACGCGGCACCCCCCTCGCATTCCTCGCAGCGGCAGCCCTCGCGCTCGCAGAAGTCGTGGATCGCCGGCGCCTCGGGCGGCCCCACCCAGATGCGAAACGCGAGGTCGACGATGAGGCCGCAGGCGATGGCCACGATCACCTTGAGGGCGAGGATCTCGCCGATGAGCGAGGCCGGAGCCCCCTGGGCGACGAAGACCGGCAGCATCTCGTCCGAGGTGGAGAGCATGACGGCGAGGAGCGTGCCCACGGTGACCACGCGCACGGAGTAGAGCGTGGCCGCCATGGCCGAGAACCCGCACTGGGGCACGACGCCGAGCAGCGCGCCCACGATGGGGCCGGCCTTGCCCGCGCGGCGGATGAGGCGCTCGGAGGCGCCGAGCCCGGCGTGCTCGATGGCCTCCATCACGAGGTAGGTCGCGAAGAGGAAGGGAACGAGCGCCGCGGTGTCGAGGACCGCGTCCCAGAGGCCTTCGAGGAAGATCATGGCAGCGGCTCCCACGGTTGGAGGAGCCCCTCCGGGTAGGCGACGGATTGGAAGGTGAGGCCCTCGGCGGGCGCCGTCGGGCCGGCAGCCCTGCGATCGCGCGCGGCGAGCGCCTCGCCGAGCCACGCAGGTTCGCGCAGGCCCTCGCCGATGAGGGCGAGCGAGCCGACGATGGTGCGCACCATCGTGTGGAGGAAGGAGCTCGCGGCAACGTCGACGGCGATGATCTCCTCGCCGAGTTCCTCCGTCCGCGAGACGCAGAGCTCGCGCAGGCAGCGCATGGTCGGCTTGCCCTCGGCCGAGGAGGCCTTGCAGAAGCTCTTGAAGTCCCGCTCGCCGAGGAGCTGCGGAGCCGCCTCGGCCATGGCGCCCACGTCGAGCGGGCGCGGATGCCACCAGGCGAAATCGTGGAGAAGGGCGGGCTCGGGGCCCGTGGCGATGCGGTAGCGGTAGCGGCGCTCGAGGGCGCCAAAGCGCGCAGAGAAGCCGGGCGGAGCGGCGAAGACGCTGCGAATGGCGAGGTCATCGGGGGTGAGCGCGCCGAGGGCCACGAGGAGGCGATGGGCGGAGAGCTGCTCGCGCTCCTCGGCCGTGACGCCGAGGCTCGCCATCTGGCCGATGGCGTGGACGCCGGCGTCGGTGCGACCGGCGCAGGTGAGCTCCACCGGCCGGCGCAGGAAGGTCTCGAGCGCGCGGCGAAGCTCGCCCGCCACCGTGCGCCGCCCCTCCTGCTCGGCGAAGCCGGAGAAACCGGCGCCGCGATAGCCCAACTTGAGGACGAGGGTCGCGGCGTAGCCGGCGTCGGCCGGCTCGCCTGCGTCCACGCCGAACGCCTGCTCTGAGATCGATGCTTCCATAGCGTCCACGATACCCCTCGTGCCGCAAAATGGCGCCGGTACCGCGGACGATACCGGCGCCGGAGAGAGGGGATGGCGAAGGTGCGCGGCGGGGCGCGGATCGGATCCCTCCCCGCTATGCCACCGTGATGACGATGCGGGCGTACGCGCTCATGAAGCCGTCCTCGTGCGCGGGTTCGTCGCTCGCCCGGCAGATCACGTGGATCGTCGAGCCGGCGGGCGCGTCGGCCGGAACGTGCACCTCGCACGCGGGTCCGGTCACGGCGAGGTCGAGGGACTTCCCGTAGGTGCCCGCCTCGGGGTAGTCGAACCAGGTGATGGCGAGCTCGTCGCCGTCGGGGTCCGTCGCCTTGGCGGTGAGGGTGAGCGTCGCGCCCGGCGCGGCCGTGAGGTCGACGCCCTCCTCGATCTCGAGCTCGGGGCGGTGGTTCGCCTTGGCGAAGTCGCTCGTCACGCACCACTCGGCGCGGCCGGCGAACTCGTTCATCCAGTCGCCCACCCAGCGGGAGAACTGGTAGGCGACCGGCTTCACCGTGGGGTGGCCGGCGTCCTCGCCGTTCATCCAGTAGTCGGCTTCCGGGTTGAACTCGTTGTCTGGCTTGCGGACAAAACGGCCGCCCCAGCCGCCCCAGCCGGGGTTCTCCGTGGAGCGCAAGCCAACGTCGATGAGGTGCAGGAAGGAGGGCGAATCACCCTCGCTGATCATGTAGTACTTCTCGCGATCCTCCTTGCCCCACCAGTTGCCGCCGAGGAGCTCGGGGTTGCTGCCGAACTGCGAGCGCGGCTCCTCGCCCGGGTAGACGTGGCCGTCTGCCCAGGTGTGGTACTTCGCGAGGAGTGGGCCCTTGGAGAGCAGGTGCTCGTACAGCCAGGGGCCGCGGAAGACGTGGAGCGCCTCGGCCGGGTCGAGCTCGTCGTTGAACATGAAGGCGATGCCCATGATGTTCGTGCAGTGGAGCATCGGAAGATCGGGCCAGGCGCCGGCGATGTAGTCCTTATAGGTATCGTCCTGGGTGACGATCATGTAGATGATGGCCTTGGAGCAGACGAGGTCGTAGATCTCCTGCCAGCGCTCGGTGCCCTTGTACTCCTCCTCGATCGACATGAGCGCGCGGCCGATGGTGTTCGTGCCGCCGCCGGCGAGGAGCCAGATGGGGCGCGGGTCGTCCTTGAAGATCGCCTCGCGGATGAGCTCGGAGCCCTCGGTGGGCTCGGCCATGTCGTTCATCGTCTTCACGTTGCCCACGGCGAGCACCTCGCGGAGCGCGTCCGGCGTGGGGTAGCCGGGGTCGTGCGCCACGAGGTTCGGATAGACCTCGGCGTAGGCGTCCACGTCCTCCCACATCCAGACGGGGTCGGCCCAGCGCTTGGGCTCGACACCCTGCTCGGCATCGCCCGAGAAGTGGAAGCACGAGCTCGACGAGACGATGCCCTCGATGTCGATGTCGTTCGCGTAGAGCAGCAGGTGTACGAACGAGTTCATGTCGTCGCATTCGCCGTCGTTCGTGAAGATCGCGCGAGCCTTGAGCTTTGCCATGCGTGCCTCCTGGCGTGGGGTGGGGGATGGGCGAAACACCATGCCTATTCTTGAATCCGCGACCCCGTACCTGCGGGCTCGCCACGTTTAGTAAACGCTCGAGGGGAGATGAGTGCGCGCGGGCTCCGCGAGGTCTCGTGGGCGACGTCCCCGTGACGTTCAGCTGCGGCCGACGCTCTCTTGCGAGCCCTCGCGCATCGTCATCGGTGACGATGTTCTTGACACGTAGAGCCTTGGGCCTGTGCAGATGGCGTGTAGCCTCTTACGCCGTGTTGGAATCTGGTACGGAGCGCTTTCGGCCGCTCGAAATCAGCCGCGTAGAGCCTTGCGCCGTCCGAATCGAGCCGATT
>CANQFP010000048.1 GCA_947599965.1 uncultured Atopobiaceae bacterium | reverse complement strand
TGGTGCGGCGTGAGGGATTCGAACCCCCGACGTTCTGATTCGTAGTCAGGCCCTCTATCCAGCTGAGGTAACGCCGCTTGTGAACAGCCATTATGGGTTTGAGACGGGGATGGTGTCAACCGTGGGCGTCAATCTTCGTAGGGAATGCGGAAGTAATCGAGCCATTCCCTGAAGCGATCCTGCGCGCTCAGGCACGTATCGATCAGATAGCCCGGCTCGCAATCCCATTCGGCGAGACCGCGGTAGTAGTACCAGCGCATGCCGTCGGGGATGATGAAGGGCACGATGCCGTGTCTGAGGCATTCCTTCAGCAGGATGAGTCGGCCCACGCGTCCGTTGCCATCCTGGAACGGAGCGTCTGCGCCTCATGTGCGGGATGTTCATCGGATGCCGCTTCTGTGGCACTATGGAGCCTCGCGGCGCGTCCGCGGCCACGGCAGTTCGCAACATCCTGCCTCATCAAAACTAAGGAGCCCCATGCCCACGCGAGGCCGAACCCTCTCCCGCACCGATGAACGCGAGCTCACGGCCCTGCTCGTCCTCGCCGTCATCTTCATCGGCGCCACCATGACGGCAAACATCATGAGTCTCCGCATGGTCGCGCCGCTCGGCATCGTCTTCGATGCCGGAACGGTGCTCTATCCCATCACGTTCCTCGTGCGCGACCAGATCCACCGTCGCGCCGGCAAGCGCTTCTCCGACACGGTCGTGCTCGTCTCGGCCCTCGCCAACCTCGCGATGTTCGCGTGTTTCTTCATCGCCGCCTGGATGCCGGCCGACGAGACGACGGGCCCGCAGGAGGAGTTCGCGCTCGTGCTTCTGCCCGGCATCCTCATCGTCATCGGCTCGGTGGTGGGCCAGTACGTGGCCGAACGCATCGACGGCGTCATCTACCACCGCGTCTACAAAGGCGGTGCCGGAAGCGCCACGCGCGCGGCCGTGCTCTCGAACCTCGTGTCCATCCCCATCGATTCGGCGCTCATGTCGACCATCGCCTTCGCGGCGACCGTGCCCTTCGTGTCCTACGCCTCGGCCATGGGCGTGAACATCGTGCTCAAGTACGCGATCACCATGGGCGCGCTCACCGCCTCCATCGGCGTGACGAACGTCGTCGATTCGCTGCGCGTGCGCCGTGGGGCGAGGGAGCTGCCGGAGGCCCTGCCCGGCGATTAGCCTCGAGATGTGCGTCGCGGCCTCCGGGCCGTCGCGCGCTCGATACAATGCTTCAGGCTCGTGACCGTCCTCTCGCAGCTTGAAGGTGCCGTGCAACACGCCGAGCAGAAATTCGTCGCCACGATGGTGGGATATGGCTGCATCGGCCTCATCCTCGCCTTCGTGCCCTACAGCACGGAGGTGATCGTGCTCTGTCGGGCCATGATCGGCGCGGCGACGATCCTTCTGCTCATCACGCTCCTCAAGCACCGCGTCGACGTCGAGAACGTGAAGAGCCATCTGCCCGTCATGATGGGCTCGGGCGTCTGCCTCGCGCTCAACTGGCTCTGCCTCTTCGCGTCCTACCGGCTGACCACGGTGGCCGTGGGAAGCGTGCTCAACTACCTCGCGCCCATCTTGCTCGTGATCGCCGCGCCCTTCCTCTTCCACGAGAGGATCTCCTGGAAGAAGGCGGCGTGCGTGGCGGTCGCCTTCGTGGGGGTGGCGCTCGTGTCGGGAGTCTTCGGCGGCCTCGCCGAGGGGTCGAACCCGCTCGGGGTCGTGCTCGGCATCGCGGCGGCGTTCTGCTTCGCCGGCATCGTGGCCTTCAACAAGCATCTGGTCGACGTCGATCCGCTTGATAAGACCCTCGTGCAGCTCTTCTTGGCGGGAATCGTCCTCATCCCCTTCGCCATCGCCGCCGGGCCCGCGCCCGAGGAGCCGATCTCGGTGCATCCGGCCGTGGGCGTCGCGGGGCTCCTCTTCGTCGCCGTCGTGCTCACGGGGCTCATCTACGTGTGGTACTTCGACGCGATCGCGGTGCTCCCGGTGCAAACCGTCGCCGTGCTCGGCTACCTCGAGCCGGTGGTCTCGGTCATCACCTCGGCGCTCATCCTCGGCGAGCCGCTCACGCCGACCGGCCTCATCGGGTCGGTGCTCGTCATCGGGGCCGCGCTCGCCGGCGAGACGTGGGCGAGGACTCCCGCAGACGCCGCCGAGATGTAGGCAAGTGGCCCAGAGGTTGCATTGACGGATACGGCTGCTATATTCACCTCAACCGGGCCCTCGAATCTCGTGGGCCGCACACCCATGAGATCGGAGTGACCATGCCCCATCCCGTTATCGTTCCCGAAGATTGCGTTGCCTGCGGTGCCTGCGTCGACGCCTGCCCCTGTGACGTGCTCGAGCTCGGCGATGCCTGCGCCGAGGTCGTGAACCCCGAGAACTGCATCGCCTGCGGCGCCTGCCTCGAGGCTTGCCCCACCGGCGCCATCACGGAGATCGTCGACGACTAGCCGCCGCCTTCAAGCGTATGGTTCGGGCCGCCCTTCGGGGCGGCCCTTTTTCATGGCGAGGTTCGAAGGTGCGGCGGTTCCCCGCCCGGGCTTGGCGCCGGCATGAAGCGCACCGCCACGACCTTCGTGAAGAAGACGAGCCAGAGGTAGGAGACGCACCACCCGGCGACCACGTCGGAGAAGTAGTGGACTCCGAGGTAGATGCGGGAGAACCCGACGGCGAGGATGATGACGACGAATCCGGCGGATTTCAGCCACTTGAGCCGCGCGTCGTGCTCGTAGCGCCAGATCATCCAGATGAAGAGGCCGTAGAAGGCCATGGCCACCATCGAGTGGCCCGAGGGGAAGCTGAAGCCCACTTCGGGGATGAGGCGGTAGCCCTCGGGGCGCGGGCGCTGGACGATCTGCTTCAGGAGCTCGTTCAAGAGGGCCACGAGCACGAGGTTGATCGCGGCGCAGGTGGCCGGCTTCCAGCCCGGCACGAGCGCTGCCATCACGAGTAGGACGACGATGAGCGTGGGGAAGGCGGCGAGGTTCGTGATGGCCGTCATCGCCGAGGTGAGCTCGTCGGAGCGCAGCGGCCGCACGTAGTTCCAGTAGATGTTGTTGTCGAGGCGCGCGAGCTGGCCCTCGAGGAGCCGCTCCACGACGAGGAAGAGCACGATCGCCGCGATGACGGCGAGGATGATCCAACCCCAACGCCGCGCCATCTCCGTGAGGCGATGCGCGGCGGGTGCGACGTTGCTCTGGGTGGCGGGCTCCATGGGCCCATTCTAGGGTGGTCGGCGGGGGAGCTTCGGGGCGAGCCCGGGTGCGACGGCTCAGAGGACCGACCGCAGCTCCTGGGCGAGCTTGGCCTTGGGCACGGCGCCGATCATCGTGTGGACCGGCTTTCCACCTTTGAAGAGGATGAGCGTGGGGATGCTCATCACCTGGAAGCGCACGGCGAGATCCTGGTTGTCCTCGACGTTGCACTTGTAGACGTCCATCTGGCTCGCCATCTCGTCGGAGAGCTCCTCGACGATGGGGGAGAGCAGCCTACACGGCCCGCACCACGACGCCCAGAAATCCACGAGGACGGGCTTGGCGGCACCGGAGATGACGCTGTCGAAATTCGCGGCGGTGAGTTCGTTTACGGCCATGAATGCCTCCGAATGGTGAAGCGCCCCCAACAGAGACGCGGGTCTCAGCTAGGGCTCTCTATACCCGCGCGACCCCGGGCTCTTGCCGAACTTGGCCTAGACTGCATGAACGGCGGATGCGGGCACGGCGAAGGCGGGGTGCGATGGGCCAGAGCGCGAAGATCGCCGCGCGTGCCAAGGCGAAGGCCGAGATCGCGCATCTCGCCGCGCGGGGCGTCCGGCTCGCCGGATGCGCCTTTCCGCAGATCCTCTTCGTGAAGGGCACGCCGAACGCGGCCGAGGCCGCCGGTGGCCAGCCGCTCTCGGGAGCGGACGGCGAGGCGCTCTTCAAGGCCGTGAGCGCGCTGGGCTACGCGCCGGAGGAGTGGGCCGGCTGCCTCGGGGTTCTCGAGGACGGCTCGGCGCTCGAGCCCGCGCTCCTCTCCCTCGTGATCGCCACGCTCTCGCCGCTCACGGTCGTGGCCACGGACGAGGCGGCGCGCAGGCTCCTCCGCGATGCGCTCGCGAACGACCTCGTGGAGCTCGTCGACCTCTCCGAGGCGCTCCTCGAGCCGGGTGTCGTGGTGCAGGCGGCCGGCCTCAGGGTGATGGCCGTGGGGGAGTTCGAGGCCGCGCTCGCCGATCCCGCGGCGAAGCAGCTCATGTGGGCGCGCCTGAAGCGCCTCCCGCCTCTGGGCGAGCCGTACTAGGCGGATCGTCGCACACCGGCGTCGGCCAAGCGCCGGTGACGCCTAGAACGCGCCGCCGCCCCCACCGCCGCCGAAGCCGCCCCCGCCGCCTCCGGAGAAGCCGCCGCCGGCTCCCGCACCGGAGGAATCGCTGCTCGCAGCCATGGCCGCCTGCGAGGCCCGATAGCTCGAGTTATAGGCGTCCTGCACGAAGGACCAGGGCCCCGGCGCCCCGTCGTAGCCGAGGTACCAGACGTAGTAGGGGTAGAACGCCGGATCGTCGATGACGGCGGGCGCCGCCACGCGCAGCTGCTCGATCACGCGGTCGGCCACGCCGAGCACCACCGCCATCACGAGCAGGCGGTTCCAGAGCACGACGTCTCCCGGCACGGCCTCGTCGAGGTTCGTGAAGTCCTCGAGCCAGCGCTTGAGCGCCTCGGCCTTCGCGCGGATCTCCACGGCCTCGGGCGAGAGCGGCGTTGTGCTCGCCTGGACGACGCAGGCGACGCAACCCGCCACGGGCAGGATGAGGAGCAGCAGGAAATACCACGGCATGTCGAGGGCGATGAACGCGATGAAGCCCGCGATGGCTGCGAAGATGTCCAAGATCGCGATGGCGTAGAGCGACCCCGCCGATCCACCGCGCGAATCGGTGAAGAATCCGCGACGCTCGGCCTCGGCCTTCACCGTCCCCCGCCAGACGTCGAGCGCCTCGGTGTAGGTGGCCGGCATGCGCTTTGCCATGGCCTGCATCTCGGAGAGATCGAGCACGGCGTCGCCGTCGTCATCCGTGCCCTCGGTGAGCGAGGCCGCGTCCTTGGCACGCCGGTAGGCCTCGGTGTGCGGTGCGATGTTGTCGAAGAGGAAGGAGAGCGCGCCGCGGTCGATGGGGTCCTCGGCATGGCGCCAGCTGCGGGTCTTGGTGGTGAGTTGGTAATCCCGCTCCACCTTCACGTTGCCGAAGAGCGTCTTCTTGTCGTGCGTGATGAGATCGAGCCCGATGGCCCCCTCGTCGGTGAGCCGCATGAGCGTGGCGAGGAACTCCTTGTCGCCGCACTCGCCGTCGTTCACGAGGGTGCCGATCACGGCGGGGTGGTCGGCGGAGGGCACGTCGCGCCAGTAGAGCTCTTGGAACTGCGGCGTGTGGAGGCGTTTGTTCTTCGCGTGGCGCACGGCCGCCACGATGAGGCCGAGCGCGCCGAGGCCGCCGACGATGGCGCTCGCGCCGCCCACGACGATCCGCGCTCGACTGCGCTCGGCGTTCGCCTCATCGGCCCAGCGCGCCTCCTCGTCGAGGATCGTCGTCAGGTGCGCCTCGGAGCGCGCCTCCATGTCGAGCCAATCCAGCGGGAAGACGATGCGCGCCTCGGCGTATTGGTCCGTGCCCACCGCGGGCACGGAGAAGATCACGTCGTCGCCCGAGAAGCCCACCGTGGAATCGAGGGAGCCGTGTCCCCAGGCACGCACGTTGCCGCCGGGGGCGATGCGGGTTCCGTCGGGCACGGGCAGGTGCACGGTGCAGGTGACGTTGTTCGAGACCACGTCCCAGCCGTCCGAGACGAACTTCCAGTAGAGCTCGCCGGTGTCGGCCCACGCCTGGACCACGTGGTCGAGCTGGTAGCCGATGGCGAAGTTCACGTCGCAGTCCTCGGCAGGGTAGTAGAGCTTGAGCTCCTCATAGGTGGAGTAGTCGGTGACGGTGTAGGTGCCGGGCTCGCCGCTGTCGGATTCGCGGAAGACCTGCATGCCGTTCTCGTCCACCACGCCCACGGCGCCGAGGGTGAGCTCCACGCGCTCGCCCACGTAGTCGCCCGTGGGGATCGTGAAGTAGACCCCGTTGAAGGCGCCGTCGAAGGAGAAGGTGCGCACCTCCTGCACGTCGAGCACGCCGGAGGACTGCACGGTGGCGTCGATGGTCACGCGATCCATCGTGTAGTCGCGGGCCTCCGCCGGGCGCGCGAAGCCGAGGCATGCGGCGAGGAGAAGCGCGAACGCGGCCAGGGCGGCGAGTCCGCGACCGATGACGCGTCCGTGCCGTGAGCGGTTCTTGCCCACACCCACCGCCTCTCCGTGGAACAATGGAAACGAAACCATAGGCCCCCATGATACAGAGCGACTCCGCCCGTGAGCGGGGCCGCCACCTCGGAAAAGGAGGAACGATGGCCCTTTCACCCGTCGTCGAGGAAAAGCTCAACACGCAGATCAACAAGGAGATTTACTCCGCCTATCTCTACCTCACCTTCGCGGACTACTACGAGGGCCGCGGTCTCAAGGGCTACGCAAACTGGTATCTGGTCCAGGTGCAGGAGGAGCTCTCCCACGCCATGATCCTTCGCCGCTACCTCCTCGATAACGACGCCCATCCCGTGATGCTCGCCATCGACAAGCCGGATAAGACCTTCTCCGACGATCTCGCGCCGCTTCGCGCCGGCCTCGAGCACGAGCGCTACGTCACGAGCCTCATCAACGACTGCTACGCCGCCGCCTACGCCGAGAAGGATTGGCGCACGATGAAGATGCTCGACTGGTTCATCGACGAGCAGGGCGAGGAGGAGACGAACGCGACCGACATGGTCACGGAGATGGAGCTCTTCGGCGAGAGCGCGGACGGCCTCTTCTCCCTCGACCAGAAGTACGCGGCGCGCACCTTCACGCCGACGACGAGCATGCCGATGTAGCTCGCGAGCCCGGGCGCGCTCGTGCACACCGCAAGCTCAAACTCCGAGGGCCGCCTTCCGGGGCGGCCCTCCCGCGTCGTCGGGCGCTTCGCTCCGTCGCCCTCCGGGCGCATGCATCTGGGCAACGTCTTCTCCGCCCTCATGGGCTGGCTCGCCGTGCGCTCCGCCGGCGGACGGATGGTGCTTCGCGTCGAGGACCTCGATCCTCGCACGAGCGATCCCGCGCTCGCGGCCACGCTCATCGACGATCTCGCCTGGCTCGGGCTCGATTGGGACGAGGGCCCCATCTACCAGCACGATCGCGGTGACGCGTATGCGAGGGCGCTCGGCTCGCTCGATTCGCGCGAGCTTCTCTACCCCTGCTTCTGCACGCGCCGCGAGCTCCACGCCGCGAGCGCACCCCACGCGAGCGACGGCACCTACGTCTACCCGGGCACCTGCCGGTGTCTCTCGCGGGAGGAACGCGCGGCGCGCCTCGCCGAGGACAGGCCCCACGGCCTTCGTCTCCTCGTCCCCCATGCGGCAAGCCCCAACGCGCTCATCCGCTTCGAGGATGAGGTCTACGGGCCCCAGTCCCAGGACATCGTGCATGAGGTGGGCGACATCCTCGTGCAGCGCTCCGACGGCGTCGTGGCCTATCAGCTCGCGGTGGTCGTCGATGACGGCGACGAGGGCGTGTCGCTCGTCGTGCGCGGCCGCGACCTCCTCGCCTCCACCGCGCGCCAGATCTACCTCCAACGGCTCCTCGGCTTTCCGCAGCCTCGCTACCTGCACGTGCCGATGCTCGTGGCCCCCGACGGGCGACGCCTCTCGAAGCGTGAGCGCGATCTCGACCTCGGCGCGCTTCGCTCCCGGCTCCCGGGGCCGGAGCCGATCCTCGGGCTCCTCGCCTCGGTCGTGAGAATGGCCGAGCCCGGCGAGGCGCTCGGCGCCGCGGAGCTCATCGACCGCTTCTCGCTCGAGGCGCTCCGCGCCCATCGCGAAGACATCGTGGTGGATGGGGAGTTTCTCTCCTACCTCGACCCCGAGCGGCGCCGATAGGCTAGAATGCGCTAGCACCCCGGAGAGCTGACCGAGTGGCTGAAGGTGCTCGCCTGCTAAGCGAGTAACGGGTGTGACCCGTTCTGGGGTTCGAATCCCCAGCTCTCCGCCAGAAACAACAAGCCGGCCTTCGGGCCGGCTTTTTGTTTCTGAAGGGAGAGCTGGGGATTCGAACCCGAGAGGGCGAAAAGCGCCCTTGAGGCGCTTTTCGGAGCGGAGCGCGCCGAAGGCCGCGGAGCTCAGCAAAAACGCGAAGCGTTTTTGCATCGAATCCCCAGCTCTCCGCCCTACATAAGGTGTGTTGTCGTGAGGGCGAAAAGCGCCCTTGAGGCGCTTTTCGGAGCGGAGCGCGCCGAAGGCCGCGGAGCTCAGCAAAAACGCGAAGCGTTTTTGCATCGAATCCCCAGCTCTCCGCCCTACATAAGGTGTGTTGTCGTGAGGGCGAAAAGCGCCCTTGAGGCGCTTTTCGGTCGCAGTG
>CANQFP010000047.1 GCA_947599965.1 uncultured Atopobiaceae bacterium | reverse complement strand
AGGCCTTCTTGCCCATGTCGGGGTAGGTGTAGATGCGCTTGCGGATGTCCATGAAGTCCATGGCCATGTCCTCGAACTGCGCCTCGGGATATTCGTACATGACCCACATGATCTTGGCCGCGTCCATCGCGCTTCCGCCGCCCATGGCGATGATCACGTCGGGCTCGAAGGCGCGCAGCTGCTTCACGCCCTCCTGGGCGCACTGCAGCGTCGGGTCGGGCGCCACGTCCCAGAAGCAGGAGTGCACGATGCCGAGCTCGTCGAGCTTCTCCTCCACGGGCTTGGTGTAGCCGTTCTTGTAGAGGAACTGGTCGGTGACGATGAAGCAGCGCTTCTTATCCATCACGTGGCCGAGCTCGTTCAGGGCGACGGGCATGCAGCCCCGCTTGAAGTAGATCTTCTCCGGCGTGCGGAACCAGAGCATGTTCTCCTGGCGCATGGCCACCACCTTGGTGTTGAGCAGGTGCTTCACTCCGACGTTCTCCGAGGTCGAGTTGCCGCCCCACGTGCCGCAGCCGAGGGTGAGCGAGGGCGCCATCTTGAAGTTGTAGAGGTCGCCGATGCCGCCTTGGGCGCTCGGGGTGTTGATGAGGATGCGGCCCGTCTTCATGGCCTCGGCATGGCGCGCGATCTTCTCCTTCTCGGTGACGGAGATGTAGAGCGAGCTCGTGTGGCCGAAACCGCCGTCGGCGACGAGCCGCTCGGCCTTTGCGAGGGCCTCGTCGAAATCCTTGGCGTGGTACATCGCGAGCACCGGCGAGAGCTTCTCGTGGGCGAAGGCCTCGGAGGGGTTCACGCTCTCAACCTCGCCGATGAGGATCTTCGTCTTCGGCGGCACCGTGATGCCGGCCATCTCGGCGATGGTGGCGGCGCTCTGGCCGACCACGCGCGCGTTCACGGAACCGTTGATGATGACCGTCTTGCGGACGGCGTCGAGCTCCTCCTCGTTCTTCAGGAAGTAGCAGCCGCGCCGCTCGAACTCGGCCTTCACCTCGTCGTAGACGCCGTCGAGGGCGGTCACCGACTGCTCGGAGGCGCAGATCATGCCGTTGTCGAAGGTCTTGGAGTGGATGATCGAGTTCACGGCGAGCTTCACGTCGGCCGTGTCGTCGATGATGACGGGCACGTTGCCCGGGCCCACGCCGAGGGCCGGCTTGCCGGAGGAGTAGGCCGCCTTCACCATGCCGGGGCCGCCCGTGGCGAGGATGATGTCGGCGTCGCGCATGAGCTCGTTCGTCATCTCGAGGGTCGGCACGTCGATCCAGCGGATGAGGCCCTCGGGCGCGCCCGCCTTCTCCGCCGCCTCGCGGATGATCCTCGCCGCGGCGGCCGTGCACTCCCTGGCCCTCGGGTGCGGCGAGATCATGATCGCGTTTCTCGTCTTCAGGCTGATGAGGCACTTGAAGATCGCGGTCGAGGTGGGGTTCGTCGTGGGGATGATGCCCGCGACGATGCCCATGGGCTCGGCGATCACGCGGTAGCCGTAGGCCGCGTCCTCCTCGATGACGCCGCAGGTCTTGGTGCGGCGATACGTGTTGTAGATGTACTCGGAGGCGTAGTGGTTCTTGATGACCTTGTCCTCCACGACGCCCATGCCGGTCTCCTCCACGGCCATCTTGGCGAGCGGTATGCGCGCCTTGTTGGCGGCCATGGCGGCCTCGTAGAAGATTTTGTCCACCTGCTCCTGGGTGAAGGTGGCGAAGACCTCCTGGGCGGCTCGCATATCGGCGAGCGCGGCGACGAGGCTCTCGACGCTGTCGACGACCTCGTCTTTTGCCTTGGGGATGGGCTTCTTGGGCATGTGGGACCTCCCGCCTCGATGCAAACCCTAAGGTGGTTATGGTAGCGAAGAAGCGAGGGGAAACCGTGGGGGTCGAGCTCGCAAGCGCCGAGCGGCGCGGCTCCCCCTGCTCCTTTCCCTCCCTAGGAGGCGAGCAGCGCCTCGAGGGCCTCCACGAGGCGGAAGGGCTCGGCCTCGGGCGCCACCGTGAGCCAATGGAGGGAACCGTCCTCGAGCTCGAAGGCGATGTGGGGCCCGAAGCCGAAGGCGATGCTCGTCGAGGCCTCCCGGAAGACGGGGTCGCCCGGCAATCCCGGATAGCGCACGGTGCGCACGCGCGGGTGGCAGACGAGGTAGCGCGCGACGACGGCCGCCACGTCGCTTTCGGCGCGCCACGTCTCCCGCGCACACGCACGCGAGCGGGCCGCCGCCTCCCGAAGGAGCCGACGACCCGTGGCGTCGTTCGCGATCGTGCCCATGGCCCGGCGTCGTTTGAGCGGATGCGCTAGACGACGGCCTTCTCGATGATCTCGCCGAAGTCGGAGAGCGCCATGGTGCCGATGTCTCCCTGCGAGCGCTCGCGCACGGCGACCGTGCCCTCCTCGGCCTCGCGATCGCCCACGATGAGCATGTAGGGGATCTTCAGCTCCTGGGCCTTGGCGATCTTGGCCTTCATCGGCTCGGACTGGTCGGCCACCTCCACGCGGCCGCCCACCTCGCGCAACTTCTCGGCCACGGAGTTCGCGTAGTCGAGGTGCCGGTCGGCGATCGGGATGACCTGCACCTGCACGGGCGCGAGCCAGAGCGGCAGCGCCCCCGCGTAGTTCTCGATGAGGATGCCGAGGAAGCGCTCGATGGAGCCGAAGATGGCGCGGTGGAGCATCCAGGGGCGCTTATCGGTGTTGTCCGCGTCGCGATAGACGAGGTCGAAGCGCTCGGGCAGGTTGAAATCCACCTGGATGGTGGAGCACTGCCAGGTGCGCCCGATGGAATCCTTCACCTTGATGTCGATCTTGGGCCCGTAGAAGGCGCCGTCGCCCTCGTTGATGTCGTAGGCGAGGCCGCGGTCGTCGAGGGCCGTCTTGAGGAAGCTCTCGGCCTTCTCCCACATGTCGTCGGTGCCGATGGACTTCGCGGGGCGCGTGGAGATCTCGGCGGTGTAGGGCAGATCGAAGGTGGTCATGATGTAGTCCACGAGGTCGAGGATGGAGCTCACCTCGTCCACCACCTGGTCCTCGCGGCAGAACACGTGCGCGTCGTCCTGGGTGAAGCCGCGGGCGCGGAAGAGCCCGTGCACCGCTCCCGAGAGCTCGTGGCGATAGACCGTGCCGAACTCGAAGTAGCGGAGCGGCATCTCGCGGTAGCTGTGCATGGTCTGCTTGTAGAGGAGCACGTGGCCCGGGCAGTTCATGGGCTTCACGCCGAACTCCACCTCGCGCGGGTCGTCCTCGGAGCCCTCGTTGATGGTGAAGAAGTACATGTTGTCGTGGTAGAAGTCGTAGTGGCCCGAGGTCTTCCACACGTCCGCGCGGTAGACGTGCGGCGTGAGCACCTCCTCGTAGCCGCGACGCATGAGCTCCTTGGCGAGCCAGGCCTTCATGATGCGCACCACCGTGGCGCCCTTGGGCTGGAAGAGCGGCATGCCGGGGCCTACCTGCTCGATGAAGTTGAAGAGCCCGAGGCGCGGCCCCAGGATGCGGTGGTCGCGCTTGCGCGCCTCCTCCATCATCGTCTCGTAGGCCTTGAGGTCCTTCTTCGAGGCGAAGGCCACGCCGTAGATGCGCTGGAGCATCTCGTTCTCGGCATCGCCCTTCCAATAGGCGCCGGCCACGCGGGTGAGCGAGAAGGCGTCGCGCGGGAGCTTGCCGGCGGAGGGCACGTGGGGCCCGCGGCAGAGCTCGAGGTGATCGCCGTGGGTGTAGACGGTGACGGTCTCCTCGGGGTCGAGCTCGTCCAAGATCTCGAGCTTGAGGGGCTCGTCGGCGAACATCTCCTGGGCCTTGGCCCGGGAGACGACCTCGCGATGGAAGGGCTCGTCGCGCTTGATGATCTCGCGCATGCGCTGGGTGATCTTCTCGAAGTCATCCGAGGAGACGGTGCTCGGCATGCGGAAGTCGTAGTAGAAGCCGTTCTCGATGGCGGGGCCCATGCCGAGGGCCACGTTCTCGAAGAGCTCGGCCACGGCCTCGGCGAGGATGTGGGCCAAGGAGTGGCGCATGACCTCGAGGCCCGCCTCGTCGCGGGGCGTGACGATGGTGATGGCCTGGCCGCTTTGCAGGGGCGTGGCGAGGTCGACGAGCTCGCCGTCGACGGTGCCCGCGACGGCGGCGCGGGCGAGCCCGGCGCCGATGGCGGCCGCGGCGTCCGCGAGCGTGGCGCCCTCGGCGAGCTCGAGCGGCTCTCCGTCGGGCAGCGTGACGGCGATGGCTTGGGTGGTGAGGTCGTTCATGGTGGTTCCTCCTCTTCTCGGCCTCACGATGGCCGGTCGTGCCTAGGGGAAGGGCGGGCTCGGATGTTCCTCGCAACCGAGCGCCCGTCGGCAGCGCCCATGAAAAACCGCCTCGGCCACAAACCGAAGCGGCTCACGGGCACCCGTGCGATCCTCGCGGACCGCTCCGACGGGTGCCTAGAACGTCTGAGTTCGCCTGTTCATGGGGGCAAGTGTAGCAACAATCCCCCGCGCACGGCGAGGCTCGGGGACTTTAGGCCCTCCGCCCGTAGGCGAACCAGTAGACGACGCCCACCAAGATCGCTCCGCCCACGAGGTTTCCGAGCGTGGCCAAGCCGAGGTTGGCCACCACGCCGCCGAGGTCGATGAGCGCGGCGTCGGGGGCGCCGGCGCCTTGCGCCTGTGCCACCCAGCCCATGGGCAAAAGGAACATGTTCGCCACGCAGTGCTCGAAGCCGCAGGCCACGAAGGCGCAGATGGGAAACAGCACGGCGGCGAGCTTGTCCGCCACCGACCCCACGGCGAACCCCATCCACACGGCCAGGCACACGAGCACGTTGCAGAGGATGCCGCGGAAGAAGACCACGTTCGGCGCGAGGGCCACCTTGCCGGCGGCCACGGCCACCATGGCGTCGGCCACCGCTCCTGCGCCCATGGCGCCGAAGTCGGCCAGGGCAAGGAGCGCCACGAGGGCGAGCGAGCCCACGAGGTTGCCGAGCCAGACGATCACCCAATTGCGAAGGAGCTGCGAGAAGCGGTAGCGCCCGGAAAGCGCGCCCAGCACCATGAGGTTGTTGCCGGTGAAGAGCTCGGCGCCCGCCGTGACCACCAAGAAGAGGCCGAGGCAGAAGGCCAGGCCGCCGAGGATCTGGGTGAGGGCGAAGGGAAGCTCCGAATCCGCCCGCACGAGCAGCATGAACATGCCGCCCATGCCGATGAAGACCCCGGCCACGCACCCCAAGAGGAAGGCCTTGCCCGAGGAGAGCCGCGCCTTGGCCTCCCCCGCCGCCATCGCGCGTTCGGCGAGCGCCGCTCCGGCGGGCACCTGCACCGGTTCTGCCATGGGTTCTCCTCCCTGCGCGGCACGCCTCACGTGCGTGCCCCTAGGCCGCCGTGTGCCGTTTCGCTCGCTTGCCGTAGCGCTTCACGAGCTCGTCGCGCGCGGCGCGAGTCTCGGCTCTCACGCGCTCGAGCTCCGCCAAGGCCGCCTCCCAGCGCGCGCGAAACGCCTCGTCCATCTCGTAGGGCGGCGTTCCGCCCTCCTCGAGGAGCCCGACCGCCTGCGCCATGATGGATCTGCCGTCCATGCGTCCGTAGCGCTGCCAGGGAATGTGGCCCACCGGGATGTGGCGGTCGTTGAACTCCTCGATCTCCTTCTCCGCGAAGCGCACCTGCGGCGCGATGAGCACGCAATCGGCGCGATCGAGGAGGAACTTGCCGCGGCCGACCCCGGAGAACTGCACGCGCACGTGGAGGTTCGCCTCGTCGGCCGCGCGCTGCATGTGCCAGACGAGAAGCGAGCTCGAGGCCCCGCCCGCGCAACACACGAGCACCTCGCGCGGCGCGAGCTCCTCCGTGAGCTCCCAGGCGCGCCTATAGGGCTCGTAGAGGTCGTAGAGCTCGAAGGCCTCGGCGATGATGGCGTTCGTGTCGAGGGCGCCGAAGACGCGCCGCGGGATCTGCCCGACGGCAACCGGAAACCCCGCCTTCCGCTCGAAATCCCCCTGCAGATAGGCCACCTGGGGAGCGATGAGGATCACATCCGCCGAACGCTCGTCCCAAAGCGCCCCTCGAAAGCCGTCGCAGGAGGCCTCGATGGGGCGTTCGCTTTCCGACGCCGCCGCTCGCACGCGCTGCATGAGGATGCTCGTGGAATGGCCCTCGTCACACGCGAGCAGAAGCCTGAGGGGCCTCGCGAATTCGGGTTCTGTGAGCTCGGAATCCAACGCCAAGCGCGGCTACTGGATGCGCGTGCGGCAGTAGGGGCAGACCTTCCAATCGGCGTTCAAGGGCCTGTGGCAGGTCGGGCAGACGTTTCGCACCTGCGTGTTGCAGATGGGGCACACGATGAAATCCCGGTCGATGGGGGTGCCGCACTTCGGGCAGATGCCGTAGTGGGAGAGCTGGTGCTCGCGCAGGGCGATGTCGAGGTCCTGCTCCTCGCGATCCACGAGGTAGCTCGAGGGGCGGAGGATGACGTAGGCGAGGAGTCCGACGATGGGGATGACGGAGATGATCGCCCAGAGCCACCATGGCTCGGCGCCCCTGCGCTGGGCGTCCCTCACCACGTAGACGATGGAGAGGATGTAGAGCATGATCACGCAGGCGAGCGCGAGATAGAGCACCATCCGCACTTCCGGCGTGATGATCTGATCCAACAGTTCCTGCATGGAGATCCCCTCGACGCCCCGCAAAAAGCCCGAAGGACCGCTTCGGGCCTCCTTAGTCTATCGCAGGCTCATACGTTCGCCAAAAGCCCCCGAGCATCCCCACAGCTCGCCCGAGGCGCGGATGCGTGGAGAGCCGCTAGCGGCTGAGATCGTGCTCGGCCATGAGCAGGAGCGCCTGGTTCACTATGGCCGGTGCGTCCATGGTGCCGTAGTCCCTCATGCTCATGAGCGCGACGGGCGTGGTGTCGCCGTAGACCTCCTTCAAGCGCGCCGCGATGGGGCTCACCTGCGGGCCGACGAGGATGCAGTCGGCTTCCACGGGCTCGAACTCGAGCTTGTGGACGCTCGTCCATCCCACCTCGATGTTGAGGTTGCGCGCGGTGATCTCGTCTTTGACCTTCTGCGAGAGAAGGCTCGACGACATCCCTCCCGCGCAGCACACGATGAGCTTCTTCGGCGCGCCGGAAGCCGTTGCGGTGGCGCGCTCCGCGATGGATTCATCGACGTTTTCCGCGCGGTTGCGCGTGGCGAGCGGCATGAGGGCGAGCGCCTGGTCGAGGGCCTTATCCGCCTCCATGCGCCCGTAGACCATCCTGGAGAGCGGCGAGACGGCCACCTCGGGCGCGATCTCCTTGAACTCGCGTTCGAAGGAGGCGCATCCCGGTGAGAGCAGCACGACGTCGTAGTTCTCGAGCGCGCCTTGGCCTCGGCGAAGCGGCATGGAATCCGTCACGACCTCGAGGCCGCGCTCCTTGGCGCGCTTGTTCATCCGCGTGGCGAGCATGGCCGAGGTGAGACCACTCGGGCAGATGATGATGACGGTCGCGTCGTCGCTCATGGCGCTCCCCCTTCGACTTGGCAACGAGAAAGGCGGTGTAGCCGATGCTACACCGCCTTTGAGGGTGAAACCGTAACGGCTTCGGGGTGGACTACTTCTCCAAAGCGCAGATCCGCTCGTAGGCGTCGATCATCTGCTCGGCCATGAGCTTGCAGACCTCGGTGGAGATCAGCTGGTCCTCGGCATGGAGCAGGATGAGCGGAGCGACGGGCTCACGCTCGCCGGCAGCGTCTTGCTGGAGGAGCTTCAGGTGGACGTCGTGGCCCTCTGCGTAGGCCTTGTCGCCCTCCTTGATAAGCTCGCGCGCCTCGTCGAACTTGCCCTCCTTAGCGAGGGAGATCGAATTGACGTAATCGCTCTTCGCGGTTCCCACGGCGGCGATGATCTGGAAACAGGTCATCTGAAGGTCGTCCATACCCTCCATGGGCACCTCCTCTCTGGTCGGGGCGACGAGTGCGTTTGTGGTAGTTCGCCGTGCCGTCGCCAAACTGTTTGCATAAACGCAGGGGTTGGAAGGCCCTGTCGTCTACTTCATGAGCTTGATGGCCTCGTCGTTGATCTTCTTGGCGTTCATGCGGCCGTAGTCAGCCATCGGGATGACGGAGACGTTGATGCGACCGTTGATGGCCTTCTCGAAGTTGCCCTTCGCATAGCCCACCTGGGGGCCAAGGAGGATGACGTCGACCTGATCGACCTTGTCGAGACCCTCGTTGATGGGGAGGGCCTCAATCTCGACGTCCAGGTTACGCGCGGCGGCGTCCTGCTTCATCTTGGTGACGAGGAGGCTGGTGGACATACCGGCTGCGCAGCAGAGGAGGATCTTCCTGGCCATACTTGGTTCCTTTCCGGCGTCGTCTCGCTAAAGACGCGCCCTGTTCCTTGGGGCGTGGCCCCTTCTTCCGCGAGGGAGCGGGTTGCTCCCTCCCATAGTGCTGGGCCCATACGGCGCGAGGGGCCACCGAGGGCAGAGCGCGTGGGTCAGACGCGCTTGGTCGAAGTACCGAGCTCAAAGAGCTTGGGGAGGAGCGGGGCAAAGGAGGCGCCCGCCCCTCCCGGGTCGTTCTGGACTAGCGCTGTTGGCGTGGGCCAACGGGTGTTGGCGTTGCGCCAACAGGAGCCTCAGGCGAGGCTCGCGAGCGGCTCCCGAAGGAGCCGCCCAAGGGGAAGGACTAGGCCTCTTCCTCCTCGGGCATCGTGCCAGTGCCGGAGGCCTCGGCGACCTTCATGAACACGGTGTAGACGACCGT
>CANQFP010000046.1 GCA_947599965.1 uncultured Atopobiaceae bacterium | reverse complement strand
CGGACCCGAAGATGGCGAGCGCCCCCTCCATCGAAGGCAGCGTGAGCATCGAGATCAGGTTCTCGCAGACGATGACCATGCGGGGACGCGTCTTGAGGGCGGCGAGCTCGGGGGCGGTGAGGCTCGCCTCCTCGAATCCCCCGGGCACGATCCCGGGCCCGAGGGCCCGCAGCCGGATGAGGCCGGGGGCCTCCTTGAAGGGCAGCGAACTCAGACCGAGAAGCGCGCGTGCCAAGCCGAGCACGAGCTTGCCGTGGCCCTCGATCCACTTCGTGTCGATGCCCCGGATGGGAAGCTCGCGTATGTAGCGGGAGAGGCCGCGATGCTCGCCCAGCCAGCGAAGCACCATGAGGGTCATCTCCCAGTCGCGCTCGGAGGTCGTGGCGATCGTGGCTACGAGTCGCTTCGCGGCCCCGGGAAGCTCTTCGGACAAAGAGCAGTCCTCAGGATGAGCCGGGAGCGCCTCGCTCAGCTCGGCGGCCAGTCCCACGAGATCGCGAGCGCGCGACTGCAGCAGCTTCCATTCGCTCGCGCACCTCGCCTCACGGGCGATCGCCTCGCTGCCGCCGAGGCGGATCCTCACGGGAATGCGTTGCGTGCCCACGCTCGCCCAACGCCGCTCCTCCCACGTGACCTCGCCCGGCCCCGCGTACGCCTCCCAGCTGCCGACCCACTCCCCCACTGCCGCGATGTCTTGGAGCACGTTTCGACGAGTGGGCGGCTTGAGGCCCATCTCGAAGGTCGTGGCCTGCGCTCCGCCGGTTTCCGAGACGCCTTCCCGAAGGATCGGGGGATCGAGCCTGCCCAGCTCCCTCGCCACGAGCTCTCGAACCCAATCGCCCCTCCTGCGCTCGTAGACGCGCCGAGCATGCCTGCGCATCTCATCGGGGTCGATCACGCTCCACCTCCCTCCTCCTCGGGATCCTCGAGGGGCTCGCGCGAAACATCCTCGAAGACGATGGGGCTCAGCGTAGAGCGCCGGGAATCCTCGCAGTTCACCAGGACCGTGGCTCCCACGTGCTCCTCGATGACCGCCACGTGCGTGTTCGGGGTGGCGAGGAGGAGATGGAAGCCGAACGCCTGCAGGATCTTGAGGGCGCTCGAGGTGAACCGGTAGTCGGCCTTGTCGAACGCCTCGTCGAGCACGACCGTCCCGTAGGCGGGCAGGAAGCGGCTTTCGTCCGCCAGCTGGTAGCGCAGTGCGGCGGCGAGGCAGAAGATCACGAGTTTCTGCTTCTGGCCACCCGAGAGCCCGGCGTCGGATTCATAGACGCGAACCGCCTCGCCATCCTCGTTCAGCTCTCGGGCGATGAAGCGGACGTGCTGGCGCGTGTCGAGGCACTGGCTGCGCCACCGCCGATCTTCGGGTTTGTCGGAGCCGAGCATGCGGATGACGGCGGCCGCGCGCTCGAAGCGGGGCTCGGATTCCTCGAGCGTCGCCCGATTGAACTCTCCCGAGGTGATGGCGTTGAGATCGTTCAGGAACTGCTGGGCCAGACGCCCGCGGGAAAGCTGCATCTGGATCTTGAGATGGGTCCCGGGAGCGTATTCGGAGCGCTTGAGCGACTCGTTCACCGGCTCCAGCTTGTTCGCGATCTCGCCGGGGGCATCGTGGATGGCCGCCGAGAGGCGGGTGATCGAATCGCGGCTGAAATCCCGGAGGAGGTTCAGGAACTGGAGCTCGTGATCCGGCAAACCCGAGGCCTTGATCTGGCGATAGATGGCGAGGTAGCCCTCGATGTCCTCGTAGTCCGCCCCGAGGTCGGCCGCGGCGACGGGCCACCCGCTGCGATAGGTTTGCATGGTGCTCGAGGCGGCCAGCTTCTGGCGATTCTCGTCTCCGACCATCCTGCTCAGCCTCGCCGCGAGCCTCCGCTCGACCTTCTGCGAGGTTAGGTACATGGCTTCGATCGAGCCGTCATAGCCCTCGTCGATTTCCGAGAACAAACGCCGCAGACGTTCCAGCGCGTCCTCGGGCACCTCAGGTGCACCTTCGAGCGCCCGCTCCTTCTGCGAGAGGGTCTTTCGATACCCTTCGAGCTCGCTTCGCGTCGTCCCCATCTCCACGCGAGCGTCCTCGAGCACCCGGTCGGCCTCGTCCTTGGCCCGTTGCGCCTCGTCCCTGAGGGCGATCGCGGCTTGGAGCTCCTCGTTTCCCTCGCGAAGCAGGCGAAGGCGCCCCTCGGCCGCCTCGAGCTCCTCCTCCTTGCTCGCCACGTCGTAGCTCTCCCAGGCCCTCCCCTCGAGCGTTCGGGACGCGGCGGCAAGATTGTGGACGTCTCGCTGGGATCGCTCGACTTCCTCGGCCTCGCGCAGGGCGCGCGCATGCTCGGCTTCGAGTCTTCGGCGTGTCTCCTCGAAATCCGCGATCTTCTCATCGTTGTTCCAACCGAGGTACCAGCGGCTCCTATCGCCGACGGGGAAACGGTCGTCTTTGATGTGGCGATCCTTGCGCTTGACTTGCCCGTTGATCGTGAGCGCCTTTGCGTGGAGGCGGAGCTCCCGGGCGGATTCCACGCAGACGTAATCCCAGCGTCTCGCGAGATCGCGGCGGATCCACCGGGCGAACTCCGGATGCCCGGCGACGTCGCGGACCTCGAGGCGGGCCGCGACGAGGCTCGCATCCCTCGCGCGGGGCTCGGCCTGCATGTCCTCGGGCACCGAGACGAACTCGAAGCGCATCCCGAGGTTGCGTTCGTCCACATGGGCGGCGACGGCCGAGGAGAGCCGCTGGGGAACCAGCATCGTGAGCGAGCTTCTGCCGAAGAGGCGCTCGATCGCCCCTCGCCACGCCGCGAACTCCTCCCTCACGTCGAGCAGCTCGCCGACGAACGGCAGCGTGGCGGCCTCGACGCCGATGGCGGAGGCGATGTCCACGCGCAGCTCGTCGTAGGTTCTCGGCACGTTGGAGGCTTGGCGACGCAGGTGCTCGAGCTCCCGGTCGACGGCGTCGATCCGGTCTTTGAGCTCGCCGACCTTTCCTTGGACGCGACGGTTCTCCTCCCTATGGGCGAGCTCGTGCGCCTGGGCTCGCTCGGCTTCCCTGGCGAGCCGACGCACGAGCATCCGCCACTCCTCGAGGGACGTAGGCAACGTCTCGACCTCGAGCATGGCGAGGTCGTGCTCGAGCGCCTCGCGGTTGCGCTTGACCTCGGCGAGCCGATTCCGCACCGCCTCGATCTCGCGCTCCGCCTCGGTGATGGCGAGCCCGCCTTCCTGGTTCACCATGACCTGCGCTTGATCGAGGAGCGCCTTCTCCTTCAGCGCGCGACTTCTGGCCACGGAGACGGCCTGTTCCTCGCGATCCAAATTCCGCTCGAGCTTGTCTATGGACGCGCTCATGAAATCGACGATGAACCTGGTCGTCGCCGGCTCGACCAGCTCTTGGAGCTCGCGTATGTGGGATTGCTCGGAAACGAGCCTCCTCACCTCGGAGTCGATGCCCACGAGCGGCTCCAGCGCCTCCATCTGACGACGCTGGTCCTTGACGCCCTCGTGCGCCTCCTCGAGCTCCCTGAACTGCTCAACCGCCCGCTCCGCATACTGGAAGGTCTCCGGCTCGTCCAGCATGAAATTGCGGAAGAGGTCGTCGAGCGAGCCGAAGTTCTTGGCACCCTGGGTCTTGTGCAGGAGCTCCAGGGTCTTGCTCGAGCGGATGCCGAGCAACTCGCAGAAACGCGCTGCGAATCGCTGGTGGCTGTCGGAGACGACGTCCTTCGGAAAGTCCCGCCGAAACGACCGCCTGTCGATGCCGTTCACGGCGTAGCGCTGGAAATCGATCAGCGAATGCTCGCCTCTCACGATCGCATAGAGCGTCTTCACGTCCTTGGGATCGTTCGAACCCTCCTTGAGATTCATGAGGACGACGAGCTGGACGGGGTCGATCTCCTCGTTCGGGATGACGGTGGCCTTCGGCATCCCGGCCTCGGTCATCATCCTCACCGAGCGGTAGGCGAGGAGGATCCCGCTCCACGTGGCGCTGTTCGGGCGCAGGTAGGAGTTCGTGATCTCGCCGGAATCGTCGCTCTCCCTCCTCCAAGCGCCCCGCATGTAGCTCACGAGGTTCCGATCGTCGCGACCGCCGCCATCGGCGCGCGCGGCGGCATTGAAACGACGCTTGAGCGGCGGCGTGAGCACCGTGGCGATCGCATCGAGGAGCGTGGATTTCCCGGATCCGGAAGGGCCGGTGACGTGGAGGCCGCGCTCGTTGACCTCGAGCTTCGTGTGGTTTTGGAAGGTGCCCCAATTCACGAGCTCAACCCGCGAGAGGCGCCATTGGGGCTCCCACCCGAAGAGGTCGTTCTCGTGGAGGCTCATCTGGGTCGTGGCCATGGGCTTGCTCCGTCACCTCGTCTCGATCATCGGATTTCGCCGGACGCGTCATCCGATCCATCGGGCACGCTGCCCCCGCGCTCCTCCAGGAGACGGGCGAAGGACTCCTCCACGGCCCGGCATTCCTCCACGCCGAAGACGAGCCGGAGCACGGGCGAGACCTCGAAGCGATCTTCGGCATCGGTTTTGATGAGGATGTTCGCATCCACGAGACGGTTCCACGCCGCCTCCATCTGGCGCTTGAAGGCCGCTTCGTCGAGATCGGTGACGAGCCGATACGGCTCGAGCGCCTCCACGACGTCGCCCTTGGCGACGATGGTCCTCTGGGAGGCGTTTCCGAGGAGCTCCCTGCGAAGGAAGAGCACGAGGAGCGAGGCCCCGAGGGTGAGCGTCTGCGTGCGAACGGCCTTCGGGACCTCGAGCCCCTCGACCTCGACGTTCCGAACGAACGCGACGCCCACGTCCGGATCGACGATGAGCTCGAGGAAGAGCTCGTTCAGCCGCGCCGAGATCGCGCCCATCGAGCCCAGGAGGGCCTTCCAGAGCGTCGGCTGGCGCTCGGCGTCGATGGAGGGACCGCGCACGAGCGCGAGAAGCGCTCTCCGCGCGTCGAAGGGAAGCGTCCCCTCATCCCCTTCCCAGAAGGGGGCGTTTCCGCCGGTCTCAGACGTTGACCTTGCGTCGCTCATAGCGGCGTGACCTCCTCGTAGAACCGGAGCTGCCCGATGCTCGCCCGTCGCTCGACGCCGGACCTGGAGCTCCACGCGATCTCCTCCGTGCCATCCCCGAGCTCACCCTGCTCGAGGGCGAGCGTCATGAGGCCGATCACGCTGGCAACGCCCTGCGTGGTGGGGAAGGAACCGAGAACGTCCCCGACGGAGACCCAACGCACAGGCTCCCGTTCGACCTCGACGGCATCCGCGTCCACCTCGAGCATCGCGGCGCGCTCTTCGAGGCAGCGATTCACATTGTCCGCGAGTTCGACGAAGTCGATCTCGCTCTGAAGCGCGATCTCGCGGATCACCTCGTAGGAGACGCTCGACTCCTCGCCGGAGGCCTCCACCACCTCGGCCGAGCGGCTCTCCATGGGATTGCGCAAGCCGAGCGCCGAGACGGGTTTCATGGAAACGCCCGAGAGATCGAGCGACTGGGAGACGTCGGCCCGAAGACCCGCCGATTCCACGAGCTGCCGCGCCAGCGCCAAGGCGTGGTCGATCGAACGCTTGAGTATGCGATCCTGCTGGTAGTTGCGGTTCTGGACGAAGCGTCGCAGGCCCCGGGCGAAGGCGGTGCGCACGTCGTCGACCTCCTCGCTCCGCCGCCTGAGGATGCGCATGAGATCCCTGAGGAAGATGCGCTGGGCCAGCGTGAGATGCTCCGCCAGGGGATGCTCGAGGATCGCCCGCGTCTCGTCCTCGAGGGTCTCCGAGCGATTCACATCCCCCAGGAGCTCGTAGAACGCCCTGAACGAGGTGCCGGATGGGGAGCTCGAGATGCGATCCACCCCGGCGAAGACGTCGTCCAGGATGTCTTCGGACCCTTCCGCTTCGTTGATGATCGTCTCGTAGAGGGAGGCGTTGATCTCCTCGAAGTCCTGTCTCACGCGGCCGAAGTCGAGGGGAACCTCCTCGGCGAGGGCGATGATCTCGAGCACCGCCTCCACGGCACGATCCTCGTCCATCGTCTCCACGCGGCCGAGTTCGAGCTCCCGAAGCTCCCGATCGATCTCCTCGCGCTTGCGAAGGAGCTCCTGGGAGCGGCGCTCGACGTTCGCGTCGATGGCGAGGGCGAGCGTGCCGATGCGATCGACGATGGTGGCGAGGCGAGACTCGGTGGCCACGCGCCGGGGTTCCCGGAGGCCCCTCACGAAGGTCAGCGCCACCATGGCGTCCGGCGAGGGCTCGTAGCCCTCTTGCCGGCCCTGATCGAGCACCCGTCGCACGAGGTAGCCGTCCTTGCGCCAATCCTCGCAGTAGTCGTGCGCCGAACGCTCGAAGGGAACGTCGAGCCTCTGGGAGATCTCCGCGAGATCCGCCTCCACGAACCCCTCGAACTCCGGCACGGCGATGATGCGATGCGCCTCGTCGAAGCGGTTGCCGATGATGGCGAGGATGGCCGGCGCGTTCCGGGCCCTGAGGAGCTTCAGCGCCGCCGACTCCTCCGTGAGCCCGCGCATCCCCGCGAAGTCGGTGATCACGCTCACGCGCCGCCCCCTTTCCATGGCACGTCATCTCGTCATGAGCAGTATGCGCGCAGGGGTTCACAACAATGGGCGATAACCTCACCGGGCGACGGGAGGGTCAACGGAGGGTCGGGACTGCGATGGAGATCCCGGGCCGGAGAGGAGCCGGCAAACACCTCGATCCTCGACAGCCGCGCCAGGGCATCGGCTTCGCGGTGTATCTGCGTTGACAGGGTGGTTGGATAGGGCTATTTTTCCTACCGTTTTGGTAGGAATTGAGAGATGGGAGCGAGCCATGGAGGAGCCCGGCTTCGCAACCGACGCACGCGCCGTCCCCATCCACCCCGCCACGACGACCCACAGCCAGCTCTCCGAGGAGGAGCTCAAAGATCAGGGCATCCTGCCCAACACGATCCGCCTCTCCATCGGCACCGAGCACATAGACGATATCATCGATGACCTCGAGCGAGGATTCACCGCCGTCAGCGCGCTGAGCGCTGACGGCGAGGGTTGAGGCCCCGTCTCACAAGCCGAACCGAGTCAATCGCACGATCGTCCGATCAACAACCCGCGAAAGGGGAAACCATGACCATCGCCAAGAACGCCTCCGACCTCATCGGCCACACGCCGCTCCTCGAGCTCACCCACATCGAGGAGGAGCTCGGCCTCGAGGCCACGATCCTCGCCAAGCTCGAGTACTTCAATCCGGCGGGGTCGGTGAAGGACCGCATCGCCAAGGCCATGATCGAGGACGCCGAGGAGCGCGGCCTGCTCACGGGGGACTCCGTCATCATCGAACCCACGAGCGGCAACACCGGCATCGGCCTCGCCTCCGTGGCGGCCGCCAAGGGCTATCGGATCATCATCGTCATGCCCGAGACCATGAGCGTCGAGCGTCGGCAGCTCATGAAGGCCTACGGCGCCGAGCTCGTGCTCACGCCGGGGTCCGAGGGCATGAAGGGCGCCATCGCCAAGGCCGAGGAGCTCGCGGCCGCGACTCCCGGGAGCTTCATCCCCGGCCAATTCACCAACCCGGCGAACCCGCTCATCCACCAGCGCACCACCGGCCCGGAGATCTACGCCGCCACGAACGGCGAGGTGGACATCTTCGTGGCGGGCGTGGGCACCGGCGGCACGATCACGGGCGTCGGCGACTACCTCAAGTTCCAGAAGCCCGAGGTGAAGGTCGTGGCCGTCGAGGCGGCCGCCTCCCCCGTGCTCTCGGAGGGCAAGGCGGGCGCCCACAAGATCCAGGGCATCAGCGCGGGATTCGTGCCGGATGTGCTGGATACCGCGGTCTACGACGAGATCATCCCCGTCGCGGATGACGACGCCTTCGAGACCGGACGCCTCATCGGCCGCAAGGAGGGCATCCTCGTGGGCATCTCCTCGGGTGCCGCCACCTGGGCGGCGATCCAGCTCGCCAAGCGCCCCGAGAACGCCGGGAAGACCATCGTGGTCCTGCTCCCCGACACCGGCGATCGCTACCTTTCGACCCCGCTCTTCAAGAGCGAGGACGAGTAGGTCGGCCTCCACGCACCATCTGATCCGGGTAGGACGCGGCACCGGAAGGCGGCCCCGTCGCTTGCCTCGAGGGAAGGGGAGCCGATGAAGATCTCCACGCGCGGGCGCTATGGACTCAGGTTCATGCTCGATCTCGCGGAAAACGCGGGCGAGGGCTACGTGCCTCTGCGCGAAGCGGCCGAGCGGCAGGAGATCTCGCCGAAGTACCTCGAGCGCATCCTGCCGGTGCTCGTGAAAGCCGGCTTCGTGGAGGGAGTCCAGGGCAAGGGCGGTGGATATCGGCTCGTGAAAGACCCGGGCGACTACACCGTCGGCGACGTGCTCAGGCTCACCGAGGGCGACCTCGCACCCGTCGCCTGCCTCGCGTGCGACGCAAAGGCATGCGACCGGGCGAGCTTCTGCAAGACGCTGCCCATGTGGCAGCGCCTGGAAGGCGTCTTGAACGACTTCTTCGATGGCGTCACGCTCGCCGACTTGCTTGGCGAAGGAGAACCCCTGGCATTCGCCGGCGAGTGATGCGTTCGCCGCTCTCTTTCCTTTCCGCCGCGCGCAAGCACGAGCACGATTTCCACGCTGCGGTGAGCAACGCAGAGCTCCCGGAGCCCGACCCCTGCGACGGAACCATTGGCCTCGAATGCGTCGCTCAGTTCCAATCCTGTCGACCGAG